>JAFYWD010000221.1 GCA_017558205.1 Lachnospiraceae bacterium | reverse complement strand
TTCTTCCTCATCCTCATATTCCTCATATACATAGGAATCACGAAGCTTAAAGATTAAGATGGTAAGTGCAACAATCAGAATCACTACTACAACTGCCAGGACAATTACTACCATTTTCATGGTTACCAAATCCTGGTCATCCTTTAATTCTTTGTTTTTCACCTGATCAATTACACTAAGAATCTGAGTGAGACTCATACTGGTTCCTTCAATATTATCAAATAAGAACCAATCCATTTCTCCATTCCCATTATCCATATACTTAAGATAATAGTCCTGATTTTCCACCGGCTCTGCTACTTCTTCTACAACCGGTGCTTCCTCCACAGGTACTTCTTCTACTGCTTCTTTTCGTTCAGCCACTTCTACCAGGTCTTCTCTGATAAAGCCCTCAATGGTGCTGTTATTTTCACTGTAAGAAATCTTATACCAGTTTTTCCCGTCGCTGCCTGTAGCAATACCTAAAACAGGTATAGTGATTCCATCTTTAATTCCTCCGGCAGAATCAAAATTTGTGCCTGCCCCTTTACGAATTTTTGCCTGCTGTATCGTCTTTACACTGATAACATCAGTTTCGGAAACAGTAACCTCTACTGCAGTGGTCTCCTCCTGGTTTGAAGCCAAATCACTGCTTTGCTCAGTGGCAGTATCAGCTTTTTCTGCAGGAACAGAACCTGAAATATTCACTAAATCCGCTCTGATATATCCGTTTTCCTGGGAGTTGATTCTTACCTTATACCAGGTATATCCCTCACCATCCTTGGTTTCTGCCAGAACATCCAGCTTATCACCTTTTTTTACAGAAGCTACTGTTTTACTGGATTTGTCAGCAGATTGTCTGATTCTTCCTTCCTGTGCCAGTACATCGGCAGTTGCAGCAGCGTAGCTTTCCAGCCCTGTACTAATCCATATGCCACACCCAAGCATTGCACATAAAATCCACAGGAAGGCTTTTATTCTAAACTTACTTTTCATGCTTTTTCTTTGATCCTTTCCTTCCGTAAGACCTGACTAGGCCTCATCAATTGCCTTTCCTATATCATTTCTCATATACTTATTTTCAAAGTCTACCCAGGTGGTAGCTTCATAAGCATTTTTACGGGCCTCTTTTAAATCCTTTCCTTTGGCAGTAATTCCCAATACTCTTCCGCCATTGGTAAGAATACGACCATCTTCCAGCTTTGTTCCTGCGTGGAAGCAATAGTAATCCTCTTTTCCTTCAAAGCTTTCCAGTCCCTGAATCAGCTTTTCTTTTTCATAGGCTAAAGGATAACCATCAGAAGCCAGAACCACACATACGGCAGCATTATCTTCAAACTGAAGATCAACTTCCTCCAGGCGACTCTCGATACAGGCTTCCATTACTTCAATAATATCATTTTTCATTCTGGGAAGAACTACCTGTGCTTCCGGATCTCCAAATCTGGCATTATATTCCAGAACCTTGGGACCGTTAGGTGTAAGCATCAGGCCAAAGAAGATAATTCCTTTAAACTCTCTGCCTTCCTTGGCCATGGCATCCACTGTTGCCTGATAAATATATTTCTTACAAAAATCATCTACTTCTTTGGTATAGAAAGGACTGGGGGAAAAGGTACCCATTCCTCCGGTATTAAGTCCCTGATCTCCATCCTTTGCCCGTTTATGATCCTGAGCCGAGGTCATAGGCTTAATTGTCTTTCCATCTACGAAAGCCAGTACGGAAACCTCTCTTCCTGTCATAAACTCTTCCACTACCATACGGTTACCTGCTGAACCAAACTGCTTGTCCAGCATAATACTCTTCACACCTTCCAGTGCTTCTTCCAGAGTATTACAAATCAAAACACCTTTTCCCAGTGCCAGACCGTCTGCCTTTAAAACTACGGGAAAGCTGCCTTTTTTCAGATATTCAATGGCTGCATCGGCATCTTCAAAATTTTCATAGCCGGCAGTAGGAATCTGATACTTTTTCATTAAATCCTTGGAAAATGCTTTGCTTCCCTCCAGAATAGCTGCATTCTTTCTGGGACCAAAGGTGGGAATACCGGCAGCTTCCATTTCATCTACCAGACCACCTACCAAGGGGTCATCCATCCCTACAATTACCATATCTATCGCCTTTTCCTTTGCAAAAGCAACCAGCTTATCAAATTCCATGGCTCCTATTTTTACACATTCTGCCACAGCTGCAATGCCACCATTTCCGGGGGCACAGTAAATTTTTTCTACTTTTTTACTCTTGGCTACACTGGCAGCTATTGCATGCTCACGGCCACCGCTTCCTACAATCAATACTTTCATACTATTCCTCCCGGCTTTCACCAATTTTTATCTTCCCTGCTGCAATTTCATTGATGGCCAGAGGCAGAATTACCCACTCTGCCTCCTCCATAATCTTTTTCTGCAATGACTCCGGTGTCTGACAAGCTCCTACTTCTACTGCCTTTTGTAAAATAATAGGACCTGTATCAGTTCCCTCATCTACAAAATGTACCGTCGCACCACTGATTTTCACTCCTCTGGCAAGGGCAGCTTCATGTACCTTTAAGCCATAATAGCCTACCCCACAGAAAGAAGGAATTAAGGAGGGATGAATATTGATAATTCTTCCTCTAAAATCTGAAACCATCCGAGCCGGAATTGTTACCAGAAAACCGGCCAGAACAATTAAATCAGGATTCAGCTCACCCATGGTCTGACAAAAGCTTGCATTAAATTCTTCTCTGTCGGAAAACTCCCTGGGAGAAAGACAAAGCGCCTCAATTCCGTGTTTTCTTGCTCTTTCCAATGCATACGCATTTTTATTATTACTGATTACTGCCTGAATCTGTGTATTGGTAATACTGTTATTTTCAATTCCGTCTATAATTGCCTGTAGATTGGTTCCACCACCGGATACACATACTACAATCTTTAGCATAAGGTAACTCCTTTTTCGCCTTCTTCCACATGACCTACGATGTAACAGGTTTCTCCTGCTGCTTTCATAGCTTCCATGGTTTTTTCTACATCCTCAGGAGCTACCGCAACAATCATACCTAAGCCCATATTATAGGTATTGTACATCATTTCCTCTGTAATCTGTCCCTTCTCCTGTAATAATTTAAAGATAGCGGGCACTTCATAGCTGTCTTTTTTCACTACGGCACGGATTCCCTCAGGAAGCATTCTTGGAATATTCTCGTAGAAGCCGCCTCCGGTAATATGGCTGCAGGCCTTTACCCTAACCCCTGCTTCCTTGATACCTCTTAATGCCTTTACATAAATCTTGGTAGGTGCCAGTAAAGCCTCTCCCAAGGTAGTTCCCAACTCATCATAATGTGTAAACAGACTTTCCTTTGTCATTTCAAAAACCTTACGAACCAAAGAAAAACCATTACTGTGAACTCCTGAAGAAGCCATAGCCACTAACACGTCTCCGGCCTTAAGATCCTTTCCTGTAATCAGATCCTTTTCATCAACCACACCTACGGCAAAGCCGGCAAGATCGTATTCATCTTCCGGATAAAAGCCGGGCATTTCTGCTGTTTCTCCTCCGATTAAAGCTGCATCAGACTGGAGACATCCTTCTGCTACCCCTTTTACGATGGTAGCAATTTTTTCAGGATAATTCTTTCCACAGGCGATATAATCCAGGAAAAATAAGGGTTCTCCTCCCGCACAGGCAATATCATTTACACACATTGCCACACAGTCAATACCGATGGTATCATGCTTATCCATTAAAAAAGCCAGTTTTAATTTTGTTCCTACTCCGTCTGTTCCTGAAACCAGGGTAGGCTTTTCCATATTTTTAAATTTTTCCATGGAAAAGGCTCCTGAAAATCCTCCCAGACCTCCCAGTACTTCAGGACGCATGGTCTTTTTTACATGCTCCTTCATTAATTCTACGGACTGATATCCCGCTTCAATGTCAACGCCAGCTTTCTTGTAATCCATTGTTATTCTCCTTTAGTTTTTTTCTCAGGTTTCTCTCTTTATTTTAATAATTTTTATATCCTACTTCCTGTAAACGTTCATCCTTTTTCTGAACACTTTCCTTCATGGACTTGGAATAATCTTTTAATCTGTTTAAAAGCTCACCATCAGAGGTTGCCAGAATCTTAGCCGCCAGTAAGCCTGCATTGGCTCCCCCGTTAATCGCCACTGTTGCAACAGGAATTCCTGAAGGCATCTGAACAATTGAATATAAGGAATCTCTTCCTCCCAAGGAGGTGGTATGCATAGGAATTCCGATCACAGGCATAGGGAAAATTGCTGCACACATTCCCGGTAAATGAGCTGCCATTCCTGCTCCTGCAATAATTACCTTAAAGCCCTTTTCCTCTGCTGTGCTTGCATACTCAAAAAATACATCAGGCTCTCTGTGAGCGGAAATAATTTTCATTTCATAAGAAATTCCCAGCTCCTCCAGAATATCTGCTGCCTTTGCCATAATCGGCATATCTGAATCACTTCCCATTACAATTCCAACCTGTGCCATAATTTTTCTCCTTTTTTCATCTTATTATAATAACTATTTAGTACCTTCATAGATACGAAGCCTTAAAATCGCTTTTTATACATATTACTAAATAATAATCCATTAGTCAAAGGGCTTATTCAATTCTTCCACACCTTTTAATACGAATCTTCCCTCTTGAATAATTACTGCTTCCCCATTTACTCCCACTGCTGTCACTTCCGCAAGTTCGTCATACGGGATGGTAATATCTGTATGACACTGAAAATAGGCCTCTTCCGGCTTGGTATTTCTTAATTTTGATTTTTCATTTTCCTTTGCCACAATCTGCTTTCCGTTCGGGTTATAGGAAACAACCTCCTCTTCCATGCAATAGCAGGTATCTCCAATGGCAAAATGAGGACCTGTTTTTTCTGCAATTAAAATAGGAAGAATACCTTCTATTCCGTATTTTTTCGCCATCATATAGGCAGTGGTATTAGTTCCGATGGCAAACTCTCCCATGGGAAGAGTATCTCTGTCTCCCAGAAGCTTTTCCTTAATCAGCTTTCTGTTTTCTTCCTCCTCTGCAAAATTTTTACAGGTATAATCGGTAATCATGCCGTCTGTAAACCACAGCTTCAGGTCCCTATACTCCAGTCCCTTTAAAAATACCCTGGGAACATGAAGTAAGCCCTTGGTTCCGGTCAGACGTGGGGAAGTAAATACCTCTCCTACAGGAATATTAACATCCGCTACACAGTTTTCAAAATTGGTTTGCGTTTCAGGATTGCTCAATGGCCAAAGTGCCACCTGAAGGTCTGTATGATTCTTTCCCCTTCCTTTAATCCTTACATAAGAGGCCTGATCTAAGGAATCAATAATAATTTGCTGATAGGCTTCATAGATGTTACTGTCTAAGGTATTTAAGGAAATGGTTTCCTCAAAAATTTCCTCAAAGCTTTCTCCGATAGCCGGTGTGGGAAAAGCAATGATGGTAAAGCTTCTTTCTTCTCCCTTGACATATTGGTTTAACAGTCTTCTTGATTTGCCCGTATATTCCACCAGAAGGCTCTGCTGCTTTTCATTTAACTTCAGCATTTCTTTTTTCGGTCCGGGAACAAAGGGCTCCTCTCCAAACTCTTCCACCACCGCAGGTCCTGCCATATAGGAGGTTTCTTCTTTATATTTTTCCAGGGCTGCCCCGTAAGCCTCCAGCTTTCTGTTCACATATTTACTATTTAAATATAACGCATTGTCGTATTCATGATCATATTCAAACTGCTTATTGGCAACGGCACCGTAGTAGCCGAATTTTTGCAGCTTTCTTCCTCCTAAAAAGCTACCATAAGCAGCAAACAAACAGGACTTTAAGCCCATGGCTTCAAAGTTTTTTATGGCTTCCCTGATCATGGGTTCCATTCCAATATTATAATAAATATTTACACTCTTCTTAATGGAAAGATCCTTCCCTGTTACTTCAAAGCCCCTGCGAAAGCCTTCCGTATAGGTATCGGCCATCAGCTTTACTTTTTCCGGAGGAAGCTTTTGCATAAATTGAGCCAGCTTTAGCTGATCCTCCGTAATATATTCCTGGTAAAAATATAAATAACGTAAATCTCCTTCTGCCATATTTGCTATGATTTTTTCAGCAAAGGACTTTTCTCTGCCATATTGGGCTCTGATATTGGCTTCCAGGATTTCTCCGGCATAATCATAGGCAAACCAGTAATAAGCCTCCTCTAAGGCCTCCCTCCCCTCTCCTTCCGCCAGCAGACCGTATATTTCCAGAAAAAGCTCCCAGCGAAGCAGGGTTAATACCGGCTCTTCCTCCATGGTCTCTGAAATATTTGCCCGAAGCTCCGCATACAGGGCAGATAGAACTTTACCCGTTTCCCCCAGTTCCTTCACTGCAAATTCAGGATTCCCGAAGCTTTGATCATAATTTTCAGGCAGAATATCCCTGTATAAATTATAATTTCTTTCCTGAAGCTCTTCTAAGGCAGCCTGCTCCATGGCACCTGAAAGCACCCACTGTCTGTGCTCCTCTACCATCAGTAAAAAACCGGCAACTGTCCGGGCATATGCCTGAAGCTTTTCAGACAGCAGATTTTCCTTTTCTATTTCTTTTATTCTTTCAAGAGCAAGCTCCATTCTCTCTCTTACTAATTCTGTCATATTTCTCCTTTTTCATCTATAGTCCGTAGGCACCTGCATACAAAATAAAGCTGATGGCTGCCAGAACAAGAAAATTAAGCACTAAACCAAGATAAGCAAATAACCGGAAGCGATCCTGTTCCAGTCTTCCAAAATAACCTAAGCCTATTCCTGTAATGGCAAAGACCAAGGACACAAAGCCTACCAGCCCAAGATTATCACCTGCCTGTCCTGCTGCCTGATAGGTCTGATAAACGGCAATAACCAGGGAAACCAGACTGATGATTCCTAAGATAGAAGACATGATTCCTCTTCTTGTATGTCTTTTATTGGTAAAAATAAAGCTTCTTTTTTTCTCCATCATTACTCCTTTGGGAACCTACTGTTTTTGTTAAATACTGTACCATTGTACTCTACAATTCTATCCCATGACAATAGATAAAAAACTGCGAAGGAGGATTTCTTAAATTTACCAATCCTCCTTCGCAGTTAATTTATTACCTAAACTTATTTTGCCCCGTATAATTCATAGTAATCATCAATTGCTTTTTTCATTTCATCATCGATCAGAACTTTTCCCTGACATTCCTTATTGTAGAGATATTCAACTACCTCCTTCATGGAAACAATAGCATCTGTCTCAAAGCCATACAGTTCTTTCACTTCTTCTAAGGCACTCTTTTCCCCTTTTCCTCTTTCACAGCGGTTTAAGGAAACCATCAAACCTACGATGGTTACGTCAGCAGCTCCCTTTACCTTCGGAACCGTTTCTTCCATGGATTTACCGGAGGTAGTAACATCCTCAATCATAATTACCCTGTCGCCATCCTGTAATTTACTTCCCAGAAAGCTTCCTTTATCGGCACCATGATCTTTTTCTTCCTTACGGTCTGAACAGTAACGTACTTCTTTTCCATATAACTCATTGTAAGCCATGGCTGTTACAACTGCCAGGGGAATTCCCTTATAAGCAGGTCCGAATAATACATCAAAATCATCCCCGTATTTATTATGAATTGCTTTTGCGTAATATTCACCTAATCTTTTCAGCTGAGAGCCTGTTACATAGCCTCCCGCATTCATAAAGAAGGGAGACTTTCTTCCGCTCTTTAACGTAAAATCTCCAAATTTTAAAACCTGGCTTTCCACCATAAATTCGATAAACTCCTGCTTATATGCTTCCATATCTCTTAAAAACCTCCTATTTTCAAGGCTTTGCGCCTTTTATTTCTTTTGCTTAATGCTCGTACTGCCATCAATTCTCCGATACGAAGTCCTGTTTCCAAAGCTACTATGAACAGACCTCATACCACTCATCCAGAGTCATTTCCTTGTTTATAACATTGAGCATCTTTTCATCTTCGTACTGCTCTGTTCTTAATTGATGTCGAATCTCATTCAGCGTTTTCGCATAAATCGTCTCTCTTTTACCGAAGCGATTTACAAAACGCGCCTGATACAGACATCCTTCCTCTGTGAAATTCCTTTTCCTAATTCTTTACCATTAAGGGATTTCCCCATTTATGCCTCCTTTCTAGGCTGTAGCATAGAAAAGGAAACATCAAATATTCTTTCTATATTACCATAAAACCTTGAATTTTTCAACCATTTCAGCGTGTCAATTGGTATATGTCGGTAACTGTGTTACTGTTCACAGGCAAGCCAGTGAACGTAACTGAATCTGCCCATTTAAAGACCGCTTTCAGCGGTGGGGCAGATTCTGGGCCATTTTTATTCTCATTCTCCACCCAATCAGCCAGTGATTGGCTTGTGTGTGAAAAGTAACGTAACTGTTCAGCCATGACCAATCACTTTGCTGTTTGGTCATGTGAGAAAATGTAAATACAGAGAAAGCAGCCCCGGCTCGCTGAAAAGTATAATTATTACAACATTAACTTCAAAAACTCTTTTCAATACATTGGAAGAACTGCATTCCTTATTCCCTAACATATCTCTGGTTTCTACTATTAGGCTTGTCCTGAATTGTCATACGAATCAAGTTCATATCAATCGCCGGGCGCAAATAATTTCTACGGAAACCTTCTTTAGATTTCAATCCCAATTTATTCATTAACGTATTACTTGTATAAGGAACGTCATATTCCATAACCTCAAGCAACCTCTTTAGATATTCAGAAAGCTGTTCATTATCCGCACTAACCTGAGCAGAAACTTCATCCAAAATCTTATCAATCTGAGACAACATAAACTCTATGAAAAGAGTAGATTCTCCTACTACATGACACCTTGCAATTGCCTCGTAGTATTTATTTTGAAACTTCTCTATCTGGCTCTCTATCGGAATATATTCAAATACAGGTTTCCATTTTGCAAGCATTGCTGTATGCCACAATCTAGCCATTCTGCCGTTACCATCCGCAAAAGGATGAATAAAAACAAATTCATAATGGAATACACTACTCATAATCAATGGATGGACATTATTCTTTTCTTCTTTCATCCATGCAAAAAGGTTATCCATTAACTGCGGCACAAACTGAGCCGGTGGTGCCATAAAGATACATTCATCTCCATTAAATACACCCTCTTCTCCTCTACGAAAATCTCCGGACTCTTCCACAACATATTTTGTCATAATACCATGAAACAGTTTTAAACTTTTTATACTGAATGGCTGTATTTCAGAAAATCTCTCATAAGCGGCATAAGCATTTTTAACTTCTTGAATTTCCTTTTGCTCGCCAAGCACCATCTTACCGTTAATTACATCCCTTACCTGCCCCAAGGAAAGAGAATTTGCTTCTATCTTCAGCGAAGAATAAATTGACTTAATTCTGTTATTCCTTCTTAAATGCGGTTTCGATTCCAAATTACTGATAGCTGAAATACGACCAACCTTCTCTGAGATGGATGATACATACGCCAATATCTCGTTTGTAATTGTAAAAGGTGGTTTATAATCTCCCATAAAATACCTCGAAAAATTTTCAACATCTTACGTATTATCTTGCGTACTTTCTTGCTCTATTATACATCATAAACATAAAAATTCAACTACCCTATAACAGAACTTAAAAACAAAAAAACCATGCACTCGCCTCACAGCAAAGCATGGGTTTCTACGTCATTTCGTTATTTGCCAAAATAAATTATGCATAATAAAAACGACTGTCTACTCTTTAGAAACTCTTCCTCAAAAAACAGAAATCATTCTCCTACCAAATACTTATTTTACAAATCTAGTAATTCATTTTTATTTCATCAGGCAAATTTTTTATATTATTACATGCTTCCCAAAATTCTAATGACTTAATTATATCAATATCTTCTGTTTTACTCTTTGCTCTGCTGAAAAATATTTTTGTTATACTACGTTCCTGTATTTCTATATTTTTTATCGTAATCACTGCCTTCTATTTGAGCTTTAGCCTATTTTATAGTATAATATTCCTGTATAATTTAAAAGAAAGTGGATGTGAATTTCTGTGATACCCCTAGTTCATGAAAGGGGTGATGCCCATGAACACAATGGAAGTTTTAACTTTGTTGTTAGTAGTATTTTCGGCACTGTCTTACATAGACAATCATAAAAAGAAATAGCATCCGGCTCGGCAAAGTTCAGATGCTAGTTTCTATTTAGTATTCTCTTACTGGGGCAAAACGGAAATTCCGTTTGCTTTCTGATTAAATTATACACTAGGGCCATTTGTTTTTCAAGTGGCTCTTTTATTTGGTTTTCAAAATAACAACTGCTAAAACAGTGGTGAACCAAAAAACCCACGTACCCGCCACCCGGCAAGCACATGGGTCTCTACACCATTTCTATATGATATTAGACGTCTCCGTCCCCAAATCAGCTACCATCTACTTCCAATGCATCTGACAACAAATTATAAAAACAATTTCAAGTCTTCTTCCACTGTTCCCATACCTGCAATTCCAAAATTTTCTACCAGAACTTTTGCTACTGCCGGTGAAAGGAAGGCCGGTAATGTGGGACCTAAATGAATATTTTTTACACCTAAATATAAAAGTGACAATAATACAATTACAGCTTTTTGCTCATACCATGCAATATTAAATGCAATGGGAAGTTCGTTGATATCCTCAAGTCCGAAAGCTTCCTTTAATTTTAATGCGATTAAAGCCAAAGAATAGCTGTCGTTACACTGTCCTGCATCTAAGACTCTTGGAATTCCACCGATATCTCCTAAGTCTAATTTATTATATTTATATTTTGCACATCCTGCTGTTAAAATTACGGTATCCTTGGGAAGTGCCTTGGCAAAGTCTGTATAATAATTTCTTGCCGCATGGCGTCCATCACATCCTGCCATAACAAAGAATTTTTTTATGGCACCGGTTTTTACTGCTTCTACAACCTTATCTGCCAATGCAAGAACCTGATTATGTGCAAATCCTCCCACAATTTCTCCCTCTTCAATAGCAATGGGAGGTTCACATGCTTTTGCAGCTTCAATGATTACAGAGAAATCTTTTTCTCCCTTTTCATTTCTGTCAATATGAGTACATCCGGGGAAACCTGCTGCTCCTGTTGTATACAATCTGTCTTTATAGCTGTCCTTCGGTGTAACAATACAGTTTGTCGTCATAAGAATCGGTCCCCGGAAGCTCTCAAATTCTTCTTTCTGTTTCCACCATGCATTGCCATAATTTCCAATAAAATTCGGATATTTTTTAAATGCAGGATAATAGTGTGCAGGAAGCATTTCAGAATGAGTATATACGTCTACCCCTGTATTCTGAGTCTGTTCCAATAATTGCTCCAAGTCTTTTAAATCATGACCTGAAACAAGGATTCCCGGCTTTGTTCCTACTCCAATATTTACTTTTGTAATTTCCGGATGTCCGTAGGCACCGGTATTTGCTTCATCTAACAGTGCCATTCCGTCTACGCCAAATTTACCGGTTTCCATTACAAGTGCAATTAACTCATCTACCGTCAGATTGTCATTTAATGTGGAGGCTAATGCTTTTTGAAGAAATTCATCAATCTTTTCGTCTGTTTTTCCAAGCTCCCAAGCATGTTTTAAATAGGCAGAAAGACCTTTCAAACCATAAATAGTTAATTCTCTTAAGCTTCTGATATCTTCATTCTCTGTTGCCAGTACACTTGCTTTTCCTGCTGCTGCATCAATTTCTTCTCTTGTAGATGCCATCCATAATGCTGCATCAT
>JAFYWD010000220.1 GCA_017558205.1 Lachnospiraceae bacterium | reverse complement strand
TTTTCCTGCACTGGATCTGTTAAGTACCGTCTTCTGATACTCCTCTTTCGTAGTTCCCCAGTCTTTATTTTTATCCTTATTGATTGCTACCTTAACCTTACCATCCTGATCGATTTCAATTTCAATAGGAAGAAGCTCAGGTCCTACCTCATAATCCTCTTTTCCCAACAAAATCTTCATGATATCAGCATCAGGCAGATCTAAATTAATTTTTGATGAAAACTCTACTTTATCCGTGAAATTTGAAGTATAGGAGCTTGGCATACTAACTTTAATACCAAGTAATTCTTTTCTTGATTCTTCACCGTTTGGAGAAACAACAACCAAGTAAATCTTATTTCCTTCTTCAAAATCACAAATTCGATTATAGGTAAATACATTACCGGCAGCATCCTTATTAATGGTATCTATTTTAAAGATACCGGTATCATTCTGCATTACCACGTCATTATTGGAAATTAATCGGTAGGTACAACCTTCCATATCTGATGTTGCTGTAATAGTCACAACATCTGTATTCTGAGGTGTAGCCTTTATATTTGTCTTATTGGCGTTAAAATAAACAGTATCTGATAGCAAATCCTTACCGTTATACGCTGCATTAGCAGAAGTCATCTTTACGGATTCTACTACCGGTATGGTTTCTCCCTTTTTCTTGATGGATATACTGTCAGCACGCCCTCCTGTTACCACTTTATAGATTGATTTTTCAACATAATCATCATGGGTAATTTTAATCAGAGAGTTTTTCTTATCAGTAATTCCTGAAAATACTGCACGTCCATTACTGTCTGTTTCAATACTGACTCCATCAATAGTTACTGTTGCTTCCGGAACTGCCTTTTGATTTGCAGTATTGATCACATATACAGCATACTCATCATTTCCGATAGGCTTTGAAATATCAAGATCACTTCCGCCGGTACGGTAGAAATTTAAACCGGTACCGTAATAAGTACAGACATCTACCCCTTGTCCGCCACTAAGAGAAACAGGATCAAAGTAAATAGCTACTGCACTATCACCAAAATAAAAGCTTTCATCTACCTGATAGTTCCAATCTGTACTGCCGCTTAAAGCTCCCCAGGAGCCAAACTGTACTCTTGCAGGTTTAATTTCACCATCTAAATACAAGGTCCCCTGTGCCAGTGTGGTCGGATTATCCAACACATCATATACCTGATATGTCTGAGGTATTTCGTTTCCCTTTAATTCAAGTGCATGAATAAGATTTCCAATACCCGGAATCTTAAAGGGTGCATCATCATGTGAAGCCAGCATAGTATCCATCATAATTCTGACACCGGCCTTCACAACCCCTCTGCCTTCATGATTAACAGAGTAACTGATCTTAACTGTATCATCTCTGCCGGTATTGTTATCCTTCACAAATTCCAGCTTCTGAATCACTGTAACATCATAGTCTGCTATATTCATATCTGCGTATACAGCATTATTTATGGAATCACGACGAACTGAATCTGCCTTAAAAATTTTATTCAGTACACGTCCCTCTTTTTCCAGATGAATTAAAGTTTTTGATGACCAGGGTGATGGATGACCAAATAAAAGATTCTTACTATTATCACTGGTATAATCAGGATTTCCTTCCACTGTTCCTATGGTAAATAATCCTTCTGTA
>JAFYWD010000219.1 GCA_017558205.1 Lachnospiraceae bacterium | reverse complement strand
CCCCGGCTACCATATAGCAGTTAGAAACCAATCTTTGCTTTAAATCATTGATTGTTGGTTCATGGGAAAAAAGAGGGGTATCCTTCTGGTCGCTCCAATACCACATCTTATTAATAAAGGCATTTCTCCGTCTGCCTTTTTTTATGATCCCCGTTTCCGTAGGCTGCTGCTTACTGTAATCCAGAACCTGGGCGTCCTCCGGAATCTCAAGCTTTCCTCCTGCCATATCCTCTAAATCCTTTTTTAGCCTGTTAATGCAAAGCCTGACATCAGCGCCCAGACTATCCGAATTCTGTAACCTCTTCTTTAATGCCTTTAACACTGCCTTCAGATTTTTTGTTTCCTTATCATACCCCACCAAATAGCGGTCATTTTCCGTATAAGTCTGAAGTAAGTTGGCTAAATCACTCTCTCCGACCCTTCTTAAGTCCTCCTCCCTTACCTTTAGCTTCTTTCTGGATTCATGAGCCAGAACATCTGTATAAGTGTTAGTAGCATCCTGGCGGGTAAGCTGAACATCAGTTGAGGTAAGAGTTCTCACCTCTCTCTCCAGAGCTCTTGCCTGAATCCTTTCCTGACTTTCATGCTCTCCTAATGCTTCTGTTACTTCTTCTGTCACAGGCTGTTCCTGTATGGGAGTTCCTGCCTCAGGCTCCTGCCCTCTTTGCCTGTCCGTCACTCTTTTTCTTTTCCAGCTGTGCTCAGAGGTCTGAACCGTCTGAGTAGGCTGCTTAGTCTCTATCTCAACAGCATCTGCTGCTCCCTGCAGCCTCTTTAACTCCTCTACCATCTGCTGATCTATTCTGCGCCGTTTTTCCCGTTGGAACTGTGGTTTTACATTTTGCTGCTCTATATTTCTTGAAAACGTAGTTGCTGATTTTTTCTCCGTTTTCTTTTCTTCCTTCAATTTTCTTTTCTGTGCTATTAATGACAGATTCTTATCTGATTCCATAATATTTTCCCGTCTTTCTTATATCCTGTAGTTCCAGCTTCTATTTACCTGCCTGGCTGTAGGCAGCAGCTTTTTCAGTAAAGCCTCTGACCGTTCGTTCACTGCCTCCGTCAAAACGGAAGAAACCTCTTTACCTGTCTCTTCCATTTTCTTTTTTGCCTCTCTTAAAAGAATAACGGCTACTGCCGGATTTTTGGGATCTGCCCAGAGTGCTGACAGCATTAGCTCACTGCCCTCCTTTTCATCAAATAGAAGATATCCCATAATCTCATTTTCTCTTTGATAAATAATACTGAGATTTTTATCTATGGCAGAATTTAAAAAACCTCCGGGGGGCAAAAGTGAATTCTGTTTTTCTGCCAGATGGCTTAACCATTCCAGATCCCTCTCTTTCAGTCCGGAAAAACTGCTGATATGCTCACTGGACCGATAATCCTTTTGAAATAAAGGTATTCCCTCTATTTCTTCTAAGAAAATTCTGTAAAATCTTGTGTCAGTTATTTCCTCTTCAAAGCCACAAACGTCCAGATAAGCTTCTAATCCATCCTCCTCCTGCTCCAGATAATGGATTTTGATATTTCTAACCAAAGGACTCACAGCATCCTTCAGTGTTTCAAAAAGAAGGGTGGCCCCTCCTTCTCTTCTGTAATTTTCTGCTACGTAAAGGGAGGTGATTACAAAACTGTCTTCTTCCAACTTCCCGGCCAGTGCCCCTACGGCAATCCGTCCACTTTGTAAAATTAAAGACAAGGTTTCTTCACTATTTTCAATTTCCTCTGCTACCTGAGGTAAAAACAGTCCGGAATAAAATTTGGCATTTTCCCGTTCCAACACACGTACTTCCATTTTGTATGTCTCCTAAAAGCTTTTCTTATACTTTCTTCTATGACCAATCAGCATTGTGATGACTCATGAGCTGAATTGTTAAAATTAATTTTCATCTTATTTTAACGTAAATTTATAAAAAAAATACACCATATAGGTGTATTTTTCATATTTGCCAAAAACCTTCTTCAAGTTTTCGCCCCTTTCTCTTGATTTATAATAGCATATTCTTTCTCCTTTATGCCGGCTTGTGATAAAATAGCTCATTTTTGCGATAAAATAATCATTCCCTGCCCCAGTAAGGCTATTAAAATCTGACTGACCATCACTGAGAGCCAGGTACCTTGAATACCTATAGCCGCCGGTATCGCCAATAACAGCAAAAACAAAATGATACTTTCCCCATAAATCATCCCATAGGCCTTTTTATTCTGCTCCGTGGCGTAAAAATATGAGGTTACTGCCCGGGATAAGCCGGCAAATACCATACCCACCAAAAAAAACGGAAGAATTTCCACTACATAAGCTGTTACCTCGAAAGAGGTTCCAAAAAATTCCACACTTTCCTTTCCCCAAACCATTAAAAGGAGTAGGCATATTACACCAATCAATAGTGAAAAATTACGTGACATGGTATAAATATTTTTTGCATTTCTTTTTTCTCCCTTCCCATAAAAAAAGCTGACAAGAGGCTGACAGCCGTCACTGACTCCCTGCAATAACATCATAATGGTAAAGGTAATATAGCTGATGGGAGCATAGGCCGTTACTGCAAAATTTCCTCCGTATCGGACTGCACTAAGATTTACCAGAATCAGAGTAATATTAGGTGCAAAGGACAGACCAAAGGGAGAGCAGCCTGTCAGAAAAATTTTTTTCAGATAATGGACTGTATCCTTTCTCCATACTATTTTTTCTTTTTTTCCCAGTAAATAAATCAGGCTGACTCCAAAGGCTCCTGCCTGCCCCATAACAGAGGCAATGGCTGCTCCTGTCATACCATAGGGCAGCAGCCAGATCAATAGATAATCCAAGCCTATATTTAGCAAAGAACCAAATACCATGGCGATCATGGAGAGCATGGCACCACCCATATTTCTCATAAAGGGCACCAGCCCTGTTCCCAGAATTTGGAATATGGTACCCAGGGAGATAATTCTGATATATTCCTCTCCCAGGGCTAACAACTTTCCTTCTGCTCCCAGAAGCTTTAAAAGCATACTGTTGGAACCTATTAAAACAGGAGTTAAAAGCACAGCCGCTGCTGTTAATACCTGCAGGGTCACTCCCAGGCAGCGGGCCTTTTCTTCCTCCCTTCCCTGGGCCTTTAATATGGTATATTGTACTGCTCCTCCCATTCCGATTCCAGTACCAATAGCCTGTATCAGAGCTGTAATTGGATAAGCAATATTAATGGCTGCCAGCGCCGAATCCCCCAGCTCATTTCCCAAGAAGAAACCATCTACGATCCCGTACAAACCGGATAAGGCAAAGGCAAACATGGAGGGTACTACATAGCGGAAGAACTCTCTGTATAGTTTCATCTCATTCACTATCTTTTGTCTACTCCTGCTTATTCTATGGATATTACCTGATAATCCTTATCCTCTACTGTTTTTCTTAAAATATCTTCTTCTATTGCTTCCTTTAAGATAACGATTGCCTGATTATTTTCATGACTTACCTGTGCCTCTTCCACCTGTGACAGACTTTCTAATGCCTTTTTTACTGCGGCTTCACAGTGCCCGCACATCATTCCCTCTATTTTCATTGTTTTTACCATTCTTTTTTCCTCACTTTCTTTTTTCTCTGATATTTCTTCTTTTGTTCCTGAAACAGCAGGGATGTTATCATCCTTATTTATTTTTCTGTTCATGTCAGCCTTTCTGATCTTTGTCAGATTTAACCGAAGGGCATTGCTTACCACACAAAAACTGGACATACTCATGGCAAAGGCCGCAAACATGGGATTTAATTGCCAGCCGAAAACCGGAAGCCACAAGCCTGCTGCCAGAGGAATCCCAATCACATTATAGGCAAAGGCCCAGAACAGGTTTTCGTGGATATTTTTTGTGGTGGCTTTGCTTAATCTGATGGCAGCAGGCACATCCATTAAGGTATTTTTCATTAATACCACCTCTGCCGCATCGATAGCTATATCCGTACCGGAACCGATGGCAATTCCAATTTCCGCTTTCGTTAAGGCCAGGGCATCATTAATTCCATCTCCCACCATGGCTACTTTGCCTTTTTTCTGAAGGTCTGAAATTACCTTTTCCTTCCCCTGAGGCAGTACCCCGGCAATTACTTCATCTACCTGAACCTGACTGCCTACAGCCCGGGCAGTTTTTTCCTGATCACCGGTGATCATAACCACTCTGATTCCCATTTCCTTCAGCTCACTGATGGCCTGTCTGCTGTCTTCCTTAATACTGTCCGCCACTGCTATAATTCCCAGCAGCCTGTCCTCTTTTCTAAAAAACAGTGGTGTCTTTCCTTTGGCTGCCAGTTGATCTGACAGTGCAAGCAGCTGCAGATTTTCTTTTTTCTTCCCGAGCAGAGGTTCACCGGTTTCTTCCCTTGACTGAGCCAACCCAAGAACAAAGCTTTGGTTTCCTCCCAGAATTCTTTTTCCTTCCATACTTCCTTCCAGGCCATTGCCGGGAAAAATCTTAAAATCCTCTATTTCCTTTAACTCTATATTGTTCTCCTGCCCGTAATCAACAATCGCTTTTGCCAGAGGATGTTCTGAATTTTTTTCCAGACTGTAAGCCAGCTGTATCAACAGTTCTTTTGGGGTACCTTCTGTTGGCAGGATATCAGTTACCCTCGGTTCTCCTCTGGTAATGGTACCTGTTTTATCAAGGGCCACGATCTGTACCTTTCCCGTTTCCTCCAGAGCCTCTGCTGTCTTAAATAAAATTCCGTTCTTTGCTCCTACACCATTTCCTACCATAATAGCTACCGGTGTCGCCAGCCCTAAAGCACAGGGACAGCTGATTACCAGAACGGAAATTCCTTTCGCCAAAGCAAAGCCCGCCTCACTTCCTGCCAAAAGCCATAGGAAAACAGTAATAAGAGCAATGGTAATAACAACCGGTACAAAAATTCCGGAAACCCGGTCTGCAATTTTAGCAATTGGTGCTTTGGTAGCTGCCACATCATTCATCATGGCGATAATCTGCGATAAGGCAGTATCCTCTCCTACCTTGACGGCTTCACAGATAATAATACCGTCTTTGTTCAGGGTTCCCCCATAGACATAATCTCCCTTTTTCTTATCTGCAGGAATACTCTCTCCTGTCAACCCTGATTCATCAATGGCACCATATCCCTTTTGAATGATTCCATCCACCGGAATAGCCTCTCCCGGCTTTACCAGAAATATGTCACCCTTTTTTACTGCCCCTACAGGAACAATTTTTTCTATTGTCTTTTTTTTGGTTTCTTCTTCCAATGACTGGTCTTTATCATTTTCCAACAGGGTTGCTGTTTTTGGTGCCAGATCCAGCAAGCCCTTAATGGCATTTGTTGTTTTCCCCTTAGCCCTTTCCTCCAGAAGCTTTCCCAGGGTAATCAGGGTCACAATCATGGCTGCAGACTCAAAATAAAATTCATGCAGATAATGATGAGCCTGTTCCATCTCTCCTGCTGCCATTCTCTCTGTCATTTGAAATAAAGCATAGGTGCTATAGACAAAGGCTGCCCCTGCCCCAAGGGCAACTAAGGTATCCATATTGGGAGCCTTATGATAAATCCCCTTCATTCCGCTGATAAAAAACTTTTGGTTAATGATTAAAATAATTCCTGTTAACAGCAGCTGTAGTAAGCCCATAGCTGCCGGATTATGGGTAAAATAGCCGGGCGAAGGCCAGCTCCACATAACTACTCCCATAGAAAAATACATCAAAAGTACCAGTAGGAGCAAAGAAGGTAATAACCGGTTTCTTAAGATCGAATTTTCATTTTTCCCAAATACCTCCTCCGCAGTCTTGCTTCCTTCCTTTTTACCATTAGCTGTTTCTTCCATTTCCATGGATCTGATACCGTATCCGGCCTTTGTAACAGCTTCCATAATCTCATTCTCTAATGCCTCTCCCTCTACTCTTAGAGAATTTGTCAAAAGGCTTACGGAGCAGGATGTGACACCTGTGACATTTTCCACTGCCTTTTCTACCCGGGCACTGCAGGCTGCACAGCTCATACCCGTTACTTCATATTTTTTCATTTTTACTTCTTCTTTCTATTTCTTATTCAGCTGTTGCCAGCATTTTTTTAATTTCTCCATAATTATTCTGAAATACGATCCCCCGTATTCCCTCCGCTTTTGCAGCCTCCACATTTTCCTCCACATCATCAAGGAATAAACACTCTTCTGCTTCTAAACTGCATGCGGATAGTAAATGTCGGTAAATTTCCTTATTAGGCTTTATCATTTTTAAATCAGAGGATACTATAATTTTTTCAAATAATCCTAAATCATAGGAAGCAGGAAAATAATGATAGAAACGGTTACAGGCATTGGATAATACATAGCATCGATATCCCTTTTCTTTCATTTCATGTACAAACTCCTTTGCTCCCGCCACTTCCTTCATACACATATCCCAGTTTTCCACTACCAGCTTTAAGGTCCGGTGAAGCTCCTCCGGTACTCTGTTTTTTACATATTCATATCTTTGGCCGTTGGTCAGCTTTCCTTCATCTCCCATAATCCATTCCGGTCCCTTAAATAATTCCTTAAAAATTATCTGCTTTTCCTCCTCGTTTTTGCAGTAATAATTTAAGGAAATCCAGGGATCAAACTTAAGCAAGACGTTCCCCATATCAAAAATAATATTTTTAATTTTTTTCATAAATAAACCTTCCTTTCTTTTTCTTTATCCTATCTATTACTTGACACTTTTCCAAAAAGGGCTTACACTTTTAGTAAGTCAATTACATTTTATTATACATAAAGTCTGATACTTTTCACAAATTTTTTATTATAGTGACACTTGTTTCGACTTTAAATCTTAAGAAAGAAGGTTATTTTATGCCTGAAATGTTTTTATTATTAGGTGGCGGTTTATTAATTATTATCTTTGCTGTGGTAGTATCTGTTGTTTCTTCTGTTGTTTCAGCCGTAGCTGCTGATTCTGATGAAGATGCTGATTAGAGTCCTTCACCATTCCACTGTGGGATAAAGCTTTCTCCTACAGTGCCTTTTTCCTGAACAAAACCATTTTCCCATCCCATTTGGATTCCAAAGTCTATGACCTTTTCATATTCTCTTTGTGTAATCCTTCGTTTTAACAGGGGATGGGTTTTCATTTGCTCCATGGGAGTATACTGATTCATCAAGCTGATAATAATCTGATTTCCATAGGTTTTTATCAGGTATTCCATAATCTCCATGGAGTCCCGGGTGGAACCGGGAAGAATCATATGTCTTACAATCACGCCCTTTTTTATTATCCCTCTTTCATTGAAAACAGGACTTCCTGTCTGTCTTACCATTTCCTCTATTGCTTTTTTTGCCACCAAAAAATAATCTGGTGCCTGTGAATATTCCTTGGACAGCTTTGGGGAAAAATATTTCATATCAGGAAGATATACATCTACCAGGCCTTCCAGCATTTTCAGACTTTCTACTTTTTCATAGCCGCCGGTGTTATAGATTACCGGAACAGACAAACCCTTCTCTTTCGCCAGCTTTAGGCTTTTACTAACCTGTGGGATATAGTGAGTTGCTGTTACCAGATTGATATTGTTGGCTTTCTTTTCCTGCAGCTTCAACATCGCCTCTGCCAGCTGTTCTTCTGTGATTTCTTTTCCTATATTCTCCTGCCTTTGGTTCTGCTTATCCTCTTCCTTTATCTTTTCTTTCAAATTTCCTTTGGAAATTCCATAATTCTGACAAAAAATACAATGTAAGGGACAGCCACAAAAAAAGATGGTGCCTGATCCCTCTTCTCCTGAAATACAGGGCTCCTCCCAAAAATGCAGGGCAGCCCTTGCCACCATCATCTTACTGCTTTCACCACAATAGCCTTTTTTTCCTGACAACCTGTCAACCTTACATTCTCTGGGACAGATGTTACATCCTTCTTGCATAATTTCTCCTGTTCTTACTACATAAAAAATCCTGTATACAATAGAACTTATACACGTTACCTCAACAGTTAACTCCGCCAGGCACCCTTACGGCACATAGGAGATTCTTCTTATGGCTGCTGCATTCCTGCCCTGACCAGATTCGTAGATTCCTATTGCGCAAGACCCAAACTTCATCGCCACTTATTAAGGGCGGCTGTATAAGCTCCATCCTATACAGGATTGATTGCTTTTCTTATGCTAAGTCAGTATAGCCTTTGCATTCTGTTTTGTCAAGATTTTCTAGCCTTTTTTTCTTCTTTTCTTCTTTGTTCCGTACTCTTAATTCCTTAAAAAATTTCTGAAGAATTTCGCTGCATTCCTCCTCCATTACACCACGTATTACCTGTGCCTGATGATTAAATTCCGGCATTTCCAAAATATTCAGTATACTTCCTCCACAGCCTGCCTTGGGATTCATACAACCCATTACCACCCTTTCGATTCGCGACTGGATAATGGCACCGGAGCACATCTGACATGGCTCTAAGGTTACATACAAGGTACACTCCTCCAGCCGCCAGTCCCCTATTTTTTTACTGGCTTTATTAATAGCTGTAATTTCCGCATGTGCTAAGGTATTTTTATCAGTATTCCTCCTGTTATATCCTCTGCCTATAATTTTATCCTGATATACAATGACGCAACCAATTGGCACTTCTCCCAGATCATACGCCTTTTTTGCTTGTCTTAAGGCTTCCTTCATATACTTTATATGCTTCTTATCCTTTATTTCTTCCATAGTACGCTCCATATAATCTATTTTATTGACACCATGTCTTCTCTGTAGCTATATTTAATCATTCTGGAGGCAAAAGCCTTTTCTTCAAATTAACTGTAATGGCTTTTGCCTCTAAAACCTTTTTGAAAATAATAAACTTTTTTTATTTCTGTATTTACACATATACTTCTATATATTATATTATACTTATCCGCGGTTTCTGTCAAAATATAGACTACTTGCCTAACAAATAGTCTATCTGACAAATTTCATTGTGCAGGTTATACAATCTAATCATATTATTCTTCTTCAGCGGATATCTTTTTTTAATTTAGGGGGGCTTAGATGTTAATAGGGGGATATACTAAAACTACATTACTGGATTATCCGGGACATGTGGCTGCTACTGTTTTTACAGGTGGCTGTAATTTTCGGTGTCCTTTTTGCCATAATGCAAAAACTTTACTTTGTCCGGAACCGGACAAGATCGTTCCTGAAGATGAGGTTCTTAAATTTCTTAGTACCCGCCGTTCTCTTTTAACGGCTGTATGTATTAGCGGTGGTGAACCTACCCTGCAGGAAGATTTAGCAGATTTTATTTTCAAGATTAAGGAAATGGGATATCTGGTTAAGCTGGATACCAACGGTTACAGACCTGATGTGCTTCGTGATTTATTAGATAAAAAGCTTTTAAATTATATTGCTATGGATATTAAATCCGGATTTTCACGGTATAATACTTCCTCCGGAGTTTCTAATATTAATGTAAGTCTTATACAGGAATCCATTGATATTATTCAAAATTGTGGACTTCCTTATGAATTTCGTATTACAGTAGTTGATCGTTTACATAGCTTAAGTGACTTTTATGAAATCCGGGAAATGCTTTCTCCTGAATCGGCCTTATATTTGCAGCCCTTTCAGGATAATGGAAATATTTTGACTCCCGGTTTAAAATCACCTGATAGTGAAACCTTAGAGGATTATTTGGAAGTCCTCCGTGAAAAATTACCTAACAGTCATTTACGCGGTATAGAATAGCTTTTTGCGGATAACCCAAATCTGGGTTATCCGGTTTTTTTATATTTTTACTTCTATCATATAGTACCCGTAGCTTCCGTTTTCAATAATTCCGTCTTTACCTTCAAAGCCTATAAATCCAAACATCTTAGCTGCCTTTTTTTCTTCCTCATAATAAATACCGGGAACTCCGATATAATAAGGCATTTCCTCATTATCCTCTAACTTTCCAAGGATAAGATGTCCATATTCATAGTAACCGTGTAATAAAAAGCTATTATGTACCAGCCGCTGATATTCCTGCTGCAGTATGATAAAATCCGAGGGCTTCACCATAATAAATTTCATACCATTTGTAAAAGGGGTTATTACCCTATATTGCTTACAAAGCTGCTGCCATTTATTCTCCTTGATCGGCTCTACAATCCTAGGAGCTGCTTCTTGCTTTATCTTCTTTTTTTCGGTTTTTTCTATACTTATTTCTTGTTCTTTCGCACTCTTCATTTCGTATTCCGGCTCAAATTTTTCTTTTCCTCCGGTCTCTCTTATGTTTCTTGTTCCTGTCTCTTCTTTTTCCTCTCTGACCGTATCATAAACCTGTAATGTCTGCTCTTTTCTCTCCTTTATGGGAAGGTCTATTTTTCCGTATAGCTTTCTGCCATCCTCCAGCAAGGTATAAATCCCCATAAGTTCCTCAGGATTTACAAGTTTTCCACCATTGATGCGGATATTTCCTCCATTATCCTCAGGAAAGATCTCTTTATACTCCCCATATCCCCTGTCCAGCATGATTTTTCCTAAAATCTGATTTTTTTCTGTTTCTCTTATTTCCAGCTGTGTATCAGTAATGCTTTTTTCTTGAATCCTTATCTCTATCTGATGACTTCCATTCTGATATTTCCATATTAAATAACCGGCTGTTTTAACCTGCTTTTCCTCTTCTAAAAGATCTATATATCCGATATAACGAAAAAATGATTCCATAGTACCTCCTGATGAGCATGATATCTAACCTGCATCATTAACATTGTCCTACAGAATCATTATATTCTTATGAATTTCTCTTTATGAATAATTTAATTATTTTTCTCCAGATAATCAAGGTAGCTTACTACCATTAAAGCTATTTTAAAGGTCAGTGCATCTTCAAAATTTCGGATATCCAGCCCTGTTTCCTTTTGCAGCTTTTCAATTCTGTATACCAAAGTATTTCTGTGAATATACAGCTGTCTTGCCGTTTCTGAAATATTCAGGCTGTTTTCAAAGAATTTTTCCACGGTAGTCAGTACTTCTTCATCCATTTCCTTGGGAAGATTTTCACCGAAAATTTCCTTCATAAACATTTTACAAAGGTTTACCGGAAGCTGATAAATCAATCTTCCGATACCCAGATTTCCATAACCGATTACATTTTTTTGTACATAGAAAATCTTTCCTACATCCAATGCCATTTTTGCTTCCTTATAGGACTTGGACACCTCTCGTAATTCCTTTACTACAGTACCATAGGAAACCTTTACTCTCATCATAGCTTCCGTATTCATCATGTCTACTATAGTATCGGCAATATGGCAGATATCTTCTTCCTCATCCTTTTCCTTCAGACTTTTAATTAACACGAAGCTTTTCTCATCCACGCTGGTAACAAAGTCCCCATTTTGCTGGGAAAACAGACTTCTTAATAATTCCAGTGCTTCCTGATCCCGATCCGCCTTTGTCTCAATAAGGTAAACAATCCTTTTTCTTTCCACTTCCAGATGAAGTGTCTTAGCTTTATTATAAATATCCACTAATAAAAGATTATCCAATATTAAATTCTGGAAAAAATTATTCCTGTCATACTTTTCACGATAGGCAACCAGCAAGGCTTCCAGCTGACTGACTGCTATTTTGGCAATCATGTGGGTTTCCTGCACCGGGCTTTTTGCCGTTAATATATAACAGTCCTTCCCTTCCTCTTTTACCTTCATATAATATACACCGTCAGCTTCCTGGGTATCTGCCATGGAATCAGTAAAATATCTTACAATTTCCCGATCTGCATATTCTTCCTCTGTTGTGGAACAAATTTTGCTTCCCTCAGGATCAAAAACGGAAAGCTCTACCTTCGTAATTCTTTTTAAATCCTCTATACTTTTTTGAATAATCTGATGTGATATCATACCTTTTGCTCCATTAACCTTTATTTCCCTTTTTAAAAAAAGGGGACAGAATCCTGTCCCCTCTTGTTAATTAGTTTGTAATAACCTGCTCTGTTTCTTTGTCAAATACGTGAATCTTTTCAACATCAAAAGCAAATTTAATAGGATCTCCCGGTCTGGAATTTGTACGGGGATCAACTCTTGCTGTAATAGGATAGTTAGCTAAATCGAAGTATAAGAATACTTCAGCACCTAATAACTCGTATACCTTAACTTCAGATTCGAATACACATTTTGCATTAGCAACATATACTTCAGAATCATATACATCCTCAGGACGAATTCCGAAGGTAACTGTTTTTCCGTTATATCCGCCTTCGATGAGCTTTTTGGATTTTGCAGGAGGAAGAGGAATAGATGTTCCGGCAATTTCTAAGCTTGCAACATCTCCGTTTACTTTTACAACTGCATCTAAGAAGTTCATCTGAGGTGATCCCATGAATCCTGCAACAAACAGATTCTGAGGTCTGTCATATAAGTTCTGAGGAGAATCTACCTGCTGTACTACACCGTCCTTCATAACTACGATTCTGGTTCCCAGTGTCATAGCTTCTGTCTGGTCATGTGTTACGTAGATGATGGTAGTTCCTAATCTCTGATGTAATTTTGCAATTTCGATACGCATCTGTACACGAAGCTTAGCATCCAGGTTAGATAAAGGTTCATCCATAAGGAATACCTTAGGATTACGAACGATAGCACGTCCCATGGCAACACGCTGTCTCTGTCCACCGGATAATGCCTTAGGTTTTCTGTCTAAAAGAGCTGTTAAGTCAAGAATTCTTGCAGCTTCTTTTACCATCTTATCGATTTCATCCTTAGGTACTTTTCTTAATTTAAGACCAAAAGCCATGTTATCATATACTGTCATATGAGGATATAAAGCGTAGTTCTGGAATACCATTGCGATATCTCTGTCCTTAGGCTCTACATCGTTTACCAGTCTGTCACCGATTCTTAATTCTCCGGAAGAGATATCTTCCAGACCTGCGATCATACGAAGTGTTGTAGATTTACCACATCCGGATGGTCCTACGAAAATAATAAACTCTTTATCTTCAATCTCAAGATTGAAGTTTTTTACAGCTTCAAATCCGTTAGGATATACTTTGCAAACATTTTTCAAAGATAAACTTGCCATTCAAAATTTCCTCCTGTTATTTATATATCATTGGTTTTTCACTTCTCTCAGTATATCTGATGTTTTCTTAATGTACCATGTTTACATTATACAAAGATTTATGGATTTTCTATACAGATTGCTATATGATTTCCTCCGGCTCTTCCCAGGTGTCTGTAATTTCTTCCTCCGGCTCATATTTTTTAAAAATTCCCTTCCAGAAATATCCGTTTATATAAGCAGGTCCTGCCAGTCCTATCATGATAAAAATGGCTAAAAAATTATAATTTAAAGGAATTAATATTATAGGAAGAAGATAGATCGCTGCCATAATTACGGTTTTTACCACATGCAGAATACTCATTAAAAAAGCATTTCTTAAGGTTTGCTTTATTTTGTTGGTAAACCTTGCTGTTAAGGGAAATGCATACATGGCAGTACTGCAGCAAAATAAGTAGGTAACATAAATTACCACACTGACTGCATAAGGAACCTCCATTCCTCCATCCTCAATAATTCTTAAATCCAGATAGAAAAAGGCTGATACCAATAAAAATATCAGCCAGATTATGGTTGACTGACGGAAGTTCTCCTTAAAGGATTTAAAAAAATCCTTAACAATATAGCCTTCCTCCCCCTTGGACATCTTAAGTGTTACGTAGTGTAAGGCCGTAATGGAAGGACCTATAGTAATAATCGGTAGACAGCAGAGCAAACATACGGCATTCAAAAGCATGATATCCGTAAGGTTTCCTAAAAATATCATTAACCAATTATCCGGGTTAAAAAAACTTTTCATTTGATTTTCCCTTCTTATACTGTGTATTTTAAATTCTTTTTCATGGCGGTAGAACTGATACCGGCCTTTGTCTGCATAGGTGCCAAATCCCAAAATCCGATTTTATGATAAAATTCCATGGCACTGGGAGCAGAGTCCACCGTTATGTAGTCAATTCCCTTTTCATATAATACATAATCTGAAAGATATTGCACCAGTGCACTTCCTACTCCATTTCTTTGATGGTCTTTATCTACAAAAAGTAAAGAAATATGGCACTCATTTCTCAGGGTAATAATTCCTATGATACGTTCCTTTTTTATGGCCACAAATAGCTGATAGACATCCTTCAGAAAAAAATTTTTTAGTGCTCTGTCAGATATAAAATCATAAAAGCTTTTCCGGCCTTCCTTTCCGTATTCCTTGGTCTGAAAGGTTAGAAAGGTATCCCAGGCAAGGGTCATGGCCTCTTCCCATTCTTCTTTTTTTGCTTTTCTGATACAGCAATCTCCTGATCTTATACTTTCCATTTTAATTTCCAAAAAAACCTTTAAAGAATATCTTAACCTTTCCTACCATCTGGGAAAAATAATCCTTCACAGATTTTTTCACTTCCTCTTGTATTTTATCCTTTGTATCTTCTAATAGCTGATCTCCTGCCTTGGTGGCATTTTCTGTTAATTCTTTTCCATATTTGTCATATATTTTTTCTGCCTGCTCCAGAACAAACTCAGGGGACAGCTTTAATTTCTTTATCTTATTGACAACAGAATGAATACCTTCCTTCTCTTCCTTCGTAAGAGTAATATTAAATTCCTTTTCCCCTTCCTTAATGGCTCTGTCTATTCCTTCCTTGGTTTCCCAATTTCCCTTATCTATCTGTTCATTGGCAAAGGCAATCAATTTTTTAATATCTGAAGATTTTACCTTTTTCAGCAAGCTTCCCATATCCTCAGTAACGGTTTCTACCTGGGAATCCTTAGACTTTGCATTAGATGGTATACTCCACATTCCCCATAATACAAGGGTAAGGCAGGCAGCACAAAAAAGAACCATAAATTTTCCTTTTTTCATCTGAATACTCCCTCTTAATTTCTTTATAACTGTTCAGTATCTTCGCAGTTATATTTTTCTTTATATTATATTGGAAAAAGGATAAAACGATACCTCGCTTTATCCCTTCTTTTTTAAATTTTACCTCCGGCTTTTCATTTAAGCAATCTCTGCTCCTGCAGGCATATCCTTTTCAGGAGTCATTAATGCCAGATCTCCGTTTTCATCTTCAGCACAAAGAAGCATACCTTCCGATAATACTCCTGCCAGCTTTGCAGGCTTCAGATTTACCAGTACCATTACTTTTTTTCCAACCATTTCTTCCGCTGTATAGTACTGTTTAATACCGGAAACGATCTGTTTTACTTCACTTCCGATCTGTACCTGGCTGCAAAGCAGTTTTTTAGATTTTTTAACTTCCTCACAGGCAATGATTTTCCCTACTCTGAATTGAAGCTTTTCAAAATCCTCATAAGAAATCTCAGCCTTTGCTTTTACATCAATTACCGGCTCCTGAGCCTCTTCCTGCTTATTTCTCTCTGCAAACATAGCCTCGGCTCTTTCTAATACCTCTTTTACATCAAGACGGGCAAACAAGATTTCAGGCTTCTCGGTTACCTGCTTTCCTGATTCATACAGACCAAATTCCTGCAATCTGTCAAATTCTCTTACAGTAGTGTTTAACTGTTCTGTAATTTTCTTTGCAGTTTGAGGCATAAAAGGCTCTAAAAGAGAGGCTCCAATTGCAATACTTTCAACCAGATTATAGAGAACCTCGCTTAAACGATCCTTCTTTTCCTCTGATTTTGCCAGTACCCAGGGCTCTGTTTCATCTATATATTTATTACAACGCTTAAACAGACCAAAAATTTCTGTCATGGCATCTGCCACACGAAGCTGATCCATTTTCTTAGTAGCTTTTTCCAGGGTAGAGGTTACCACCTGTTTTAAATCCTCGTCTACCTCTTCTGCTGCCCCTGTTCTTGTAACTACTCCATTAAAGTATTTGTTACTCATGGAAATCGTTCTGTTTACCAGGTTACCTAAGGTATTAGCCAGATCGGAATTCATACGTTCTACCATTAATTCCCAGGTAATTACCCCGTCATTTTCAAAGGGCATTTCGTGTAAGACAAAATAACGAACCGCATCCACACCAAAGAAATCTGATAAATCATCAGCATATAATACATTTCCCTTGGATTTACTCATCTTACCATCACCCTGAAGTAGCCAGGGATGTCCGAAAATCTGCTTCGGCAAAGGAATATCTAATGCCATAAGGAAAATGGGCCAGTAAATAGTATGGAAACGAATAATATCCTTACCGATTAAATGTAAATCTGCCGGCCACATATTCTTAAACTGATCTGTAGGATTATCAAGGTCAAAGCCGATACCTGTAATATAGTTTGTTAAGGCATCCAGCCATACATATACCACATGTCTGTCATCAAAATCTACAGGGATTCCCCATTTGAAGGAGGTTCTTGATACACATAAATCCTGTAAGCCGGGAAGCAAAAAGTTATTCATCATTTCATTTTTACGGGATACCGGTTGGATAAATTCAGGATGAGTATTAATATGTTCAATTAAGCGATCCGCATATTTACTCATTTTAAAGAAATATGCTTCTTCCTTGGCATGCTTTACCTCTCTGCCGCAGTCAGGGCACTTTCCTTCCACTAACTGGGAATCTGTCCAAAAGGACTCACAAGGTGTACAGTAAAGACCTTCATAGGAGCTTTTGTAAATATCTCCCTGGTCATAAAACTTTTTAAATATTTTTTGAACCTGGCGCTTATGGTCTTCATCAGTGGTACGGATAAACTTATCATAAGACACTTCCATAAGATCCCAGATTCCTTTAATGTTATCTGCTGCCCGGTCCACATACTCCTTAGGTGTAATCCCGGCCTCTGCCGCCTTTAATTCGATCTTCTGTCCATGTTCATCTGTTCCTGTTTGAAAGAAAACCTCATAACCTTCTTTTCTTTTATATCTGGCAATACTATCTGCCAGAATTGCTTCATAAGTATTCCCGATGTGGGGCTTTCCTGATGCATAAGCAATGGCAGTGGTCATATAATATTTTCCTTTATTCATGATAAGCCTCCAATTTTTCCATAAATTTTTTGGTAGTTTCCGTAATATTCTTACCAAAAATAGCAGATCCGGCTACCACCACATTAACTCCTGCTGATAATACAATATCCACATTATCCACATTTATTCCACCATCCACCTCTAAATCTGTGGATAACTCTCTTTCTGTTAACATGGCTTTCACTTTCCTGATTCGTTCCGTAGACTCTTCTATATATTTCTGTCCTCCAAATCCCGGTTCCACACTCATCATTAAAATCATTTCTACCTTATCCAGATAAGGAATTAATTCCTCTACAGGTGTCTTAGGCTTTATGGATAAGCCTGCCTTAATGCCAAAGCTGTGGATTTTATCGATGGTAGCCTGTACATCACTGCAGGCCTCCAAATGAACGGTAATAATATCTGCACCTGATTCCACAAATTCCTTAATATATCTGATAGGCTCTTCTATCATTAAATGTACATCAAATACAATATCAGAGGCAGATCTGATGGATTTTATTACAGGCATCCCAAAGGAAATGGATGGCACAAATTTTCCATCCATTACGTCTACATGCAGGTACTTGGCCCCTGCATTTTTTGTTTCTAAAATATCTCTTTCCAAATGCTTAAAATCTGCAGAAAGAATTGAGGGAGATAATATATATTCCATTGAACGATCCTTCTTTACTTAAAATTTAGACAGAAATTCTTTTACCTGAGCATATACTCCTTCACCGTCTAATCTGTATTTTACCATTAGATCAGAAGCGGAACCGGATTCCCCGTAAACATCCTGCATACCGATTTTATACACAGGAGTAGGTAATTTTTCACATAAACAATCACAAACAGCACTTCCCAGACCACCGATTACGGAATGCTCCTCTGCTGTTACAACTTTTCCTGTCTTTCTTGCAGAAGCCACAACAATTTCTTCATCCAAAGGTTTAATAGTATGAATGTTAATAACCTCTGCCTGAATTCCCTCAGCTTCCAAAGCCTTGGCAGCCTCTAGGGCTGAATTCACCATTACCCCTGTTGCAATAATGGTAACATCCTTACCTTCCTTTAATAAGGTACCTTTTCCTATCTCAAAGTGATAATCTTCTCTGTCATTGATTACCGGTACGTTAGCACGTCCGAATCTTAAATAAACAGGCCCCTCATGCTTAATGGCAGCCTTCACTGCTTCCTTTGCTTCAATGTAATCAGAAGGATTCATTACTACCATTCCCGGAATAGATCTCATCAATGCAATATCTTCATTACACTGATGGCTGGCTCCGTCCTCTCCTACGGTAATTCCTGCATGGGAAGCACCAATTTTTACATTTAATTTCGGATAACCAACAGAGTTTCTTATCTGTTCATAGGCTCTTCCTGTGGCAAACATTGCAAAAGAGCTGGCAAAAACAACCTTCCCTGCTGCTGCAAGACCTGCTGCCACACCTACCATATTTCCTTCTGCAATACCACAGTCAAAAAATCTTTCTGGGTATGCTTTCTGGAACATTGCTGTTTTTGTAGATTCTGCCAAATCGGCATCCATAACTACCAAATTGGGATAGATCTTCCCACATTCCACTAAAGCTTCTCCATATCCTTCTCTTGTTGCAATCTTTTTTACTTCAGACATAATGCTTCACCGATCCTTTCCAAATCCTGTAATGCTGTTTCCAGCTGTTCATCATTAGGTGCTTTTCCATGCCAGCCTGCATTATTTTCCATAAAGGAAACCCCTTTTCCTTTTATACTCTTTGCAATAATAGCTGTCGGACGTCCCTTGATTTCCTTTGCCTTGGCAAAGGCTTCTCTCATCTCATCAAAATCGTGAGCATCAATATTTATTACATGGAAATTAAATGCTTCAAATTTTTTATCAATGGGGTGAGGTGAACATACATCCTCAATGCATCCATCAATCTGAAGATTATTATTATCTACTACTACTACCAGATTATCCAGCTTATGGAAGCCTGCATACATGGCCGCCTCCCATACCTGACCCTCCTGAAGCTCTCCGTCTCCCAGTAAGGTATATACACGATAATCCTTCTGATCCATTTTAGCTGCCAGGGCCATTCCTACTGCTGTGGAAATTCCCTGACCTAAGGAGCCTGTTGACATATCAACACCGGGCACACTTTTCATGTCAGGATGTCCCTGAAGATAGGAGCCTAACTTTCTTAAGGTTAATAAATCCTCGGCAGGAAAAAATCCCTTTAATGCTAAAGCAGCATATAAGCCGGGAGCACAATGTCCCTTCGATAAAACAAACCTGTCTCTGTCAGGATCCTTGGGATTCTTCGGATCTACCTTCAGTTCCTCAAAATATAAATAAGTGAAAATATCTGCTGAGGAAAGAGATCCTCCCGGATGCCCAGCCTTTGCACTATGGACAGATTTTAAAATATATTTACGAACTTCATTTGCCGTTTTCTGCAATTCTAAGTTAGTCATAACTTTTCCTCCATTTTTTGCTATTAAACACACTATGACACCTCTAGCATACTATACAATCCTATAAGAAACAAGTAGTCTAATGTGTGTTTGTCACACTTCCACTTTTTTCCCCTATTTTCACTGTTTTTTTTGGCTAATTTTCTTCTTCTGCAGGCTTATTTTCCTTCTCTTGAGCCTCAAATTTCTCTTCCATAGCTTCCTTAAATTCCCCATTCTTCATGCTTCTTAAAGAAAAAAAGAGAAGTACAGCTCCCACTGCCATAAACAATAAAGCACAGCCAATACTGATGATTGGTGAAATTGTCTGTTCCTTTAAGGTGGTAATTAAATCAATCCCCAAATAAATCAGATACCCTCCTGCCAATATTCTTAATACTAATCTTGACTTAGGTATATAGTTATTTTCCATTCTCTACTTCCTTTCCGTTTAACAACCGCTTTTATTCCTCTTCTTCCATCATAGATTCCAGATATCCCCGATCCCATAAAAGAATTTTCAGCTTAGCTGCCGCCTCTACGGCAGGTGAGGTAAAGTACTGATTGGTAAAAACAACTCCCACCATTCTGTCATAGTAATCTCTGCCCGCATAGGCCTCCTGTACAGCTTTTACACCAACAGGGCTTTGATAACATTTACATTGAATGGCAAAGGTAATGCCTTCCTTTTCTGCCAGAATATCAATGCCGTAATCTCCGCTGCCTTTTGTTACCTCTACCTCCTGAAAGCCTTTCTTTCTTAACAGCTCTGCGCAAAAGTATTCAAACTCATGTCCTTCCATGGTATCTATGGTGTCTGCAGCTTTTCTTTTTTTCTTCCATACCAAAATCAGCAAACCTATTGTTACCATAAGTAAGATTACTGTAATAACTAATATAAAGGCAGCCGGCATTTCTGTGTTACCTACTAAAACTTTTTCCTTCAAATCGTCCTCTTCTTCTATCGATGCTTTATTACTTCTGTCCAGGAGGAAATTCCGATAATTCCTTTGACAAATCCACAAACCTCTTCAGCTTTTGAAGTATCTATATGCTTGTATACCTGATATGCCTGTTTATGATTCCCTGCTGCATCACAGATTCCCAAAGCCAGTCCCTGTGCCAGCTCTGCTCCCGCATCTACATGTCTGTTTAATAAAAATCCGTCAATGTGACTGTTTGCTTCTGCAATCTTATATCCATAAGCCAGTGCCGCTGCCTGAATTCCTTGCCCTGAGGTTGAAGTAAAGCCCAGCTCACTTAATATTACACTGCGGCTTTCTCCCTGAGGATTTAAGAATTCTTCTCTTTGCAGATAATCTGTGACCACATGTATATTTTGGATGGTAACCATTTTTGTATCTGCCGAATTACTGATCAGATTCATTCTCCTGTAGTTAGAAGGCATATTCCAAAATGCTGCATGTGTCAATGGTACAGGATAAGGGTGATGGGACAAATCCCAGTCGATATTTCCTTCTGATTTTATGTAAGCATTAAAGTAATCCAGTACATCTCTGGCATCATAGGAGCCGGAGTTTAAATTTCGATTCCATGTCTGATCCAGAGGCATATAAATTTTTGCACAGGCATTTACACTTTTAATGGCATTATAAAATACACGGAAACCGTCTGCATATACCTTTGTATACTCTTCTGTACCTACTTGCGGATAGTAATTCCAGTCTGCTCTTGCATTGATTTCATTGGCAATTACCCAGTTCACTACCTGTCCGTGTTTTGTTCCTGAGTACCTTTCTGCCAAAAAGGTAGCCACAGCTCCTAAATAATCTACCCCATCCTTGTCAGCTGCATTAAACATATAGTAATGACATTTTCCTGCAGCCCTGGCATTGGGATGGATAATTCCCAGATGAGAGGAATCCCAGTCATTTAAGATAATCGCTGTAGTCTGTATTCCCAGCTGGGTCAGTCGGGAAAATACGATGTCATATTCTGCCACAATCTGACCGTCGAATTGATAATTTTTACCATTATAGCTGTAATTTATGGTAGGATAATTGGCACTACTGGTGGGACCCAATAGTCTTCCTACCAAAATATTATAGGCTCCCTGCTTAATTCCCAGATCTGTTAATTCGTTCCCCTTCAGCTTAAAGGGATCCACAAGAATTCCTTTAATGGATGAGGTTTTTGGATAAGCATAGGTGTAGGAGGCTCTTTGCTCCGGATTTGTAATATACATACTATCCGACAATAACAGATAGCTTCCGTTAACCTTAATACCTACAGCAAACTTATCCTGTAATCTGTTATTTGCCTGCTTATAATTTAAGGAACAGGTAAATTGAAATCTGTCATCACTCTTTCTTACAGAAGCGACAGGCTCCTGTCCCTCTGACAATCCTTTGGAATAAGTGGGAAGATTAAATAAATATAGTCTTCTGTCATCACTTTTGGGGATACCTTCCATGATTCCTGAAACCATAACCTGAGATACATCCTCAGCCATAATTTTACATTCCTGTATCCTGGCAAAATCCTCTCTGTTATTTTCTGTAATTTCAGTCTCCTCAGGCCACATAGCTTCCCAGGCTGCCTGAAGACCCCTTGCAGTTTCTCCCGTTTTTCTACTGTCTTCCTTTACTATTTCAACAGCTTTGCTAAAGGCCTGCTCTGTTATCTGAAGACTATAATTTTCAAATTTTTTTCTGGAATTTCCCAGGGCTTCTTCCAAAGCTCTTCCCTTAGTAATTGTCAGATATAAAATACCCATGCCGGCCAGTAATAATAACATCGGCAGGATAATAAGAAGGACTTTTCCTCTTTTTCTTTTTTTCCTTTTAGAGGGAGTCATCACATCCCTTTTATTTTGGTCCATGTATTAATTGCCTCCGTAAAAGATCTGTGCAATAGGAGAATCCTTATCAAGAATAATCTTTTTATTATTCCCCTTCATGGATTCCTTTAAAGCATCTAAGCCTCTTACAAATCCGTAAAATTCCGTACGGCCTTCATCCTCATAGGCATTAGAAAGAATTTTCATATATTCTGCCTCTCCCTCTGCCCTTAAAATTTCAGATTGCTTTTTTGCCTCTGATAATAAAATTGATACCTCTTTATCTGTGGTATTTCTGATCTTCTGGGCCTCTGCTGCCCCCTCTGCCGTATAAGTTGCTGCAATATTTCCTCTTTCAGAAATCATTCTTTCATATACCGCTTCTTTATTATCATTGGGAAGATCCAGCTGCTTTGTTTCTACAGCCACTACCTCTAAGCCGTACTGGGTGAATTTGTTTCCCACATTATTCATAATTGCTTCTGACAGCTCTCCGTCTCTTCCGGAAATCACCTCTTCCTGTGGGAGGGATCCGATAATATTTTTAATGGAGTTATAGACTACCGTATCTATTCTGCTTTCGGCATTCCCCAGGGAGCTGTTCAGGGTCTGGGCAAATTTAACGGGATCTGTGATCTGCCACAATACATAGCTGTCTGTAATCATTGTCTTTTTATCCTGGGTAATAACATCAGAGGGAGATAAATCATAAACAAGGATACATTTAGGCAGGGTTGCCTCACTTTGAATAAAGGGTATTTTAAAACTGATTCCGGCTGCAGTCTGCACATGATCAATTTTACCGAACTGGCGGATTACCTTATATTCATTTTCTTTAGTTATTACAATAGAGGAAAGTCCTACAAATATTAAAACCAATACTGCCAGGCTTATTATTCCTTTTCCAATATTTTTTTTCATTAATTCTCTCCTCCTTCCTGTATTTTGTTGCTGCTTGTACTCAGATCAAAGAAAGAATCTAAGGGTAAAATTTTCTGGGTTCCTGTACCTGTATCGATAATAAGCTCCAGTTCCGGCAATACCTGCTCCATAGATTCATAAAACATTCTTTTCTTTGTAATTACAGGATTCTTAATATACTCCTGGTACATTTCATTAAATCTTGCTACCTGACCTGTTGCTTCATTAATTCGTTCCTGCTTAAAAGCTTCTGCCTCTTTAATAATCTTATCAGCTTCTGCTTCGGCAGTCGGTAGCTTTTCATTTCTGTATTTATTAGCGTTATTGATGGCAGTTTCTTTTCCCTGCTTGGCAGTCTCTACATTTTTAAAAGCTTCCATAATCTCTGCCGTAGGAGGCTGGGAATCCTGAATTGCCACATTTACTATCGCTAAACCGATATCATGCTTTTCCAGCTGTTTTGCCACATTATCACGGATAGCTGACTGGATTTCATTTTTTCCGGTAGTCAGTACACTGTCAACATCATAGCTGCCGATTACATTTCTGATACTGCTCTGTGCCAGATTCTTTAAGATTTTTTCCGGCTCCTTGGAGGCATAAACAGCCTTTACGGGATCAGAAACCTTATATTCTATGAAAAAGTCAACATCTATAAAATTATAATCCTTAGTAATCATAATGGCTTCTTCTGCCACTGTTTCATCTGTTTCCATATTATAACCGATAGGAAAACCCTGTATGGTTGTATTTACCTTCTGAACCTGCTGTATCAAAGGGATTTTAAAATGTAATCCCGGTTCTGTGACAGCTCTTGCAATACCAAAGGTAGTCAGCACTGCCTGCTCCTGTTCCCTGATTTGGAAGGTTGAGTTCATTCCCAAAAATACTGTCAGAAAAACTACGATAAAGACAAACACCAGAGTCTTAATCTTAATGGTAACTTTCCTTTCCTTATAACGGGGGATTTCATTTTCAAAGTTATTTTCTTCTTTCATAATTTCCTCTCTTTCTTACTTCTTTCACTTATTGTTCTATCTTACCTATTTATTTTTATCAATTCAATCATTTTTTTATATTTATGCTATCCTGTCTTTTCTGACCCCTTTTTATCATTGTACAAAAATAGCAACAATTCCTATTTTTATTGTATTTTTTAATTATTCATGTTATATTTTTAGTAGCAAAAAACTATTTATTTGAGAATTACAGAGTGTTTTTGTAATTGGTTTTTATGGAGGTTAATTATGTATAAGATGAATCCCGACTACCTGATCGGTATTGAATTGATGGATGAACAGCATCAGGTATTATTTGGTCTTATGGAAAAGGCACAGGCTCTTTTAAAAGATGAAAATATTCTTTATAAGTATGATGATTTAACAAATATTTTAAGTGGCTTAAAGGACTACACACAAAAGCATTTCAGTGAAGAAATCCAGTTAATGGAATCTGTTAACTATCCTGAAATTGAGGCTCATAAGCTGGCTCATCAGGTTTTTACTGATAAGATTAATGCGTTTGGTATCGATTTTGAAAAAATCTCTCTGGGTACCCAGGACAAAATGATTTTAGAAGTTCTTGACTATCTTGTTGACTGGTTAAAAACTCATATTTTGGATTGTGATAAAAAGGTTCATATTTTTATGAATAAATAGCTTATCCCCCCTCACAAATGGTTATTATATATTAACTAAAAAAGAACTGTATTCTCATACAGTTCTTTTTTAATAGCTTCTTATTTTATCCTGGGAATCATCCTCTATTTTTTCGATATCCTTTATCACCACAAAATAGCTGTAGGATGGATTTACCTTTATTTCTACCCTTTCTCCTACCTTCTTTCCCATTAATGCTTTTCCCAAAGGAGATTCAATACTAATTAGCTTTTTTAAAGAGTTGGCTCTTACCGTAGTTACAATACGATAACTTTCCACCATATCATCCTCTTCTACATAAACCTCTACACGGTCATTCATCCCTACTTCATCATTTCCTGAGCTATCATCTATAATCTCAGCTGTCTTTATCATTCTTTCCAAAAAACGTATACGGCTTTCATTTTTATTCTTTTCTTTTTTTGCTGCATAGTATTCAAAGTTTTCACTTAAATCCCCATGGGATCTGGCTTCTTTAACATCCTCTAATAAATTTTTTCTCAGGGTTACCTTACGGTATTCTATTTCTTCTTCCATTTTTTTTATGTCGGATGCCGTTAATCTGTCATACATTAAATACCTCCTCACCTGTGATATAAGGAAATCCAATAAAAACCTTACGATTTTTATTGGATCTCCTGTTGTAACATATTTTCTAATACAGCTTATCTACAACTGCGTTGGAAGTTTTTTTGTTGTTTTCCACAGACTCTTCCTGATTTCTTCGATAATACTCCTGGAATAATACATCAATAATATACAGCTGACTTAATTTAGCACCCATAGAACCTCCATCCAGAGGTCCTTCATTGGTACCGCAGACTAAAAGCGTATCCGTATATGCAGTAAGAGGTGATTTAATAAATCTTGTGATCCCCACTACCTTAGCTCCTGCTTTTTTTGCAATCTTTGCTACATATACATTATCCTTGGTCGAACCGGAATAGGAAATGATAAAAATCAAATCCTTTTCTCCTGCCATGGAGGCTACCATTGCCTGCATATGAGGATCATCAATACAATTTACTTTATTGGAAATTCTCAAAAATTTATTTCTGGCTTCTCTTGCCGTTAACAAGGAATCCCCTATTCCAAAAAAGTAGATATTGTCAGCTTCCTCCATCATACGAACTGTTTTTTCCAGCTCTTCCTTTTCCATCAACATCTTTGTCTCTTTCAGGGCATTGATATGATTTTGAAGAATATTATCCAAAGTTGCTTCTAGTGAATCTACCTTAAGAGCTTTTTTATCTCGATCCAGTGTCTGATTCTGTTCAGGAGATATGCTTAAGGATAGCTTCATTTTAAATTCCTGATATCCCTTCACACCCATTGTTCTGCAAAACCGGTGAACACTGGCATCTGCCACACCACAGGCTTCAGATAAATCCGTAATGGACATGAAAAGTACTCTGTTTGTATTATGAGTAATAAAATCAGCAATTTTTTTCTCAGTCTTTGTAAACTGATTATAAGATAACTGAATATCTATTAGTAAACTTGACGGGGTCATAATTTTGGCCTCTTCTCCTAATTAATTAAGGATTTAAATCAGCAATGTGATTGGTCATGGCTGAACTATTACTTTATCTTGGTATCCTTAATTAGCAATATTTCTTAATAGCATCTGTAATCATGGCAGCAGCTTCTTTACAAATCGGAAGATCTTCTTCGATTAATTCTGCTAAAGGAGCTCTTACGCTTCCGATATCCGGTCCACCCTGAATTCTGATGATTTCTTTAATTACCGCATACATATTTCCTTTAGTAGAGCACATTTTGTAAATAATTCTGCATACATCGTTCTGAATTACTCTTGCTTCTTCCATTTTTCCTTCTAAGAATAAAGCTCTCATCTTGATGAATAATTCAGGCATGGCTGCATAGGTTCCTCCGATTCCGCCACAGGCTCCCATTGCAAGACCGGAAATAAACTGTTCGTCGGGTCCATTAAATACGATTACATCCTCATCCTTAAACATCTGGATATCCTGTACAGGCATGGAAGAGTTTTTCACACCGATTACCCGGGGATTTTTCTTCATCTCACGAAGTAAGCTGATGGTTAATGAAACACCTGCCAGCTGAGGAATGTTATAAATAATAAAGTCTGTATTAGGAGCTGCTGCAGAAATATCATTCCAATATTTTGCAATAGCGTGCTCCGGCAAACGGAAGTAAATAGGAGGAATGGATGCAATTGCATCAACTCCCAGTCCTTCTGCATGAGCTGCCAGTTCCTGACTGTCCTTTGTATTATTGCAGGCAACATGGGCAATGATTACAATTTTGCCCTTTGCAACCTCCATACATGCTTCCAAAGTTTTCTTTCTGTCTTCTACACTCTGGTAGATACATTCTCCTGAGGAACCGCCAACATATAATCCGTTTACACCTTTATCAATTAAATACTGTGTAAATGCTTTTACTCTTTCAGGAGAAATTTCTCCATTATCATCATAACAGGCATATAATGCAGGAAATACTCCCTGATATTTTTTCATATCCATTTTGTTCTATCCTTTCTTGCTATTTAACCCTTAACAGCTCCCATGGTAATACCCTTTGTAAAGTATTTCTGGAAGATAAGGAATACGATAATAATCGGTACGGAAGCCAATGCTGCACCGGACATCAAAAGACCATAGTCTGTTGAACTTTCACCCTGCATGGTTGCAATACCTACGGCAATTGACAGCTTCTCACTGGAGGTAAGCATGATCAACTGCATGAAATAATCATTCCAAGCGGAAATAAAGGTAAAGATGGCACAGGCACCTACACCCGGCTTGATCATAGGGAAAATTACATCAGTAAAGGTACGCCACTCATTAGCACCGTCAATACGACAGGCCTCCATCATTTCCGTAGGTACACCTTCTGAAAACTGTTTTAAAAGGAATACTCCAAAAGGCCATCCTACAATAGGGAAAATTACTGCCCAGGCTGTATCTGCAAGATGAAGGGCATTCATCTCTCTCAGCAAAGGAATTAAAATTACCTGCTTAGGAAGCGCCATGGCACAAACTACTAAGGTAAACAGTGTAACTCTTCCCCAGAATCTTTTCTTTGCTAATACGTAACCTGCCATAGCAGAAGTAATACATGTTAAAAGCATGGAAGAAACACACATAACCACTGTATTCAATAACCATCTGATAGCTCCCGGTATGGTAGCTGCTCCAATAGTCATACCACCTATTTCCCATCCCAGGATAGGAGCTGTACGTTTTGCCATTAATCTTTGGAAGTTATCCCATACCCATTCCGTAGGAATCCAGATAGGGCTGGTGGCATTAATTTCCTTACCTGTTTTAAAGGCTCCTGTAATAATCCAATAAAGTGGGAAGGTAAAAAGAATAGCTACAATCACTACTGCAATAAAAGATACAATATAATAAATTTTATCTTTTATGGCGTTCATATCTGTTGTTTTATTATTATCCATAATTCTTCTCCTCCTTTCCTACTTTTCCTTTGCTACCTTAAACTGGATAGCAGATAAAATTGCGATGATAATTGCCAGAACAACACCCATGGCATTACCATAACCGTACTTAAACAGCTTAAAGGCATTGTAATAAATATAGAACATAATAGTCATGGTAGAATTACTTGGTCCACCCTGTGTTAACAGCTGAATCAATGCAAAACACTGGAAGGAGTTAATCATGGTAATTACCAGTATGTAAAGAGTAGTTGGCATCATCTGAGGCCATTTTACCTTCCAGAAGGCCTGAGTTGCCGTAGCACCATCAACAGCGGCTGCTTCTATCAAAGACTTATCCACGTTATCAAGAGCTGAAACATAAAGTACAATGGGCTGACCTACGGAAGTGGTAATTAAGATTATGATAATACACCATAATGCATATTTAGGATCTCCCAACCAGTTAATATTCTTATCCAGTATTCCCAGATTTGTACCCAGATAGTTGACAATACCATAATAATTATTATACATCCATTTCCATACCATGGTTACTGCTACGGAACCGGTTACTACCGGAAGATAAAAGATACAACGGAAGGCTGATGTGGCTGCCACCGGCATCTTAGTAATTACAGTGGCTACCCAAAGTGAAAAAATACAGGTAACAGGTACTGATACAAGTACAATAACCATAGTATTTTTCAGGGCAATCCAGAATACTTTATCTGCAAATAATGTTTTATAATTTTCAAAACCTATAAAAATATCTTCTCGTCCCATGGTAGCATCAAAGAAGCTGGTGTATACACACATGAACATGGGATAAATTACAAATACCACAAAGAAAAGTAAAAAAGGCAAAAGAAACAAATAAGATGTTACTGTTTCATGAATTACCAGTCGGCGAGGCCGCGACATGGTACCGGATTTTGGGCTCGTCAAAGAGATAACCCCCTTTCAATTAAAATGCCCCTCCCCTCGAAGGGGAAGGGCTTATTTTTTAAGATACTATTTACTGTCGGTAGTAATTAATTAGTTTGCACTTGCAGCTGCGTTAGCGTTACCACAGTATTCAGCAACAACTGTTGCGATATCATTACCGGCACCAACCTGCTGTAACATGTTCCACCACTGTGTACGAGCTTCAGCCCATCCACTTGTTACCTGATAGTAATCTCCAAGAAGAGGCATTAATACGCTGTACTCAGCCATAACTGCGTTGTCAGCCCAAATTGTAGAAAGGTCTGCACCTTCAGCTGTATCACGAACTGCGAAGTAGTTAGCAGCTTTTACAGCATCAGCAGTTTTTTCAGAATCACACATATATTTGATGAATGTTTTAGCAGCTTCGATCTTAGCAGCATCTCCGTTATCAAAGATACCGAATCCCCAGATACCACCCTGAAGTTTGGAATCTGTTCCGTTTTCAGAAGGGAATGCCATAAACATGATTTCATCACCGTTAGCTGTTAAATTTTCACCTGTGTTAGCAGAGTTAGGATTTAACTGCTGAGCAATATTCCAACAGAAAGCAACATTTAAAGTTCCGTTGTAGAATAAAGCGATTTCATCTCCACCGGCGATACCGGCATCAAATGCTACAGAGTCCATATCGTAAAGTGTCTGAAGAGCCTGTACGTTTTTCTCATCATCCCATGTGTAAGCTGTATGATCAGCTGTTGTGAAGGTTCCACCGTATAAGTTGTTAACTAAAGCACGTGTTCCCTGGTCTCCACCCTGTCCTACACAGTAAACAGCACCAACCTGTGCTCCTGTGTGAGCATAAACCTTGTCCATAGCTGCAAGGAAGTCTTCTGTTGTCCATGTATGAGTTGCCTCATCGATGTACTCCATAGCACCGGCTGCTTCGAATACAGTTTTGTTGATAGCCATACAGTGAGCTGTCATAACTAAAGGATATTCGTAAGCTGCACCTGATCCATCAAAACATGCTGCAAGAGCTGCTGCATTGATTTCAGCTTTGTCTGTGTCATCAAATAAATCGGAAATGTCTACCATTTTTCCTTTTGCTCCCCAGTTAGCAACAAGACGCTCAGGTCCTTCCATAATAAGGTCAGGAGCTGTTCCTGCTTCAAGAGCAGTATTAACCTTGTCATCACCGTCAGCATATGTAAGGAAGTCAACATTTACCTTGATTCCTGTGTTTGCTTCGAAATCACCAAGAAGTGTATCAAGTGTTGCCTGATCTCCCCAGTTTCCGATAGGATATGTCCAGAGTGTAATCTCTGTAGCTGCTGCTACATCTGTAGCTGCTTCTTCTGCAGGAGCCTCTTCAGCTGCTGCTTCTTCTGTTGCAGGAGCCTCTTCTACAGGTGCTTCTGCTGTGGAACCGCCACATGCTACCATAGAAAGTGACATAGCTCCAACTAAAAGTAACGCAAGTAACTTTTTCATCTTATTTTTCCTCCTTTAAGATTTGTGATAGTTTGTTACTACATATTCGGATTGTACAATGTAGACATATATTTGTCAATATTATCTTAAAAATATTTTCATTTCTAATTATTATTTGATATTTATTTTCATATTTCCATACCTGCTTTTCATTATATTTATTAAAAAATACCTCTTTTTTTCCCTATTGTTGTGCATTATGTTTCTATTATTTATCTGGTTTCACTTCATTTTATTGATACAAAATTTTTTTTATTGTTTTCTTATTGAAATTTATTTTCATTTACTGATAATCGTGTTATAATTACAACAAGTACTTATGTATAATTATTTTTTGTTGAGAAAGGAAGGTTATTTATGAAGAAGAGTTTATCCCAGATTCTGGAAGCCACCAAAGGTTCCATTATTATTTCTTGTCAGGCTTTACCGGATGAACCTATGTACTGTGAAGAAATGTCTTTAATGCCTTTTTTCGCAGAAGCAGCCAAAAGAGCAGGAAGTAAATGTATACGTACCAGCAGCATCCGTGATGTTGTAGAAATTAAAAAATCTACCGGCTTACCTGTAATCGGACTTGTAAAACGTGTTGTAGAAGGTTATGCCTCCTACATTACTCCCACTATGGAAGAAATAGATCAGCTGGTAGCAGCAGACTCTGATATTGTTGCTCTTGACTGTACTCAGAGAGAACGTGGAGATGGAACTACCATCAATGAATTTATCGCCCGGATTAAGGAAAAATATCCTGATATTGTTCTTATGGCAGATATTTCTACTTTGGAAGAGGGTATTAATGCAGAAAAATGTGGTGTTGATATTGTAGGTACTACCTTAAGCGGCTATACTGATTACTCTCCCAAGGTAGACGGACCTGATTTTGAATTAGTTGAAAAGCTTGTAAAGACACTTTCAATTCCAGTGATTGCCGAGGGTAAGGTTCATTATCCTGATCAGGCGAAAAAAATGCTGGAGTTAGGAGCACACGCAGTTGTTGTCGGTGGTGCTATTACCAGACCCTTGGAAATCGCAGAACGTTTTTATAAAGCCATTCAATAGGAGGAAGTATGATTTACGATAAATTATCTAATTTAAATAACTATAAGGGTATTTCCAAAAATCTTGATAAAGCTATTCAGTTTATTTCTTCTAATGATTTAAACAAGCTTCCTTTAGGTAAAACATCCGTTGATGGAGATCTTGTTTATATCAATGTAATGGAAACAAAGGCCCAGCCCTTAGAAGAACGTCGTTACGAAGTTCATAAAAATTATATGGATATTCAGATTGACCTTGTAGGAACTGAAAGAATTGATACCGGTGACTGTCACAATGTTACCTTAGAAGACTATAATCAGGAAAGTGATGCAGCTTTTGCAGATTCAGAATTTGTTGCTTCCTGCATTGTAGGTCCCGGTAACTTTGTGATCTGTATGGCCAGAGAGCCTCATAAGCCTAATATTCAGGTTACGGAAGATACCTATTTAAAAAAGGCAGTATGTAAAGTTCATATTTAATTTTTTTGAAAGGTAAATATTATGAAAATTCTTGTTTTTGATGTGGGTGGTACCTCTATTAAATATGGTACCTGCCTTGACGGTATCTTATTAAATGTTAATGAAGTACCTACCAATGCCGGGAAAGGTGGACCTTATATTTTAGAAACTCTTATTTCCTTAGTTGAAAAGGAAAAGGACTTTGATGCTATTGGTGTAAGTACCGCCGGCCAGGTTCATTCAAAGGACGGATATATTATTTATGCCAATCAAAATATTCCGGGCTATACCGGGGTACAGATTGGCAAAACCTTGGAGGAACGTTTTCATGTACCGGTAGCTGTTGAAAATGACGTAAATTCAGCTGCTTTAGGTGAGGCTGCTTTCGGCAGTGGAAAGGATTACGATGATTTTCTCATGCTGACCTATGGAACCGGTGTAGGTGGAGCTTCCGTAATTTCCAAGGAAATCTATTATGGCTCCGGTTACTGTGCCAGTGAGTTCGGTGCCATTATTACTCATCATGATGCCAGGTTACAAGGTAATGATTACTTTGATGGTTGCTACGAAAAATACGCTTCCACTACAGGTCTTGTTAAATTGGCTATGGAATATGACAATACTCTTTGCAACGGACGGGCTATTTTCTCACGTATTGATGAGCCCGGAGTTTTGGCAGTTCTTGATAAGTGGGTAGATGAAATATGGCTGGGACTGGCAAGTCTGATTCATATTTATAATCCTTCCTGTGTTATTTTAGGAGGAGGAATTATGGAACAGCCACTTGTTATCAGAAAAATCTTAGAAAAGAAAGATTTCTTTATTATGCCAAGCTTTTCCAATGTAAAGATTTCCAGTGCTTCTTTAGGTAATAAAGCCGGTTTACTTGGTGCTTATTATCAGGCCTATAAGAAATTAAAATAATGATTCTCATCATACAAGTAAAAAAAAGAGAATTCATCGGGAATTCTCTTTTTTATTTATAAAAGATTTGATAATTCTGCAAACTGCTCCAAAGACAGCATTTCACCTCTTATGGTAGGAGGCAGCCCCATCCTTTCCAGGGCTTTCATAACCTGTTCTTTCGAAATATTTAAATTAGAAGCATTTCCTATTCCATTTACCAGCGTTTTTCTTCTCTGATTAAAGGATGCCCTGATAAGGGAAAACATTAATTTTTCATCAGAAACCTCTACCTGTGGTTTTTCATAAAGTGTCAGTCGTATAACACTGCTTCCCACCTTTGGTCTTGGCATAAAACAATTAGGAGGAACATTGGCTACAATTTCGGGCTTTGCATAATATTGTACTGCCAGTGACAGGGCTCCATACTCCTTACTTCCCGGTTCTTCCTGCATTCTTTCTGCCACCTCTTTTTGAACCATGATGGTAATACTGTCAATGGGAATCCTGCTCTCTAACAGACTCATTACAATGGGTGTAGTTATATAATAGGGAAGATTTGCTACTACCTTAATAGGCTTCCCCTGATTTCTCTCTTCAGATAACTTTCTGATATCAACCTTTAATACATCCTCATTAATCACGGTAACATTATCATATTCAGAAAGAGTATCCTCCAAAATGGGAATAAGATTTTTATCAATTTCTATTGCTACCACTTCCCTGGCAGCTTCTGCCAGATATTGGGTCATGGTGCCGATACCTGGACCAATTTCTAAAACCATATCCTCTTTTGTTATTCCGGATTCTTTCATAATCTTATCCAGAACATGAGTATCTATTAAGAAATTCTGACCAAACTTCTTTTGAAAATTAAAGTTGTATTTTTGTAATACTTCAATGGTATTCTTTGGGTTACCCAGTGTTGCCATAAGTGTTTCCTTTATATTCCGTATAATTTCTTTGTATTTTCTCCTGTTACCTTAATTACTTCTTCTACTGCCAGACCTTTTATTTCTGCAATGGCCTCAGCAATCAATTTTAAATTCAAGGGTGAATTTCTTTTTCCCCTATAAGGCATGGGTGAAAGATAAGGGCTGTCTGTTTCTAAAAGTATATTTTTTAATGGAATATACTCTACCGCTTCCTTTAGTTTTTTTGCATTTTGGAAGGTAACAACACCACCGATTCCAAAGTAATAATCCCAGTTTAAATAATCTCTGGCTGTTTCCTTTGAATAGGAATAACAATGAATGACGCCTTTTAGTAGGTCTGCTTTTTCTTCCTGCATTATTCTATAAGTATCCGCTGCTGCATCTCTTGAATGAATGATAATGGGAAGCTGATATTCATGGGCCAGACAAAGCTGTCTTCTGAACCAGTACTGCTGAATTTTCTTTTCCGGCTCATTCCAGTAATAATCCAAACCAATTTCACCAATAGCCTTTACCTTTTCTTCTTGTAAGCTATCTGTAATTTGTTTAAAATTTTCTTCTGTTAATTCTCCTGTTTCACAGGGATGAACTCCCATGGAGGTATAAATAAAATCATATTTTTTTGCTAATTCTAAGCTTGTTCTGGCTGATTTTAAACCGGCACTGATATTCATAACAGCACTGATATTACTCTCCTTAAGCTTTTCTATTAACTCTTCACGATCTTCTTCAAAAGCTTCATCATCAAGATGTGCATGACTGTCTATTATCATATTTCTTTCCTTTATTTTTTATTTTTACTGGTAAAATTTTAAAAATAGTTCTACAATGTAAATAGTTACAAAATTTTGTAGAATCTTATTTCTTTGGTAAAATGTAAAAAAGCCGGAAATGAATTCCCAGCTTTTACCAATCGGAATGACAGGATTCGAACCTGCGACCTCTTCGTCCCGAACGAAGCGCTCTACCAAGCTGAGCCACATTCCGAGAACACATGTTATTCTACACTATATTTCTTAAAATAGCAAGAATTATATTATAATTAATTTGGAGGTAGCTTATGATAAAACCTGTTATTGATTCTACTGCCTTTCTTGCCAAAGGCTGTGCAATTTATGGTAATGTAACACTTAAAGCCGATGTTAGTGTATGGTATAATGCAACCATACGTGCCATGGAGGAACCTATTGTTATCGGAGAAGGGTCCAATGTTCAGGATAATGCTGTGGTACATGTGGATGCAGGCTTCCAGGTAAATATCGGAGCCAACGTAACCATAGGACACGGAGCCATTATTCACGGATGTAATATCGGTAATAATACCTTAGTGGGTATGGGAGCCATTATATTAAATGGTGCTTCCATCGGTAATAATTGTATTATTGGTGCCGGAGCTCTGGTTACTCAGAATGCTGTAATCCCCGATAACTCTCTTGTTCTTGGTTCTCCTGCTAAAGTAATTCGTCCGGTTACGGAAGCAGAAGTAGAAAAAAGTATTGCCAACGCAAAATTATATGTGGAAGAAATTGCCTTTTTTAGGGAATGTGAAAGGATAGAATAATGAACTCAGAAAACAGAAGACTTAAAATCATTGATATATTGAACCAGCAGGATAAACCTCTTTCAGGCACAGCACTGGCTGATCTTTTAGAGGTAAGCCGTCAGGTAATCGTCCAAGATATCGCTATCCTCCGTGCCGAAAATAAAAATATTATTTCTACTAATCGGGGATATATGCTTTTTCGTCCTGACCAAAATTCTTACCGTGAATATTTAACGGTAAACCATTCCCAGAATCATATTTTAGATGAATTTTTTACTATAGTTGATAATGGGGGAACAATTCTCAATACTGCTGTTAACCATGATCTCTACGGCAGAATTGAAGCAGATCTTTATATTGCTAACCGTATGGACGCCAAATCCTTTGTAGATAAGATGATCCGTTCCAAGGACAGGCCTCTCTCCTTCCTTACCTCCGGAGATCATTATCATCTTATTGAAACTAAAAATATTGAAACTATGAATTTTATTAAAGCAGAACTTAAAAAACTGGATTATATCAGTGACGAAGAAAAAGAACCCGAGAATTAATCTCAGGTTCTTTTTTCTTTCATCAATTTCTTATTTTCATACATCTTCTGATCTGCTGATGCTATTGCCACTTCTATTTCTAAAGGATTTTCCTTTGTACTGCTTACTACTCCACAGGCAGCATTAATGATAAAAGGATAAATATTACTATCATTTATACTCTTTATCTTTTCATAGAATGTTTCCAGATAAGAAGACACCTTTTCTTCTATATCTCTTAAATAAAATACTACAAATTCATCTCCGCCAAATCTGCTGATAATATCGGAATCTTCAAAGCATTCAGTCATAATCAGAGCCATGGTTTTAATATAATCATCTCCCATATTGTGACCATATTTGTCATTATAATATTTTAAATCATTCAGATCTATAAAGAATATTGTATATTCCCAAATATTTTCCTGCTTAATTTTTTCAATTAAGGTATAGCATTTTGTCCTGCTGGCTAGTCCGGTAAGTACGTCAGTAAATGCCAGCTTTTCCAATTGTCTCTTTTCTTCTATTTCCTGAACCCGTTTTACAAGCTTCATTATAATTCCTGTACTAAACAGCACTATTACAAGAATTATTCCCATGGGAAGTAAGGTTAACCGGAACATAAAAGCATCACTTTTTTGTGCAATATAAAACTGGATTAACTCTATAGACATCAAAATTAAAAAAACAATAAAGCCTCTTCTTACTAAGTTTACCCACTGCTCTTTTTCTTTACGTTTTGCTTCAATAAAGAAGCCCGATAAATATACCAAAAGTCCTACAAACATCTCTAAATGAATATAAGGAAGAAAGAAAACATAATGATAATTTACCGTAGTATAATTTAAGATTGTACATATTATAAAAAATACTGTGCTAACACCTAATGTCAGCTTTATTACTCTCTTCAAAATTTTATTTTCGTAAATTTCATAAAAGAATAAGGCAAATGGTATGGGCAGGAAAAAAAAGCTGATATATTCTATATGTGCTAATCCTCTGAAATCATATACTAAGGGATGGAAAAATCCCTGGCTGCTGATAATATATACAGATACCGACAAAATCATTAAAGTAAGTCTCTGTACAAGACGTATAATATAATCTTTATTATCTAAAAACAGAAGTATGAAGAACAGGAAAAAAGAGAATACAAAAATACAAGTGAATATCAGCATACCGATAAGATTACCGGTATTGGGGTACTTAGAGCTTTCAGCAGCTTCCATCAAAAGAAGATTACTTATTTGGCTCATAGCACCTTTCTCAGTAGCAATACATTCTAAAACTACTGAATCACCTATTGCTTCCCTTGGAAGAATGATTGAATCATACAAGGTTCCTATCATCTTTCCCTGTTCTGCCAGATCCTCTCCATGAGAATAGAGAAGATTTCCATCATACCAGATTTTTGTTATACAACTGTAAGTTGTAAAGCATAAAGCAGGATATTGAAAGTGCATTTCTTTAGGTATAGGTATTATTGCCCTAACCCTTTCACCTGTATTAATAGCCTCAAATTTATTATTATATATTGTTTTTATATCATTTCTGTTTTTCTCAATATGTAAGGTAATTTTATTATCCAGCTCTATCTGATCAAAATTATCCCAGCTTACTAAGGCATGAATAAATAAATTTATTAAAATATAAGAAATACAAGTTATGATAAGTAATCTTGAATATCGCTTCATACTTTTCCCCATTGCAAAATACACGCTGCCACATCATCATAACATTTTCTCATAAATCAAAAAATAACAGCATTTTTAGATTTATATTATTATTTTATGATATTGTATTAATCATAGGCTTTTATTATCATTCCTATAATTTTTTTAAATTATTTTATAATATATGCTTGCTTTTTTTCTTTTGTTATATTATAATCAATTTTGTTGTTAGTTTTAAACATTTGAGCGCCTCTAGCTCAGTTGGTAGAGCACCTGACTCTTAATCAGGGTGTCCAGGGTTCGAGCCCCTGGAGGCGCATAAAGCACTGTTTTTGGACGATTGTCTGGGGACGGTGCTTTTTTCTTTTATACTTTTATCTTTTTATCCATTTTCTTAATTTATTTAACTTTTCTTTTGAAAAAGGACGTGTTATAAAATAATTCCCCAAATTATTATTACTCACCAATATTGCTTTTTCATGAGAAAAAGTCTTAAAGCTGTAATACCCATGATAAGCTCCCATACCACTGTTTCCAACTCCGCCAAAGGGTAGATAGCTGTTAGCTATATGAAGAAGGCAGTCGTTTACACAGCCTCCGCCGTACGAAAATTCTCTATTCACCTGATTTATCATATTTTGATCTTTACTAAAAATATAACATGCTAAAGGCTTTGGCTTCTTTTTTAATTCTTCCAGCAATGCATCAAGCCGATAATAACCTATAATCGGTAATATGGGACCAAAAATTTCATCACGCATTACCTCACTTTGGAAGCTTGCATCCGGTATCACTGCAGGTGCTATCTTTAAGGTACTTTCCCTTCTTCCTCCTCCTAACACATTTTTTTCCTTATCTAAAATATTACATAATCTTATATAGTGATGTAAATTTATAATTTTTGGATAATCCTCCATTAATTCAAAGCCTCTGTAATTTTCTTCCAGCTGTTTTTTCATTTCCTGTGTAAATTCATCTTTTATTAACTCATCTACCAGTACGTAATCAGGAGCAATACATGTCTGACCGGCATTTATAGATTTTCCCCACAGAATTTTCCTCACACTTTCCTTTATATTAGCGCTTTTATCCACAATACATGGACTTTTTCCGCCTAATTCCAGTGAAATCGGTGTTAAGTGATCCGAGGCATAACGCATTACAATCTTTCCTACCCTGTTGCTTCCTGTAAAGAAAATATAATCATATTTTTCTGATAAAATAGAATCATTAGATACCTGATCGTCAATTACATTAATATAATGACTGTCAAATGTTTCTCTTATGATATCTCTGATAACTGCAGATACCTGCTTCGAGCCTTTTGACAGTTTAATCATGCTACAGTTTCCGGCTGCCATGGCTCCCACTAAAGGAAGCAATGTTAAAAGAAAAGGATAATTCCATGGAGAAATTATCAGTACTACTCCGTAGGGCTCGTACATGGTATAGGATCCGGAAAAAGCTGTAAATAAAGATTTCTTCTTTTTATTAGGACTTACCCATTTATCTAAGTTCTTTAAGACTTTTTGAATCTCCTCCTTTACCAGACTAAGTTCGGTTAGGTAAGATTCATATTCTGACTTATTTAAATCTTCATATAAAGCCCGGTATATTCTTTCCTCATAATCATTTATAGCTTGTGACAGCTGTAAAAGTTTTTCTTTTCTGAATGATATTTTCTTTGTTTCACCTGTGTAGAAAAAATCTCGCTGACTCTGAATAATATCCTGTAATCTCATCTATTTTTCCTTTGTATCTTCTTCTATATTTTTTTTATTATATACCAAATTTTTCTATTAACATAGTACTTACCGCTATGTTTTCATACAATTTATAAGGATTTAAATTTTCTTTTATTGATTTGTGAAGTTTCTTAAGTTATATTATTGATGTTAGTATTCATAATATTAATACTATTATTTCTATTTTATATCTTAGGAGTTATGGTCTAATGAAGATTTACTTTATGCGTCACGGGGAAACAGATTGGAATAAAGAAAGAAGATTACAGGGGCAGTCCGATATACCTTTAAATAATTATGGTGTTTTTCTTGCTAAAGAGACAGCTGCTGCTTTATCTCATATTTCCTTTGATAGGATTTACTCCAGTCCCTTAACCAGAGCATTTGAGACTGCTTCCATTATGGCAGAGAATAGAAATATTAAGGTTATTACTGATGACAGACTATTGGAATTGAGCTTCGGTGAAGGGGAGGGCCTAAGTCTTTCTTACATTCATTCACATCCGGAATCAGAATTATACAATTTTATCCACAATCCGTGTGAATATATTCCTGCAAAAGGTGGGGAAACCTTAGATAATCTTTTTTACCGTTGTGGATTATTTTTAAGGGAATGTATCTTTCCCTTAGAAAACTCCTGTAAAAATATACTGGTTGTCGGTCATGGTGCTTTAATCCGTGGTATGATTTATCACATGAATGGACGTAGTATTGCAGATTTTTGGTCCGTGACTCATAAAAACTGTTCTGTTACAATTTCTCAGTATGAAGATGATCATTTTCAATTATTGGAAGAAGCTAAAATTTTTTATAAGGAAAATAAGGAAGCTGACTGGTAATTTATATTTAAAAGCCCTCTGATTATATCTGATGACATTAGATCTCATTCTTATGCCATTGTTTTATAATTAGGGGGCTCTCTTTATTCCAGTAATTATTAAATTTCCTACTTATATATTTTTCTTATTATATATTTGAAAATCGGATTTCCCATAGAGGAAAATCTTTCTTCATATTCAGTCATTACATTATCCTTCATCATTCTTTCTTCTTTATGAAGATCATAGGAAATCTCCAGTATCTCCCATCCTGCAGGTTCAGTTTCTTCTACTGCAAAATCAAATAATGATCTGTTATCTGTTTTAAATTCAATCACACCTTCTTTTTTAAGAACCATACTGAATCTTTGTAAAAATTGACGACTGGGTAGCCTTCTTTTAGCATGTCTGTCCTTCGGCCAGGGATCTGAAAAGTTTAAGTAGATTTTTGATATTTCTTCTTTTTCAAAGATATCTTCTATTTCTCTGGCATCTATTAAAATAAATGTCAGATTTTCTAATGACTCCTCTTCCATTTTCTGTACTGCTCTAAGTAATACACTGGAATACATTTCTATTCCTATATAATTTATGGTTGGATTTCTCTTTGCCATTTCCATAAGAAAACGACCTTTTCCCATTCCTACTTCAATATGTATTTCTCCCTGGTTATCAAATTTTGTATTCCATTTTCCTTTGAAAGCTTTTGGATCCTGTACTACAAATTGGCTTTCTGCTATTCTTTCTCTTGCTCCCGGTATATTTTTTAATCTCATTTTCCTTCTCCTTCTCTTCTATCTGCCCTTTATTTTACCCTTTTTATCCTTTAAAAACAACATTCTAATTTTTCATATTTTCATTTCATTTTATTTATGCCATAATAAAGCTAATAATTTTTTTTTTTTGGAGTATCAAATGTCTTTTAGATTTTTTTCATTTATAAATAAATTTACGCTGTTTTCTATAATTTTTTCTATAATTTTTTCTCTATTTTCTTTTAGCTCTTATGCTGATAATTTTTTAGAAGAAGCCGAGCAAAGAAAGTTTTTACCTATAGAATCTAATGATTATGAAAATTGGCCTCAGGGACCCTCTATTGGTGCCCAGGCTGCTATTCTGATGGATGCTAATACCGGAAGTATATTATATGCAAAAAATATCCATGAAAAATTATTTCCTGCCAGTATCACTAAACTTCTTACCACTTATATTGCTGTTAACAAATGTGATCCTGATGAAATCATTACCTTTTCCAAGGAAGCCATTAATAGTATTAAATGGTGGGAAGATGCTAATATGGGAGTAAATCCCGGTACTAAGTTACCTCTAAAGGATGTTTTAAGCGGTATTCTCATCGGCTCAGCCAATGAAGCTGCCTATGCTGTTGCTGAGCATATCTCAGGGAATGTTACTTCCTTCGGGAAGCTTATGAATGAGACAGCTGCTTCCTTAGGCTGCATCAATTCTAATTTTATTACACCTAACGGTATTCATGATGAAAATCATTATACTACAGCCTATGATATGGCTTTAATTGCAAAAGCTTTTTTTTCCAATGAACTTTTGTCTCAGTTATCTTCTACCTTAAATTATTCAGTACCGGTCAATTCTACTCAAAATAAAGAAGGCTTACACTTATCAGCTAAAAGTCAGCTTTTACCCGGTAAAGCTTATGCTTATGAATATTTAGTGGGTACTAAAACGGGCTATACCTCTTCTGCCAGACAAACTCTTGTTTCCTGTGCTTCCAAGGATGGTATGAAATTAATTTGTGTCATTTTAAAGGAAGAAAACCCTTATCAGTTTACAGATACTATTGACTTATTTAATTATGGTTTTAACAACTTTTCTCCAGTTTATTTAAAGGATCATGATAATCCTTATTCCATAGAAAATAAGTTCTTTTCTGATTCTTCCGGGATTTTAGGAAATCATAAAACTATTTTATCTTTAAACAGTAATGATTATATTTTATTACCTAATACTTTAACCTTTAAAGATTTAACTTCTTCTGTAAGCTATGATAACAACGATCAATTAGTGTGTACTGTTAATTATTCTTATAAAGAGCATTTATTAGGTAAAATTGGTGTTTTTTTAGCTGAGGATGATTCCTATACTTATTCTTTCGGTTCTAAATTTATAGATACCTACAAACATGATGTTTCCAATAATGATAATATTATTTTTATCAATATCTTTCAAATAATAATTTTTTTAATTGTCTTTTTACTCTTTATAATAGCAATTGTTTTTTTCAAATTTTTAATATCAGAAAAATTATTACATTCAACTAAAAAGAAACGAACAAAGAGAAAGTTT
>JAFYWD010000001.1 GCA_017558205.1 Lachnospiraceae bacterium | reverse complement strand
GTTTTTTACTATGAAGTTAGTATGTGGAAATACAAAGAATTTATTCTTTTTTACAAATATTAAAGGGATGAAAGTTTTATAACCCTTCATCCCTAAATTTACTATCTCTGTACTCGTCCGCTTCCGTCTCCTGCTGCCAGCTTTTCAACCTCCGCCACACTTACCCTGTTGTAATCTCCTTCTATAGAGTGCTTCAGGGCTGAAGCTGCCACTGCAAAGTTTATAGCCTCCTGAGTTGACTTCTCATTTAAAAGAGCATATATCAGACCGGCTCCAAAGGAATCTCCACCTCCTACACGGTCTACAATATGCAGATGATAGGTTTTGGAAAAACAATAATTTTCTCCGTCAAACAGCATACCTGCCCAGTCATTATCATTGGCAGAAAGAGAAGATCTGAGAGTAATCGCTACCTTTTCAAAGCCAAAACGCTGAGCTAACTGCTTAGCCACCGATTTATAGGCCTCATGATCCAGCTTTCCTCCGTAAATATCTGTATTTTCTGCTTCTATTCCAAATACATCCTTGGCATCCTCTTCGTTGGAAATACAGACGTCCACATATTCACAAAGCTTAGTCATGGCTTCTCTTGCCGCTTCCCTGGTCCACAGCTTACCACGATAATTTAAATCGCAGGAAATCTTAATCCCTCTTTCCTTTGCCGCCTTGCAGGCCTGCAGACAGATTTCTACCAGATTATTTCCCAGAGCCGGTGTGATTCCCGTAAAATGAAACCAGTCTGCTCCCTGAAAAATTTCATCCCAGTTAAAATCATTGGCTTGTGACTGCTGAATGGCTGAATGTGCTCTGTCATAGATACATACTGAGCCTCTTTGGGAAGCTCCTTTTTCCAAAAAATAAATACCGATTCTATCTCCTCCACGTACAATTTTAGAGGTATCAACTCCAAAATAACGCAGGGAATCTACTGCTGCCTGTCCGATGGCATGGGCAGGAAGCTTGGTAACATATACACTATCTATACCATAATTTGCCAGAGAAACCGCCACATTGGCTTCTCCTCCTCCAAAAGTAGCCTGCATCTGATCATTCTGAAAAAAACGATAATATCCGTTAGGTGCCAGACGCAGCATTAATTCTCCGAAAGTAACAACACGCTTCATTCTGATTATCCCTTCTCTATCTCCTTTGATATTATTTTACTCTTCCCTTATCTTTCCTCTTCTTCCATCCTCACCAAAGCCTCTGTTACAAAGAAGCTGCCACCAATGGCCGCCACCTTATCAAAGGCAAGAAATTCTTCTATATTACTTCTGTCTATTCCTCCCGTGGGAATAAACTTTACCTGAGGAAAGGGAGCTGATAACGCCTTTAATGCTTTTAAACCTCCGTATACATTGGCAGGGAAAAATTTCACGGTAGTAATTCCCAGCTCCAATGCCGCCATAATTTCCGTAGGAGTAACGCAGCCGGGATAGTAGGGAATCCCTCTCTCATTGCACAGCCTGGCCACAGAAGGCGATAATCCCGGAGATACAATAAAGGTGGCTCCTGCTGCTAAAGCTTCTTCACATTGACGGCTGTTGATTACTGTTCCTGCTCCGATTTCCATTTCCGGATAATTTTTTACGGCGTAGGCAATTGCTTCAGCAGCACAGTCTGTCCGAAAAGTAATCTCCGCACAATGAATATCGTTATTTTTTAAAGCTTTCATTATTCTGTCTGTTTCTTCTAATTCTTTGATTACTACTACCGGTATAAACCTTTCCATTCTCTATACTCCCCTAAGTTTCCATGATCTCTTAGCAACTTTTCACACCATGAATTCCTTCTCTTCTTTCTTTTATTAAAGCTCCTGCTATTAACTGCTAAAGGCCAGCTCCTGTTCATCCAGCATGGCTTCAAATTCCGCCTGAGGTGCAGGCTTTGAGAAATAATACCCTTGTGCTATGTAGGTTTTAATCTCCTTCATAATACGGATATCATCCTCCGTCTCAATTCCCTCACATACCGTCTGAGCTTCCAGTTCATTGCCCAGCATAACAATCCCTCTCATAATCTTAATCTGACGTTCTCTGTCCTCCTGATTCAAAAAGAAGGATCTGTCCAGTTTAATAATAGAGGCCGGAATCTTTTCAAAAACTCCCAGAGAGGAATATCCCGATCCAAAATCATCAATGGATAGACGAATTCCTTTTTGCTTCAGGCTGTCCAAGGTGCTTTTAATCATTTCCTGCTGCATCATTTCTTCTATCATCAATGTTTCCGTAATCTCTACTTCAATATAGGACTTATCAATTCCGTATTTCTCCAGTATTTCTTCAAATCTTTCAGGAAAGCCTTTTTTCATAAAATGTAGTCTTGAAAAATTGACAGATATAGGAACGATTTTTTTCCCTTCATCAATCCGTTTTCTTAGCATTTTACATACGCTTTCCATAATATGAAAATCAATATCCACTATTTTTCCTGTCTGTTCATAATAGGGAACAAAATATCCCGGTGCCTCTATCTGTCCGTTTTTCATTGGATCCCGAAAACGCACCAAAGCCTCTCCTCCAATAATTTCGTTGGTTCTGATATCTACCTTATTCTGATAGTAAGCCACAAAATGCCCTCTGATCTCTATCTTATCCAACATTTTTTCTCTTTCATGGATTTCCCTTAATTTTTTCTCAAAGGAGCGGTCAAAAACTTTAATCTCATTATTTTTATTATTTCCTGCCACTCCCAAAGCCTGATTCGCATAATTAACAGCACTTCTTAAATCCTCGTCCTCTTCCCTCAGAGCATAAATACCCATATAAACGGGCATATGATTTTCCGTAAGATTAAAAATACTTTTTTGTACCTTATTCTGGAAATTGCGAATGCGTGTAAGAAAGTCTTCCCAATCCTCCCATTCCATTAAAAGCACAAAGCGGTCTCCCTGAACCCTGGCTGCAATTTCACATTTGGGATCAATGGCATGATTCATCAGGCTGCAGATATATTCCAACAGCTTTTCCCCCATATCCCAGCCATATAAAAGATTATAGCTTCTGAACTGACCGATATTCACGCTGACAATAGCATATTTTTTCCTTCGTTCTGACCGAAGAATTTTTTCTCCGTGATAAATGAGATAATTAAGATTCCATATATCCATGGAAGGATCCTTATACATCAGTCTTTGGATTTTGCCTTTATCCTTTAATAGGATTATAAACGTCAATAACCCAAGAACAATGCATATAATCAGAAACAGAATAATTAAATTACCGTAACCTTCCAAAAACTGTAAAAATCTGCCTTTTGCCATAGTATCATCCCTATTCTTTTCTTGTATAATCTCATAATGCCGGGTAACGATATTTTATTTTGTCGCTCAATTATTTATAATTTTATAATAACTTATTTAATATCTTCATTCAACAGCAATTTTTCCATCTTTTCCAAAATCATTTCAGTTAATTCCAGAATTTGAATGGCATTTTTTTCTACTAGTTCGACTTTTTTGTATTTGTAAACGAAATAAGGATTTCCCTTGGCTGCAAAATTTAATTTTCCTGCAAACTCCGTCAAAAGCTTAGGAAGGTTTTCGATGTTTATCTTGGCATCCTGCCTGATATAAAAATATATTCTTTCATTTTTTCCTTTGACTTCCGTAATATAAATTTTATGGGCCTGCACCCTGATCAGGGCAATACGAAGCAGATTTTCCACACTGACAGGTACCTGACCAAAACGGTCTAACAGCTCCTGTTTCATTTCTTCGCTTTCCGCCTGATTTTCTACCGAGGCTATTCTCTTATAAATATCCAGCTTTTGAACCTCGTTCATAATGTAAGAAGGAGGAATATAAGCGTCTACATCCAAATCTATCATGGTATTAAAATCTTCCAGGTCTACCGGCATTCCCTTCAGGTTTTTCACTGCCTCGTTAAGCATTTTACAATACAGATCATAGCCTACTGCTTCCATATGTCCGTGCTGCTTTTTCCCAAGCAGATTACCGGCACCTCTGATTTCTAAATCCTTCATAGCGATACGGAAGCCGCTGCCCAGATCGGTAAACTCACGAATGGCCTGCAGCCTTTTCTCCGCCACTTCCTTTAGTACCTTATTTTTCTGATACATAAAGAAGGCATAGGCCACTCTGTTACTTCTTCCCACACGTCCTCTCAGCTGATAAAGCTGGGATAATCCCATTTGATCGGAATCATGGATAATCATGGTATTAACATTGGAGATATCCAGCCCTGTTTCAATAATTGTAGTGGACACAAGAACATCTATCTCTCCGTTAATAAAATTGTACATAATCTTTTCCAGCTCAGCTTCCTTCATCTGTCCATGGGCAAAGGTTACATTTGCTTCCGGTATCAGCTTCCGGATAAAGGAGGTCATATCAGCGATGGTATTTACCTTGTTGTATACATAGTATACCTGTCCCCCCCTTGTCAGCTCTCTTACAATGGCCTCTCGTACCATTTCTTCATTGTATTCACATACATAGGTCTGGATAGGCAAACGCTCGTTGGGAGCCTCCTCCAATACACTCATATCCCTGATTCCTATCAGACTCATATGAAGAGTTCTGGGGATAGGAGTAGCAGTCAAGGTTAAAACATCTACATCATCCTTAATCTGCTTAATCTTTTCCTTATGACCTACTCCGAATCTTTGCTCTTCATCCACAATTAAAAGCCCCAGATCCTTAAATTCCAGATCCTTGGATAAAATCCGGTGAGTACCTATTACAATATCTACCAGACCCTTTTTTAGGTCCGTAATTGTCTTTTTCTGCTGGGCAGAATTTCGAAATCTGGACATCAAATCTACTCGTACCGGAAATTCCTTCATTCTCTGTACAAAATTATTATAATGCTGCTGGGCCAGGATTGTGGTAGGCACCAGAAAAGCTACCTGCTTCCCGTCCTGTACTGCTTTAAAGGCTGCACGGATAGCAATTTCTGTTTTTCCGTAGCCTACATCCCCACAGATTAACCGGTCCATAATTTTGCTGCTTTCCATATCTGCTTTGGTTGCTTCTATGGCTGACAGCTGATCCTCGGTCTCTTCAAAGATAAACATTTCTTCAAATTCTCTCTGCCATACAGTATCCGTGCTAAAAGAGAAGCCCTGTTTGCTTTGGCGGATGGCATACAGCTCTACCAGCTCCCTGGCAACCTCTCCTACCGCACCCTTTACCTTGGATTTGGTTTTCTGCCATTCCCTGGTTCCCAGCTTATTCAGCTTTGGTTTTTTAGCATCTGCAGATGCATATTTTTGTATCAGGTCAAGACCTGTTGCCAGAATATAAAGATTTCCTCCGTCACGGTACTCAATCTTAATATAGTCCTTGACAATTTTTTCTACCTCTACCTTTTCAATTCCCCGGTAGATTCCAAGTCCATGAGTTTCATGGACTACATAATCCCCAATATTCAGCTCCGTAAAATCTCTGATTTTGGTACCTTCATATTGGCGGACCTTCTTCTTTTTCTTTTTTGTATTTCCAAAAATATCACTTTCGGAAATTACCACAAATTTTAAAAGTGGATATTCAAAACCTCTCTTGATACTTCCGTAATACAGAACTATTTCTCCCACTACCGGCTCGCGGAATGGGTCTTCTGTATAAATGGCAGCCAGCCCTTCTCCTCTGAGATCCTCAGCCAGACGCTTTGCTCTTGTTCTGGAAGGACTTAGCAGAAAAATTCTATAGCCTGATTTCCCGTATTTTCTCAGATCCTTCACCAAAAGCTCGAAGCTGTGATTATAGGAAGCAATGCTTTTCGCTGTAATACTGTATTTATTCTCTGTCACCAGCCCCATGGACCGCTCTTCCATGTAGCCCAGCTGAACAAAGGGTAACAAGGAAATCTTATGGAAAATTTCTTCCTTCGTAAACAGAATCTCTGACTGTCCCCTTAACACATAACCCTTTTCCAGACGATGAATCATGCTTTCCCTGAATTCATCTTCAATACCTGTGGCATGCTCCTTGATTCTTGTAGGTTCATCTAAAAAAATACAGGTCTTTTTTCCCTGAAATAAATCTAAAAAGGAATTGGTTTCAGGAAAAAAATAGTTAATATAGCTTTCCAGATTTACCATACAGCCCAGCTCCAACACCTGCTCCTTTAATTCCTTCACATGACTTTGAAGACGATGGGCTTCTTCTGTTAAAAATTCCTCTCGAAAGGCCCGGGAAGCCATCTCTGCTTCCTTTTGAATCTTCTCCATCCCCTTTTCCAGGGACAGGGTCGGTATGATCATCTCCACTGCAGGATAGAGGATGACAGAGTGAAGCTTTTCAATAGATCTCTGACTTAAGACATCAAAGCTTCTGATAGATTCCACATTTTCTCCCCATAATTCTATACGATAGGGATTTTCCTGGGTCAGATCAAAAATATCAATAATTCCTCCACGGATACTAAACTGTCCTGTGGTTTCTACCTGATATACCTTTTCATATCCCATTTCTACCAGCTTTTTGGATAATTCATGCTCCTCTATTTCACTGTTGATTGCCAGGGAAATGGTATTTTGCTTAAACTGCTCCCAGGGCATCATAGGTGTCATTAAAGCTCCAAAGGTAGTGATAACTGTCACCGGCTTTTCTTCCATTATTCTTTTCAAGACCTGGATTCTTTTTTTCGTCAATTCATTTCCATGAATATCCGCCTGATAAAAAATCAAATCCTTCCCCGGAAAAACCACCACATTTCTGTCATAAAAATAAAAATCCTCGGCAATCTCCTTCGCCCGGATCTCATTATGGGTTACAATTATTTTATATTTAAAGTCTTCACCCAAGCCGGCTATCATGTGGGTTTTTTGAGAATCCACACAGCCACTTAGGGTTAATCCGCCGGCATCCTTTTCCAGCTTACTTTTCATTTCAGAATAATCTGCCAGCTCTGACAGAGGTTTCATGATTGCTTCCACTTATTCTACCTGCTTTACCTTCTTATTATATAAATTCATTGCCTGATCGGTTTCATCCGTTACCATTAATTTTATGGCTTCCAATGCTGTTTTACAGCTTTCATCCATAATAATTCTTTCTTCTTTTTTAAAGTGTCCTAATACATAGTCCGCCAAATCGTAGCCCTTAGGCTTTTCTCCTACTCCCATTTTAATACGCAGGAATTTATCATGGCCTAAATGCTGGATAATACTTTTAATTCCGTTATGTCCTCCGGCACTTCCCTTTTTACGTATTCTCAGCTGTCCTACATCTAAACTGATATCATCATATATGATAATAAGCTCAGTCTCATCATCAGCCTTATAGTAATCAATTAATTCTCTTACACTTTCTCCGCTAAGGTTCATATAAGTCTGGGGCTTTGCAAGAATTACCTTGTTACCCTCCAGCACTCCCTTTCCTATCAGAGCTTTATGCTTTTTTTCCAATACGGAAATATTTAATTCTTCTGCAATCTTATCTATTACATCAAATCCAATATTATGTCTTGTATTATTATATTCCCTGGTTGGGTTTCCAAGTCCAACGATTATGATCATATTTACCTCCAATTTTTTCCAGAGAAAAGGCTGCCTTTCGGCAGCCTTAACCTTGCTTATAAGTAAGCGATTCCTACTCTTCTTCTAACAAAGATTTCTGATATCTGTCTAAAATAATAGACTGAATCATTTCACGGGTAGAAGAATTAATGGGATGGGCAATGTCCCTATACTCACCGTCTGCTGCTTTTTTACTCGGCATAGCGATGAACAGACCTTTCTCGCCTTCAATTACTTTGATATCATGAACTACAAATTCATTGTCCAAGGTAATTGAAACTATGGCTTTCAGTTTTCCTTCTTTGGTAATTTTACGTACCCATACATCTGTGATTGTCATAATGCGTACCCTCCCTGGCTTTATTTCCTCGAAACATATGCCGCTTCTATGCTCTGCATACAGCCAACAAATGTTGCGAGAATCAAAAATCCCGTCATATTTCTTCGGGGTTTTTGATTGTTGCCGATAAAATCCGGCTACATAAAGTAACGGTCATTTTTCTCAACAACAATTTTAATTCCATCTTCGCCCTTATGATATGAGTTTGCCTTTATGGTTGCCCTACTCTCCACGATGCAATTCTCGATATGCGTGTTGTCACCAATATATACGTCATTTAAAATAATGGAATTCTTAATTACGCAGTTGTTTCCGATGAAGGCTTTCTTAAATAGTACGGAATTTTCCACCTCACCGTTAATGATACAACCGCTTGAAATCAAGCTGTTCTTAACATTAGAACCTATATTATACTTTGCCGGCGGCAAATCTTCAACCTTTGAATAAATATCAGGATAAGTTTTAAAGAAATAATTGCGGATCTCAGGTATAAGGAAATCCATATTTGCTTTAAAATAATCCTCTGCACTGGCAATATTCATCCAGTAATCCGTTATCTTATATCCATAAATCCGCTTCAGTTCCTTATATCTGATCAGCACATCCTTTACAAAATCGTATCTGTCTTCCTTTGCACAGCGCTCAATCATTTCAATTAAAAGTCTTCTGCGAATAATATATATTCCACAGGATATGGTATTGGATTTGGCTACAATTGGCTTTTCCTCAAATTCCTCTATCCTGTAATCCTCATTCATTTTTATGGTACCGTATCTTTCCAAAGAAGTTCCCTTTGGCATTTCCTTGCATACCACCGTAACATCTGCCTTCTTTGAAATATGGTATTCCAAAACTTTGTCAAAATCCATCTTATAGATACAGTCTCCCGATGCTATAACCACATAAGGCTCATGGCTGTTTTTCAGGAAAGACAGATTCTGATAAATAGCATCTGCAGTTCCTCGATACCAGGTACTGTTTTCAGAGGTTACTGCCGGTGTGAATACAAATAAACCACCCTGCTTTCTACCAAAGTCCCACCATTTGGAGGAGCTTAAATGTTCATTCAGGCTTCTTGCGTGGTACTGAGTAAAGACAGCTACCTTTTGAATCTTGGAATTGGACATATTACTTAATACAAAGTCTATACTACGATAGCTTCCTGCAATGGGCATTGCTCCAATTGCTCTTTTTTCTGTCAGTTCTCTCATTCGATGGTTATTACCACCTGCTAAAATAATCCCTACCGCTCTCACTATTCATCACCTGCCTTTATTAGATTTCTACCACTTTCCAGGTGCAGATCTTTATAGTCTCGAACTTTACTCTCTCCAAAGATACAGGTATTCTTGCCGATCGTTACTCCCTGGGGAATAACACTCTTTTCACCGATACATACCAAACCATGATTATAAATATGAGGGAATTCCTCATTAGGTATCTCTTCTCCCACACCCATGGTTACTTCATCTTCAATCAGGGTATCTTCTGCGATAATAGATTTATATATTCTGCAGTTCTTTCCTATGGTAACATGATTCATAATAATAGAATCCCTGATCTCACAGCCCTCGGAAATCACTACACCGCAGCCTATAACAGAATTATAAACTCTTCCGTAGATTTCTGTTCCCTCTCCTACAATACTTTTTTCGATCACACTTTGATCGGAAAAATACTGGGGAGGAAGGATTTCACTTTTTGTAAATATCTTCCAATATTCTTCATACAGATTAAATTCCGGAACAATATCAATCAATTCCATATTGGCTTCCCAATAGGAGTTTAAAGTTCCTACATCCTTCCAATAACCGTTGAATTCATAGGCGTATAAAGAACTTCCGTTTTCATGGCAATAAGGAATAATATGCTTTCCGAAATCTAAAGCAGGCTGCTCTGCCATATGGATCAGAGCTTCCTTAAGAGTTTTAAAATTAAATATGTAGATTCCCATGGAAGCAAGATTGCTACGGGGACTTGCCGGCTTTTCTTCAAAGTCTATAATCTTATGCTTCCGGTCAGTGATCATAATTCCAAATCTTCCGGCCTCTTCCATAGGTACAGGCATTACCGCAATGGTACATTCGGCATTATTCTGTTTATGAAAATCTAACATTACCTCATAATCCATCTTGTAGATGTGGTCTCCTGATAATATCAGTACATATTCAGGATTATAAGTTTCCATATAGGCTAAATTCTGATAAATGGCATTGGCTGTTCCTGTATACCATTCACTATGAGTACTTTTCTCGTAAGGAGGTAATACAGTTACCCCTCCGATGTTACGGTCCAGATCCCAGGGAATTCCTATTCCTATATGTGTGTTCAATCTTAACGGTTGATATTGGGTCAATACTCCAACAGTATCTACACCCGAGTTAATACAGTTGCTCAACGGAAAATCGATAATACGATACTTGCCTCCAAAGGCAACAGCAGGCTTTGCCACTTTTGAAGTCAGTACTCCCAGTCTGCTTCCCTGACCTCCTGCCAGTAACATAGCTATCATTTCCTTCTTTATCATGTCCTCACCCCTAACTCTTTTATCAATTTCTAAAACTGTGGTTATTATTATAACATACACTTTTTATAAAGTGAATAAGTTTTACAATACTTTTACATTATCTGCTGTTATTTTTGTGCATATTTGTGTAAAACATCTGTATATTCAACTGTTTTTCTGTATATTTAGCTATTTTCCGATGGTTAGTGTTCTTTCTTTCGACAACTAAAAAATCTTTGTTTTTTCGTAAAATAAGGCTATAATAAGGATATCAGCATAAAAAATAATATAATATTTATACGAGGACTTTATTATGTTTGAAATCGATTTTAAAAAACCTATCCATATTTATTTTATTGGTATCGGTGGTATCAGTATGAGCGGACTGGCAGAAATTCTTTTAAACGAGGGCTTTCAGATTTCCGGCTCTGATACCGGCCAATCGCCTCTTACCAGAAAGCTGGCTTCCATGAATGCCACCATCTATTACGGTCAGTCTGTTTCTCATTTGGACGATACCGTTGATCTGGTAGTGTATACCGCTGCCATTCATGAGGATAACCCGGAATGGATTCGTATGAAGGAGCTGGGTCTTCCCTCCTTATCCAGAGCTGAGCTTTTGGGACAGATGATGAAGAATTATGAAATGCCCATTGCTGTCAGCGGAACTCATGGAAAAACCACTACTACCTCCATGATCTCCCAGGTTCTTTTATCCTCAGATTTGGATCCTACCCTTTCCATCGGTGGAATTCTGAAGGCTATTAATGGCAACATACGTATCGGTAAATCCCCTTATTTTGTAACAGAGGCCTGTGAATATACTAATAGCTTCCTGAAATTCTTTCCCAAGGTGGGAATTATCTTAAATGTGGAAGAAGATCATATGGATTTCTTTCATGATATCGAAGAAATCCGTCAGTCCTTTCATCAGTTTGCAGCCTTAATCCCTGCTGACGGTACTCTGATTATTAATGAAGAAATTGAAAATCTTTCCTCTATTACCAATGGTCTTACCTGTAACATCCTGACCTATGGCTTTACCGAAAACTGTGATTACTATGCTTCTGATATCAGCTATGACAGCCTGGGACTGGCAAGCTATACTCTCATAAGAAAAAACAAGGCGCCTTTGTCTGTTTCTCTGGGAGTGCCGGGCCGTCATAATATTTCCAATTCCCTGGCAGCCTTTGCCCTTTCTGACTTATTAGCTTTAAAGGAAGAAAAAACCTGTCAGGCTTTACTGGATTTTAAAGGAACTGACCGTCGTTTTGAATACAAGGGAGAGATTGGCGGTATCACTATTATAGATGATTATGCACATCATCCCACAGAAATTACTGCAACTTTAACTGCTGCTGCAAATTATCCACACAAAACCCTGTGGTGTATTTTCCAGCCCCATACCTATACCCGCACCAAAGCCTTTCTTACAGACTTTGCCCAGGCTCTCTCCCTGGCTGATAAGGTAATTCTGGCTGATATTTATGCAGCCAGAGAAACGGATACTTTGGGAATCAGCTCTGCTGATTTACAAAAGGAGCTTCTGAAATTGGGAAAAGAATGCTATCATTTCCCCACCTTTGATGAAATTGAAAATTTTTTATTGGAAAAATGTATCAACGGTGACCTGTTGATAACTATGGGGGCCGGAGATATTGTAAAAGTAGGGGAAAATCTTTTAGGTTTATAATTATCCACAATATCCACAGAATTTTACCTTTTATACAGGTTTTCTTCTGTGGATATTTTTTTGCTCGTGGATAATTTTTATATACTTTTTTCCCCTTGATTTTACTGGGTTTTTCAACTTAGATTTTTCTATCCACCAACTTATCCACATTATCCACAATTTACACACAGACCTATATCCCCTTATTTTCAAGGCTTTTCCAAGGATTTTCGACTTTTCTTTTATTTTTTTTGTGTTATAATATGGACACTTATCAATTTTTTGATACTATGTAATACTGACAGAAAGGTAAGCTGAGAGAATGAGCCCTGTTTTACTTACAAGCAATCATTCCTCCTGTTATACACAGGTTGGCAATGAATTTATTGATCATTTTATGACGGATGCTAATGATGTACAGATTAAGGTATATCTTTATTTGCTGCGCCATCTGCCTGTGGAGGGCTGCTTTGAAATCTCAGCAATGGCCGACTTGTTCAACTATCCGGAAAAGGATATTTTAAGAGCCTTATTTTACTGGGATAAAAAAGGGGTACTCTCTCTTACTCTTGATGAGAAGGATAATATTACTCAGGTCTTACTGAAGGATTTTAAGGCTCAGGCTCAGCCTTCTGCCAAGGCACCTGTTCCTATCGTTAAAACCGTAACCTATCTTCCTTCTAAGAAGGATTTTACAAAGCCTGATTATTCCCTGGACCAGGTAGCTGAATTCAGCACCCGGGAAACCACCTCAGAAATTTTATTTATTGCAGAGTCTTATCTTGGTAAAACCTTAAGTGCCAATGATATTCGTTCTCTTCTTTTTATCTCGGATCATTTAAGGTTTTCAGTTGATATGATTGATCACCTGCTCCAGTACTGTATTGACCGTGGAAAAAAGGATTTCCGCTACATAGAAAAGGTAGCCATTAACTGGGCAGAAAATAATATTTCCACACCCTCTCAGGCAGAGGATTTTTCATCTAAGTATAATAAGGAAGTCTATACTGTTATGAATGCTCTTGGAAAAAATAATCTTCCCACTGCCAAGGAAACGGAATTTATTAAACGATGGTATCAGATTTACGGCTTTACTTCCGATGTGGTCCTGGAGGCCTGTCAGCGTACTGTGCTTGCTACTGACCGTCATCGTTTTGAATATGCGGATAAAATACTTACCAGCTGGAAAAATGCCGGTGTACATCATAAACCGGATATTGATAAGATAGATGCTGATTTTACCGCTGCCCAACGAAAACCTGTTTCTTCTTCACCTTCCAAGAATAAATTTAATCAGTTTCAGCAAAATAATTATGATTTTGATAGTCTGGAGAAGGAATTATTAAGTAATTAAAGGAGTGTCCCGTGTCTATCACTAATTCTCAATATGATCAGATTATGAAGAAATATGAAGAACGACAGCTGCAGTCCCGTTATGAACTGGATGAAAGATTAGCTAAAATCTCCAGGCTTGCCCCGGAGTTTCCCAAGCTTACCGAGAAAATATCTTCCCTTTCCGTTGCCTACGGAAAACAGTTCCTTTTAGGTGATGATTCAGCCCTTACCAGAATGAAGGAGGAGCTTTCTTTGTTAAAGCAGCAAAAGGAGCAGCTTTTATCCTCTATTGGCTTTTCTTTAAAGGATCTGGAGCCTTCCTATACCTGTACTCTTTGTCAGGACAAGGGCTATATGAAAAATGAAAAATGCAGCTGCTTTAAGCAGCAAATTATAGATCTTCTTTATGAGCAGTCTAATTTGAAGGATTCTCTCACAGAGAACAATTTTTCCAAGCTTTCTTTCTCTTATTATGAAGGAGAGGATTTGCAGCGCTTTGAAAATGCGGTAAAAACCTGTAGGAATTTTATCCGGCATTTCAATTTGGACTATCATAATTTATTTTTTTATGGTACAGTAGGTACGGGTAAGTCTTTTTTATCCGGTTGTATTGCCAAGGAACTGATGGATGCAGGCTATTCTGTCCTCTATTTCAGTGCCGTTAATTTCTTTGAACGGCTGGCTCAGATCTCCTTTCATTCAACCAGTAAGGAAGAGCTTGACAACCTGTTTGATGATTTATATAGCTGTGATTTATTAATTATTGATGATTTGGGAACAGAATTAACTAATAATTTTTCCTCTTCCCAATTTTTTTCGTGTCTTAACGAACGTATTCTCCGGAAAAAATCCTTTATCATTTCCACCAATTTATCTTTACAGGAATTGAGGGACCGTTATTCCGACAGAATTTTTTCCAGAATTACCAGTAATTTTGATCTTTGTAAAATTACCGGACCGGACATCAGAATGTATAACAAACGTTTAAATAATCGAAAGTGAGGTTTTTATGCTTAAGAGAGAAGAAAAAAGAAATCTTGAATCTATTCCTGTAGGTTCCCTGGGAATGATCCCTTTAAAAAGCTGTGAAGAGCTGGGAGAGAAGGTAGACTATTACTTAGTAAAATGGAGAACCGAAAGAGAGCATGAACATAAGAACAGTCTTGCCTTTGCCGGATATCAGAGAGATACTTATATTCTCTCCGCAAAAACTCCTCGTTTTGGTTCCGGAGAAGCCAAGGGTGTAATTAACGAATCTGTACGTGGCTATGATGTTTATATTATGGTTGATGTATGTAATTACAGCCTTACCTATTCCTTAAGCGGACATACCAACCGAATGTCTCCTGATGACCATTATCAGGATCTTAAGAGAATTATTGCTGCTATCGGAGGTAAAGCCCGCAGAATTACCGTAATTATGCCTTTCCTTTATGAAAGCAGACAGCATAAGAGAACTTCCAGAGAATCCTTAGACTGTGCTCTTGCTTTGCAGGAGCTGGTAGGTATGGGTGTAGATAATATCATTACCTTTGATGCTCATGATCCCCGTGTACAGAATGCCATTCCTCTTCATGGTTTTGAAACAGTTCAGCCTTCCTATCAGTTTATTAAAGGACTGCTTCGTAATGTAAAGGATCTTACCATTGACTCCGATCACATGATGATTATCAGTCCCGATGAGGGCGGTATGTCACGTGCCATTTACGTAGCTAACGTTTTAGGTCTGGATATGGGTATGTTCTATAAACGTCGTGATTATACGAAGATTGTCAACGGAAGCAATCCTATCATTGCCCATGAATTCCTTGGCTCTAACGTAGAAGGAAAAGATATGATCATTATTGATGATATGATCTCCTCCGGTGAATCTGTAATCGAAGTAGCTGCAGCTTTGAAGAAACGTAAGGCAAACCGCATCTTTGTATTTGCTACCTTCGGTCTCTTCACCAATGGGCTTGCCAAATTTGATGAAGCTTATGAAAACGGTACCATTTCCGGAATTTTAACAACCAACCTGATTTATCAATCTCCGGAATTACTTGAACGTCCCTGGTACATCAGCTGTGAAATGAGTAAATATATTGCCTATATTATTGATACCTTAAACCATGATTCTTCTATCAGCGATCTTTTAGATCCTGTAGAAAAAATCCAAAGTATTGTAGCACAATACAAAAATGGCGAATTATAAAATAACAAAAGCTGTAGTGATGAATCTTCATCATTACAGCTTTTTTGTATTTTTACTATTTCTCCCATGACCAATCAGCAATGTGATTGGTCATGGCTGAACTGTTACAGCATTTTTATCTTTTTTATTCTATTTCAATCTGAATATATTTCCATAGGGCTTTAATCCCAGAAGCAGTAAGCCTCCTAAAATACCACAGGATATTATCTGTCCTATTCCTACCGTTGCCATAAAGTAGAAGTAGCTTCCCTCGAACCGGTATACCGTTTTTAAAATCCAGGGAACAATAATTGCATTTGATAATATGGGCGGCAAAGGTGCCAAAAATCGATACCTCCTTAAATAATAGGTACCAAGAGCCCCCAGCAGGGTAGCAATACTTCCGAAAATAATATCAAGAGGCATTGATCCAATCAGCAGGTTACTGAGCAGACAGCCTGTAAATAATCCCGGAACGGCAGCCACCGTTAGACAGGGTAATACCGTAAGACTTTCCGAAAATCTTACCTGGATTGCCATATTGGCTAATCCCATTGAGTTAGCCAGCAGCGTTAATATCACGTACAATGCGGCTATCATTGCTGCCTGTGTCATAAAGCGTGTTTTTGTTTTCATTTTTTTCTCCTTTAGTTTTGTTTTAGGTCAGGAAGGTTTCGAACTGACCGTATGACATCATATCATATATTTTATTAAATGAAAACTTTTTTATTTATCCTTAATATAGGTAATAAATTGGTTGCCCTTTTCTGCAAACATTTCCCTGGAATCATTCATACCTTTTTTATAAACTGTTCCGGTAACAGGATCCATCAAAACCACATTCTGCTCATTAAAGCCTACAATTAAATAAGCTTCACTGTTACCCATAAGCCCCAATACCGGAATATCCTGATCCACATAGTATAATACCGTATCCATGGGACTGCCTGTCAAATCTATTACACCGGCTTCCCGCAATCCGCTGCTCAGAATTTTAAAGGCATCTTCTCCAAAATCCAGCTGTGCCTGAGTTTTTCTAGATACTCCTTCATATTCCAAAATAACATCCAGACAAACAGCCAGAGAGGACTCTTCCTTTTCCCTCTTTTTTCCTGTAATGGCCATAATTTGGTTTTTAGTAAATTTAGTCCCTTTTTTCCATATTGTGTTACCGTTCTCGTCTGTTACCACACCTGATAATTCAAAGGCCTTTGTAATTGCCTCAGAGGAATTGGGAGTGATCATATCTACACCATAGGGACCGTAAACATAATATCGTTCTTCGTTTCCAATTTCCAAATCTATATTTCTTCCTCCTTCAAAAATTACTTCCTTCGGATTCATAATTTTTAAGGTAGAAGAATTTATTGTGTTTTTTAATATAATCTGCACTACTGTTTTATATTGATCCTTAGTAACGGTAGTAATATCATTTACACTGCTGTCCTCCGCCTCACTGCTGGCTATATGATCATTCTCTGCCCAGGTATATTTATTTTCATCAGTTTCTTTAATTCTGTTTAGAGTGATATGATTTCCTTCAATTTGGCAATCAGTAATAAAATACCCATCTTTCTTATATTCTTTCAGAATTTCCTCTTCTTTATTTTTTATGACTGCCTTGTACATAGGAAACAGGATATTACCATTTTCTTCTTTTTTAACGGCAGCTTCCTTTGCCAGTCCGTAAATTAAATCCTCTCCCATAAAGCCTAAAGCTCTAATATATTCATCAAAGCCTGCTTTTACAACAATCTTACTTCCGTTGCTTAAGTTCATCCATTCCAGCCTTCGGGAAGCATCCACCCTTTGATCCTCACTCCAGCAAATCATCCTTCCGGAGGTTGAAATAGTATATCGTTCCTCGGATAATCCTTTCATAAGAATCTCGTACTTTTTCTCCGAAATATTAATATCACACAGATCACCCTCTAAGATCATATAAAGATGATTTTCAGGATTTAAATACAGAAGATTTTCTAACTCCTTCATTAATATCTCTTCTGATTTACTATAGGGGAGAAATACCTGCTCTTCTATGGTATTTGCCATATCATCAAAATAATATACCCCAACTCCCACTTCTCCTTCATGGGTACCTCTGTTCATATATCCGGCAACACTGAAGGTAATATTCCCACTATCTTCTATATTTAAAATCCGGATTTGATTTCTTCTATTGATGGTCCTTTCATCCATATTGTTTTCATCATAAAAAGAGAAAATCCTGGTAAATTTATTATCATTTCTTCCATAGGAATATAATCTGTCACCGCTGACAAAGGCCAGATGAGCCCCCCCTTCACTTTCCATCATGTGAACTTCTTTTGGGGCAATTCCCAGGGTTATTTTATCACTTTGCAGAATCTCCTTGGATGGCTGAAAAATTTGCTCCAGACTTCTTTCATAATTCAGCAAGTATATTCTCTCAGGTGTATAACGAATTCTGAAATACTCCTCTACAAAACCATATTGCTCTGATTTTCCGGGATCGGTAGCAATCATATATTTTAATACTACCATTGCCGTACCGGTCGATATTTCCTTAATCAGAATCTGTGGTTCTCCTACTCTTCTTACAGAAAGCTGATCCCACATTACCTGCTTCAGGCTGCTATTAATAGTAACCTTGGAAAAATCAGTATTATCTCCCTTAGAATTACTTTCCAGATATTTTTTAATTTCTTCTCCGTCTGAAGCCCCTAAGGTTGCATTATGAAAGTTTAAGATATAATCCAGCTTCTCTTTTACCATAAAATCATCATTTTCCAGGAAGCGTGTATAATAATATATTTTTTCTCCGCTTCCCATGGTTACTATTGTGACAAAGGAATATTCCTTATCCTCCTCTATCAAATCCTTAAGCCGGATAGTAAATCTTAATTCTTCTTCTTTCTCCTCAAATGATGTAATATCTCCTCTTTCAATCAGTCTTTCACCGTCTGCACTTCTGACTTCATAGGAAACTCCTCCAATTTCACTTCCATAGCTATTAATGGATAGTTCCAGCTTTCTGGCAGAGGTAAGAGGAGTAATATTTTCCCGGGTATAGATTTCTTCTCTTTTTTGCTTATATCCATACATAGTATTCATTTTATACCCATCAGAAAGCACGGTCACTACCGGAAGCTGTGCTTTTTCCATATCCGTGGTTAACTCTGTATTTTCTCTATTTAAGATGATATCCACCACAAAAACTGAAATAATAAATATCAATACTGCAGCCAGCTTTTTTATCCAATTTTTACTCATTCTTTCCCTCTGTCCATCATTAATTTCTGTAATGTTGTATTTATATTCAATAAATCAGTCATCTTTCTGATATCAGTCCTTCTCTTTTTTCCATCCAATACGGCACGGATCAATATATTTTTAGGAGTATGCTCCATATCAATAAACTCCATGACCTGTACCTGATATCCGTTTTCTTCCAAAATATTGGCTCTGACTGCATCTGTAATGAGAGCAGATACTCTTTCCCTTAATAAGCCATACTTTAAGATCGGAGAAAGCTGCTCACAGCTTATTTGCTTATTTACCTCATGCTGACAGCAGGGTACCGTAAAAATTACTTTTGCCCCCCATTCAATTGCTTTCTCCAGGGCATAGTCCGTTGCAGTATCACAGGCATGAAGGGTTACTACCATGTCCACTTTTCCTTCCCCTGTATAAGTACTGACATCTCCGGTAATAAACTTTAAGTCTTCATAACCGTATTTTTTTGCCAGCCTGTTACAATTCTCTATTACTTTTTCTTTCAAATCAAGGCCAATAATATTAATTTCTTTTTTACATACTACTTTTAAATAATAATATAGGGCAAAAGTCAGATAAGATTTTCCGCATCCAAAATCAATAATATTCACCTTTCTGTCCTGTGGAAGTATAGGCAAAATATCCTGAACAAATTCAAGGTATCTGTTGATCTGACGGAATTTATCGTAATGACTGTTGATAATTTTACCTTCCTTTGTCTGCACTCCTAAATCTATTAAGAAAGGAACCGGCTCATCCTTGGATAAAATATACTTCTTGCTTTTATTATGGGAAAGATCTATTTGCTTCTCATTTTTAATTTGTTTTGTTTTTACCGTAACCTTTCCTTTTTTACTGACTAAAACAGTGGTCTGCAGATCCATGGAGGATAACTCCATTTGTCCGAAGCTTTCCTCCAAATATTGAATTATCTGCTCTGTCATCTCTTCCTTATCTAAATTTTTGTGAAAAATCTGGTTATTGCTCCATTCACTTACCTGAAACAGCAATTCTTCTTTTATCATAATAGGTCTGATTTTTACTTTGGAAATTTCTTTTTTCCCTTTAGGATTGCTGATAATTATTTGATATAGCTTATTTCCTTCCAGCTGACTTAAAAGTTCTCTTACCTTGTTCATCTGCACCTTCTCCTGCCTTCTCTTCTGCCCTTTCAGATAACTGTTATGATGGCTCCTATAACGGCAGCTTCTCTTTCTTATTATTTATTTCTTCCTATCGGTTTCTTCTTTCATATATTTCATCATACATTAAAATTCGTAATATTTGCTTCTGACTTTCTCTTGGAATTCTGCTTTCGTAAGGTACTGTTTTTAATACTTCCTCCAGCAATCTTTCTAATTGAATCTGATCCGGATATTCATCGTAAATAAAGCTGTTTCTGCCCTCGATTCCATCCACCTTATTTTTTACTGCTCTGATATACTGCTTAGTTTCTGTGGGAAAAAGCTGCCTGAAGTAATTTTTATCCTTATTCCTTTTAGATTCCCTATTTTGATCCATATGCTTCTCTTTTTATTTTAATGTATTCCTCTGCCTGATTCCATGTTAATTCCTTTTTTTCATATAACCATCAACAACGCTGGTCATAGCCAGACTATTTCAAGTTTCATCCTATCATATTCTAACCATAATTTCAAAAAAAGAATGCGCCAAAGCGCATTCTTTCCCATTGTTTTTTCTTATTATTTCTTTGATTTAATTCTTGCCATCGCCCTTAACAGGGAAGTTTCTGCTCGTGCCATATCAGTTGCTTCGTGCCCTTCACGAATTCTGTTTTCCGCTCTTTCTTTAGAGGCTAAAGCACGCTCTTCATCAATTTCGGCAGCCCATTCTATAATCTCTGCCAGAATAGTAATTTTATCCTGTAAAATTGTTGCAAAGCCTGAATGGAGAGCCGCTATTTTTTTCTCTTCTGAGGTAATGGTAAGAACTCCCGGTTTGATGATTACTGTAGTTGGAATATGGTTTTTATATACACCTATTTCACCCTCTGTGGTATTAAACTCCACCATGGTTGCCCGGCCTTTATAAAAAACACGATCCGGAGTAATAATCTCCAACTCAAAATTTCTATCCTCTGCCATAGGTAGACCTCATTTCTTATTTTACCTTTGCCAGTACATCGTCAATACTACCTGCATTCAGGAAATAGCTTTCCGGTATACTGTCATGCTTTCCTTCCAGAATCTCCTTAAATCCTCTGATGGTTTCATTGATCGGAACGTATTTTCCTTCCAGACCTGTAAACTGTCCTGCTACGAAGAAAGGCTGTGAAAGGAATCTTTGTACCTTTCTTGCTCTGGAAACTACCAGCTTATCTTCTTCTGACAATTCATCCATACCGAGGATTGCAATAATATCCTGTAATTCCTTATATTTCTGTAAAATTTCCTGTACACCTCTGGCAACATTGTAATGCTCTTCTCCTAAAATTCTGGGATCCAGAATTCTGGAGGTAGACTCCAGGGGATCTACCGCAGGATAAATACCAAGCTCTACGATAGAACGTGATAATACGGTGGTAGCATCCAAATGTGCGAAGGTAGTCGCAGGAGCCGGGTCAGTTAAGTCGTCCGCAGGCACATATACAGCCTGTACAGAAGTAATGGAACCATTTTTTGTAGAAGTAATTCTTTCCTGAAGAGCACCCATTTCTGTCTGTAAGGTTGGCTGATAACCTACTGCAGAAGGCATACGTCCCAGAAGTGCTGATACTTCTGAACCTGCCTGAGTAAAACGGAAAATATTATCAATGAATAATAATACGTCCTTTCCACCCTTATCTCTGAAGTACTCAGCCATGGTAAGTCCTGTTAAGCCAACTCTCATTCTGGCTCCGGGGGGCTCATTCATCTGACCGAATACCATGGTTGTCTTATCGATAACCCCTGATTCCTTCATTTCATAATATAAATCGTTTCCTTCACGGGTACGTTCTCCAACACCCGTTAATACGGAGTAACCTCCATGCTCTGTAGCGATGTTACGAATTAACTCCTGAATTAATACAGTTTTACCTACACCGGCACCTCCGAACAGACCGATTTTTCCACCCTTCTGGTAAGGACAAAGAAGGTCTACTACCTTAATACCGGTTTCCAATAATTCCGCTTCTGTAGACTGCTCAGAAAATTCAGGAGCAGGTCTGTGAATCGGATCATATGCCACTCCTTCAGGAGCAGGCTTATTGTCAATAGGATCTCCCAATACATTGAAAATTCTTCCCAATGTATTTTCTCCTACAGGTACTGTAATAGGTGCTCCTGTAGCAACAGCATCCATTCCGCGTACTAATCCGTCTGTAGGTCCCATGGCAATACATCTAACAATATCATCACCCAGATGCTGAGCTACTTCTACTACTAAAATTTCTCCGTTTTTTCTGGTAATTTTAATAGCTTCATTAATTTCAGGAAGTTTATCCTCAAACTTAACGTCTAAAACAGCACCGATAATCTGTGTGATTTTTCCTGTGTTTGTTCCCGCCATTGTTATTTCCTTTCCGTGATGCACTTATGAAATCGCCTGTGCACCTGCTATAATTTCTGTTAATTCCTGTGTAATAGCCCCTTGACGGGCTCTGTTATATTGTAATGTTAATTTGTCAATAATTTCTTCGGCGTTACTGGTAGCAGAATCCATCGCCTGCATTCTGGCACCATTTTCACTGGCTACTGACTCCAACATTCCCCCATAAATCAAGCTTGTGATATAGGTAGGAATGATTAACTGTAATGCTTCTTCTTCCTTTGGTTCAAAGTTCATGGGAACCTTATCATCTTCTGACTGCTCCCTGTTTCCATCTGCTTCTACGGGAAGAAGCTTTATCATGGTAGGAATATGGGATACTGTATTCTTAAAATGAGTATAGGCTAAATATATTTCTCCTATTTCTCCTTTTGCAAATAAATCCAGTGCTTCCTTTGCTATTAATCTGGCATCATCATAGACAGGAGCATCAATCATATCACAGTGATCTGCAACAATGGGATATTCTGCTCTTGCCATAAACTCTTTTCCCTTTTTTCCTATTGCTGAAATCATTACCTCTTCTTTTTTAAATCCACCTTGGGTAATCAGCTTAACAATATTGGAATTATAGCCTCCGGCTAACCCTTTATTGGATGTAATCATAATAATCAGCTTTTTATTACTGTCAGATGGGTTTAAATAAGGATGATTAATATTTCCGGATTTTGCCAGCATATTTTGTACCGTATTATACATGGCATCAAAATAATTGGTGGTTTCTTCCGCTCTCTGTTTTGCTTTTTGAAGCTTTACAGTAGAAACAAGTTTCATAGCTTTTGTGATTTGCTGGGTACTTTGTACACTTCCCCTACGCCTTTTTATGTCTCTCATGGAAGCCATAATTTATCACCTTTTCCTATCTGAATTGTTTCTTAAATTCGTCAATTGCCTTCTTTAAAGTCTCTTCTGTTGCATCAGAAATTACTTTTGTCTCTGCAATACTCTGTGGAATTTCCGGATATTTTGTATCGATATAATCAAAGAATTCTCTTTCAAATCTTGTAATATCTTCTACCTTTACATCCAATAAGTATTTATTGGTAACTGCATAAATAATAATTACCTGATACTGTACCGGCATGGGCTGATATTGAGGTTGTTTTAAAACTTCCTTAATTCTTTCTCCCTGTGCCAGCTTTTCTTTGGTATCTTCATCAAGATCGGAACCAAACTGTGCAAAGGCTGCCAATTCACGATACTGTGCCAGCTCTACACGGATAGGTGCCGCAATCTTTTTCATCGCTTTAATCTGGGCAGCTCCTCCTACTCGTGATACGGAAAGACCTGCATTTACCGCAGGACGGAAGCCTGCATTAAACATTTCAGTTTCCAGATAAATCTGTCCGTCAGTAATAGAAATAACATTGGTAGGAATGTAGGCTGATACATCTCCTGCCTGTGTTTCAATAATAGGAAGTGCTGTCAGAGAACCTCCGCCATATTCATCACTCATTCTGGCTGCACGTTCTAACAGTCTGGAATGGAGATAGAATACATCACCGGGATAAGCTTCACGTCCCGGAGGTCTCTTTAACAATAAGGAGAGTGTACGGTAAGCAACTGCATGCTTACTTAAATCGTCATAAATTACCAGAACATCCTCTCCGTTTTCCATCCACTCTTCTCCGATTGCACAACCGGAGTAAGGAGCAATATACTGTAAGGGCGCTAATTCACTGGCTGTAGATACTACTACGGTAGAATATGCCATAGCACCGTTTTCCTCTAATGTTTTTACAATATTGGCAACTGTGGAAGCCTTTTGTCCGATAGCCACATAAATACATTTAACATTCTGTCCCTTTTGATTGATGATTGTATCAATGGCAATGGCTGTTTTTCCTGTCTGTCTGTCACCAATGATTAACTCTCTTTGTCCTCTTCCGATAGGAACCATGGAGTCAATAGCTTTAATTCCTGTCTGTAATGGTGTATCTACTGATTTTCTTGTAATTACACCTGATGCAACTCTTTCAATCTGTCGATATTTATCCGTTGCGATGGGTCCTTTTCCATCAATGGGCTGTCCTAAGGAATTTACTACACGGCCAAGTAATGCATCTCCAACCGGTACCTCTACTACTCTACCGGTGGTTTTAACGATATCACCTTCATTAACATTTTTATGGTTTCCGAGTAAAACCGCACCTACGTTATCTTCTTCCAGGTTTAATACCATTCCGTATACTTCACCGGGGAACTCTAACAGCTCTCCCTGCATTGCATTTTCCAAACCGTGCACACGAGCAATACCGTCAGCCACCTGGATTACCGTACCTACTTCAGATACTTCCATGTCTGCGGCATATCTCTTAATTTGATCCTTAATGACTGAACTAATCTCTTCTGGTCTTAAATTCATGGATCTTACGCACCTTTCTTTTTATAATTTAGATCTGTACCTTTAACAAATCTTTTTGTAATCGGTTCAGTTTTGTCTGAATACTGCTGTCTACCACCTTATCCCCTATTCTGATTCGCATGCCTCCCAGCAGGGCAGGCTCAATTTCATAATGCATTTCCATCTCTTTAAAGGATGTGGTATCCAGTAATTTTTTACAGAGTGCTTCTTTTTTATCCTCTGAAAGCACCATGGGTGTTGTAACATAACAAACTCCGATTCCCTTGAAGGCTTTCATTCTGTCTAAAAAATAATCCAGAATCTCTATCATATTTTCAGTTCTTGCTTTTGTAATTACAAGCTCTAAAAATCCTAATATCTGAGAATCTACCTTATTTTCAAAAACCTCTTTTATGGATTTTATCTTATCCTCTGAAGAGATTCTGGGATGATTGAGAAATCTTAAATAATCCTCATTCTCATTAAAAATTTCTCTGATATCGGTAATTTCCTGAAGCATTACCTCTGTTTTTTCTTCTTCAACGGCCAATTCAAACAAAGCTTCCCCGTAGGTCTTTGATATTAGCTTAGCCATGTACTGTCACCTATTTCCTTTAATGTATCATCGATAAGGTTATTCTGAATAGTTACATCCATGGATGATGCAACTACTTTGTTTGCCATTAAAGCAGCCACAGCAATGATTTCCTTTTTCACATCATCTGCCATCTTCTGCTTCTCCAGCTTAGCTTCTTCTCTGGCTCTTGCAATGATCTGGGCAGCTTCTTCTTTTGCCTGTGCTACAATACGGTTTTCATTAGCAAGTGCTCTTTTTCTGGCATCGCTTAAAATACTCTCTGCCTCTTTTTCAATATTCTTTAATTTCTCGTCATATTCTGCTTTTAAGGCCTTCGCTGCCTCCTGATTTTCCTTTGCATCCTCCAGCTCTGTTCTGATCTTTTCCTGTCTTTTCTCCAGAAAAGCTCTGGCAGGATTGAAAAGAAAATAAGACATAACAAGAAATAATACAACTACTGCAATAATCATAAGGAAAGCATCTGCAAATAGCTGTAAATCCAGGTCAAACAATCTGGGAGCCATTTCAGCTGCCACTTTTATCTGTATTGCACTTAACATGTTATTCAAGTTGACGCCTCCTTTCGTTGTTCTCTTTTATGGAAGGCTTATGGTAATAAAGGTTTTACAAATAATAAGAGCATAGCAATTAATAAACCATATAAACCTGTTGTTTCGGCAACGGCCTGTCCCAATAACATGGTAGAAGTAATATCTCCCTTTGCTCCCGGATTACGTCCTACTGCTGCTGCTGCATGTCCTGCTGCAATACCCTGACCTACACCGGGTCCGATACCTGCGATAACAGCTAAGCCTGCACCAATTGCTGAACATCCTAAAATAAAATTGTTATTAAATTCCATCTTGTTTTCCTCCTGATATTATAATTTACGTAAATGCTCATATCTGCATTGAACAGTTACTAATTTACTGATGATTCTTTATTCTGTTGTCATAGCGTCTGAAATGTATGTCATGGTTAACATACAGAATACATAGGTCTGAATTGCTCCGGAGAACAAATCAAAATACACATGCAATGCCGCCGGCCATATCAACGCAAATTTAGAAAGCAGACCGTAGATCAATGCCATAATAACCGTTCCCGATAAAATATTGGCGAACAAACGCAAAGACAGGGAAATTGGCACTGCTACATCTCCGATGATATTAATCGGAGCCCAGAATGGCCAGGGATCACATAATCCCTTAATTACTCCACTTACCTTCTGATACTTAAATTTGTTGAAATGTATCAGAGTAAATGTCATCAACCCTAGGGGAAGGGTTACCCCATAGTCAGCTGTGGGCGGACGTAAGCCGAATAAACCGGAAATATTACTTACCAGAATGAAAATAAAGATTGTTCCGATATAGTTTTTAAATCCGGGTGCATTTTTCCCCATTGTATTGGTTACTACTCCATCCAGCATTTCTACCACGATTTCTACCACATTCTGAAAGCCTTTGGGGATTTCTTCTGCTTTTTTCATGGTTCTTCCTGCTATAATGGAAAAGATTGCCAATACCAGCATTACAATGAGTACGCATATATGCGTAGTTGTTATCCATACTGTCTGACCGAATAATTCGTAGGAGAAAACTCCGTGAATCATAAAATCAATATCAGCACCGCCGGATAACAGGATTCCTCTTCCCATATACTCACCTCCTTTTTACTTTACTTAGAATTTTATGCGTAAACGGCTGTAAATAAGCTCCTGCTTTGAGACACATGATTCCTGCAAAAGCAGCTAAAGGATTCCCAAAATCCAATACACAAAGTATTCCAAAAGCAACTACTATTACACCGTAACGTACCATATTCTGCGACATTACATATTTTGCTGCTCCCCCTCCCAGGTCAAGAGCTCTGTTAAGAGAGTAATACATATGACAGGCCGCCAGAATTGCCAAAATAACACCGAACCATAAGCCTATGGTTAAATACCGCTTTTTTTCTGCTATCAGGAAAAAAATAATCTGCTCCAGTATTCCAAACACGATAATTCCCGCCAACAGCTCCTTCAGAGTTTGTCCGGAATCATTCCCTTCCTTTGCCATTCTTCTTCTTTCCTTTTCTTTTCTTATTAGACTCCTCATATAATTTTGAAGGAGAGCTTTCTCCGTCATCGTATATTTTCTTTGCTAAAAGAAAAACATTTCTTCCTCCTGCTATGGCTCCAATAAAAAAACCCAGAATAAACATAAAGGAAGTTCCTCTTTTTTGATCAGCCATATATCCTAAATAGGAACACATAAAAATAGGGACCAACATGTGAATGGCAAACTGACTGATTAAGGTTAATGATTTAAATACCTTTTGTTGATCCTTCACATATTACTCCCTTCTATTTTTATTTACAGTTATTTCTTCTATTATAACTCATATTTCAAATAATAGTTAGTAATTTTTAAAAAATTTATCGCAATTAATAGAAAATATGATTTCCTATCCTTGTCCCGTTTAATCCTTCAATAGGTGTACGGAAGAAAACACAGCTTCCGATGTTATTTTGTCCTGCCATAGCTTCGTCTGCTGCCTTGTAACAGGCCGCTGTAGCTCTGTCTTCTGCTAAAGCCAGTGCCAGTCTTCCGCTGGCTACCGGCGAAAATTGATTTTTCTGATATATTACGCCTACTACGGTATCCGGAAATACTCCACTAAGCACGCGGTTAATTACTACAGCCCCTACTGCCAGCTGTCCGGCATAAGGCTCTCCGCCTGCCTCACAGTAAATAATATTGGCTAACAACTTTCGGTCTCCCTCTTCAAACTTTACTTCTGAAATATCTCTCCATTTAGACTGTGCCGCTAAATTAGAAAGGGCTTTTTCTTCCTCCAGCTTCTTTTTCAAATACTCAATATTAGCTTCCTGCTCTCTGATTTTAGCTTCATAAGCCAGAGCCTTGGCTTCTGCATCGGAAATCTGACCACTATAGGATGATATGCTGGAAGCAGTCTGGTTCACATAGGAATTTACTTTTTTCTTTTCTTCTTCAACCTGAGTTTTTAATTGATCCAGCTGCTGCTTTTCTTCCTTCAGCCTGGCCTCTTCTTCCTCAATCAGCTTTCTCGTCTCTTCATATTCCTGCAACTTCTTTCGGTCATACTCTGCGATCTGCTTTACATAATCTGCTTTATTTAAGGCATCTCCAAAAGATCCGGAAGCAAAAATTGCTTCCAACAGGGCATAATCATTGCGCTCATACATAAACCGGATTCTGATTTTCATACTTTCGTATTGATCTTCTTCCGTCTCCTTTGCAGTTTGAAGATCTTCTTCCGTAATTTTGATTTCTTCTTCCTTTTTTACAATCTGATCTTCCAAATCATTAAGATTATCACTTACCTCTGTCAGTTTTTTGTTCAGATCACTGAGCTGAACCTCTAAGTTACTCTTTTCTTCCTTTAGTTCCTGGAGGTCTTCCTTTGTTTCATTCAGCTGTGACTGTGTTTCCTTCTTTTGTTCCTCTGCCTTATTTAACTTTTCCTGGGTAGAAGTGGCATAAACATAGCTTACAGGTATTGCCATTATAATTGCAATGGTAAAAAGCCCAATCAGCCATCCTCTTACTTCTGCCTTCATGTAGTACCTCTCTTTATTCTGTGTAACGTAAGCTTCTTAACAGTTCAGCTTTCTGTTATTAATCCCTTCTTACG
>JAFYWD010000022.1 GCA_017558205.1 Lachnospiraceae bacterium | reverse complement strand
TGGAAGGCATGGAATATGAAGAAGGCAGCTTCCGGTTAGAGAAGGGAGATACCCTCTATCTCTATACCGATGGTGTAAATGAAGCTTTGAATCCTCAGGAAGAGTTATATGGAGATGACAGATTAGAAGAAAATTTATCCTTAGCAGAAAATGTTGCGATGCCTTTGGAACAACTGGTAGAGTCCATTCTAACTTCTATCAAAGAGTTTGCGGACGGGGCAGAACAGGCCGATGATATCACTATGCTGGCACTTAGGAGAAATCAAAAGGAAAAATAAAACAAATCAATGTTATGTGATGTAAGAGTATAGAACAAAAGGATAACAATATGGAAAAAGAACCAATAAAACTGCTGCAGGGTCAAAGTGATTTTGGAAATTACGGTCACGGTCTGGCAAAAGCCTTTATGCAGGATCGAGCCAGCAGGGAGAATACAATAGCACCTACGAAAGATTTGCAGTCAGAATCAGGGAAGCAATATGCAGTAGGACAAAACAGTCTTACTACGTCAGGGGGCATTATGACGGTAGATTCTCTTCGTGCGCTTTCAGGCTGGCAGAAGGAATTTAAAAGCAGTACGTTAATAAAAACTCTGCAAAGTTTGGAACAATTTCATCAGGATATGAAACAGACAATTTCCCTGGATAATATGGGGGAGGTAATTACAAGCAGCACTGCCTCTTATGAAACTTTGCTTCAGAAGGTCTCTCATTATGTAGAAAGAGGAAGAAGCTGGTATGCCGGGATTCATCTGCACAGAGAAGAAGAAAAGGCAATGATGCCGGCCATGAGCACCCTGTTAATTAAGCTGTATTCTTTGGGAAATGTATTTCAATATCTGGAAAATCTTTCTTATGATTACTTAATGGAAAACCAGATAGAAAGTGTTCCTTTGAATGATATTGTAAATGGTAGGGGGGCATTAAGTGTTCAGGGAAATATGGCTTCCACGGGAATACAGAAAGGACAGATTGATAAAACTTCTTACCAGATGAATAAAAGAAATGGTGGGGAAGCTGCCATTGATAAGAGACAGGAATTATTACAAAGAACATTACCTGCCCTAAAGGGAACAGATCAGGAGTCGGTAGAGCAATATTTGCAGGAACTGGAAAAAATAGCAAAGATGATAGATGACATGGAGCTGCAAAGTACCGACGATTTGGAGCGAGAAGATATCAAAATTGATTTTATCGATATTTCCAAGATGATACATATGTTGCTGAAAAATCCCTTCCTTTTATCAGAAGGAGAGACTAAGGAGAAGGTAGCAGGCAACTATAGGGATAGTGATCTTGCCCTGACTATGGAATATTATCAGCTGACTCAGGGACTGGCGGTAAAGGACGCTCTGATTTTAATAGATCAAAAAAGGCTGGAAGCAGTAGAAACAGCAGCCCAGGATTCTATTAAGACGGGAGGTCAATTATCTCAGGTCTTAATAGACCTTGAGCAAAAACGAGTGCTTCGTACCGGTTTGAGCTCGAAAGGAATTGAAGAACAAAGAACAATAAATAATTTTAATTATGATGAAGCCATGTCTCGATTGGCAGAGGTTACAGGCCTTGGCTCCCAGGCAGGAGCAAGAACTACCTATTATAAGGATACTCAGGGAAAGCTGCAATATGGAACCAATATGGATTTGGCAGCAGGAAAGGAGGCACGACTGGCAAAAATCAGCTTTGGAGAAGAAAAAGCTGATAAGGAAATGAAGGGAGGCCGTCGTAATATTTTTGGTCATTCCAGTGAGAAGGAGCTGAAATGGAATGCCGGTTTTATTACAAGCTCTTTTACTATGCAGATTTTAGATTACATAGCCTTTCACAGGGATCGTAAAACCAATAATTTTTTTATCGATATGGAAGCAGAAGATTCTACACAGGCCTTTACAGGAATTGATAATGATAATGTATTTGGAAAAGGGGTAGGAAATGGAAAAGAATCTCGCTTGGTATCTTATAAGGAACAGGCTACCCGACATGGGGAATTGAAAGAAAAGGCAATACGAGAGGAAGAAAGAGTTTATAAGGATAGCACAACTACCCTTAATGGATTTAAATGCATTCCTGCCGAAACAGCCAAGCAAATCAGGGAACTGGATGGAAATAAAATTGAGGAGGCTATGCGTCCTTATCTGGACAGAGCAGCAAGATTTGCCCTGCAGCGTCGTATTTT
>JAFYWD010000218.1 GCA_017558205.1 Lachnospiraceae bacterium | reverse complement strand
GTCTTTTCACCACCATAATTTCCTATACCTCTAAGGGTAACCTTTGCAGTTCCCTTCCCACGATTGTTGGTATAGCCTACGATTTCATAGTCAGTGCCTAAAACAAGAGTATCATTCCCTATTTTTACTTCGATATCTTCTTCCTTTAAGGTAACCTCCTGACCACTGTAGGCCTGAGGCAAAATAGTAACGGAAGCCTTGGACAGCAAGCTCTTAACATAGGAGAATTCCACTGTTTTCACAGTTCCTGCATAATTATTGATACCGTTAATACGAGCAAGAATTTTGGTTCCCTGAGGAATAATCTCGTAACTTTGTACGATTCCTCCTGTTTTATAAGAGTAAGTAATCCTCTTGTCATAGTCTGTGCCTGCAATCAGCTTCTTTCCATTACTGTCTGTTAATACAATAGTCGGCTTACAGATATTTGACTTCTTTTTATATACCACATCTGTAACCTTCGCAGATACCTGAGACAGGTTTCCTTCTGTAATAATAAAGTTTTTAATAAGCTTTCCTTTAAAACCCCCCTTACCTGTAATAGTAACCATAGGATCCTTCTTACTGTTTTCATCGGTAACAGCCTTATTATTGGCATAGCTTAGAGTATAATCTACACCCTTTGTCAGAATAACGGCATTCTCGCCCCAGCCACAAATCACTGTAGGCTCCGGCTGTGCCCCTCCCTTTGAATAAGGGTAATCATTCTCCAGCTGAACCTGGATTTTATCACTGTTCATATCGCTTGCGACAATTTTAAAGGTTTTGCTCAGTTTTCCCGTATAACCGTTTTTTCCCGTAAAAGTAATAGTAGAAGTACCGGCTTTATGATTATTCTTATAGCTTACAGCATAATCTCCCTTACCGTCCTCACCAACTTCAGTCAGTATCCTTCCTTCACTGTTCCTTAACCATACTCCTTCTAATTCTATCGCTTTTCCTGCATATTCCACCGGTATGTCCGGCAAGCCCTCTACCCCAACTTTATTTATGGGACTTCCTGTAATCTTGAAGGTTTTCTTTACCGTTCCGGTATATCCCCCTTTTCCGGTAAAGATTACCGTAGCTTTTCCCACTTCAATATTATTGCTGTAGCTTACGATATAATCCTTATCCTCTCCCTCTTGCAAGGGTGTTGTATTTCCTTTGATATTTGGAAGAAGACTGACCTTCTGGGTAATTTCTTCTCCCGTCCAAATCTTAGATGCCACAAAGCCATCAATTTTAACCTTACTGATGGGAGTACCTGTGATTTTAAAGGTAACAATTCTCGTTCCTGCATATTTTTCACTGTTCTCATTAGCTTTGATAATAATTGTGGCAGTTCCTACCGACTTATTATTGCGATATTCTACCGTATAATCATAATCATTACCTGTAGCTCCCTCTGCCTTCTGACGAAGCTCCACTCCTTTATCCTTTAATACTACTTCAGGCTTTGCCTCACCGGTAATCTGTACTGTTTCACTATATTTCTGATCCTTGATTTTTATGAAGCTTACTTTACTGATTAAAGTTTTTTCTGTGATCTTTTGAAGGAAGGTTCGTTCTCCTGTATAATTTCCCTTACCTTTAATGTATACCGTATAACCGGGATTCTCATTTACTGCCTGAAAAGCTTTGGCATCATATTCACCGGTCTTGGCAGAATCTGTACCGGGATACACAAATTCAAAATCTTTTCCGGACTTTAATTTTATGATTTTTCCCTGAAGCTCATAAGATACGGTAGTAACTGCTTTTTGTACCTTCTTATTATATACAAGAGTAACTACCTCGTCTGAAAGGATTGCTTCACTAAGATTCAATGGCTTAATTTCAAAGTTTTTTACAATAGTACCTGCATAATTTCCTTTACCTGTAATGGTAATGGTAGCAACTCCGGCCTTCTGGTTATTTTTATATTTTACGGTATAATCCTTGTTAAGTACTAACTGCTGATTTCCGTGGTAAACCTTCAGTTCCTTCTGAACAATAGTTTTTCCCGAATAATCATAATCCTGAATTCCTTCTACCCATAAATCCTCAGGAACTACAGCCGGAATTTCCTCTTCATCCGGATTGCCGTCTTCTCCACCTTCATCCGGGTTGCCGCTTTCTCCACCTTCTTCTCCCTTTATTTCCTCCAAAATATTGGCAGTTGTCTGATAAGTATTATTCTCCAAACTATAGTTATTATTTAAAAGAGTAACGGTAACAGTAACCTCTTTATTATTTCCTATTTCTGCTGTCGTAAAAGCCGCCTGCAGCTGATAATCACTTCCCTCAGACAGAACGACAGGCTGGGAAAGC
>JAFYWD010000217.1 GCA_017558205.1 Lachnospiraceae bacterium | reverse complement strand
GCTGCATTATAAATAGTGGGCATACTTCCTCCCACCCTTGCTGCTTCATAGGCCAAAGCCAGACCTTCAAAATTAGAAATGTCAGGTTTTTCAAATGTCATATTTGCCAGCTGATAAAAATCTACCCGTTTTCCCTCCATTGGCATTCTATCGGGATAAAATAAAGCATACTGTATGGGAAGCTTCATATCGGGAGTTCCCAGCTGGGCAATTACTCCTCCATCTTTAAATTGCACCATGGAGTGAATAATACTTTGGGGATGAACCACCACCTGTATCTGATCCAGCTCCACATCAAATAACCACTTGGCTTCAATTACTTCCAATCCCTTATTTACCAGAGTGGAGGAATCAATGGTTATTTTTCTTCCCATCGACCAGTTGGGATGCTTTAAGGCATCTTCGACCTGAATATCCCTTAATTCTTCCTTTTGCTTTCCTCTGAAAGGTCCTCCGGACGCTGTTAATAAAATCTTTTCTATCCGGTCACCTTTTTCGTTCTTTAAGCATTGGAAAATAGCACTGTGCTCGCTGTCTACCGGTAAAATAGACACTCCCTTTTCCTTGGCCAAGGGCATAATAATATGTCCTGCCGTTACCAGTGTTTCTTTATTGGCTAAAGCAATATCCTTTCCCCGTTCAATGGCTGCTATGGTAGGACGGATTCCTATCATACCTACCAGGGCAGTTACAAGAATTTCTACTTCTTCCATTGTGGCAATTGCTAACAGGCCCTCCATTCCCCAAAGGATTTCTGTCTTTAGGTCTGACACCCGCTTTTTTAATTCCTCTGCTGCCGTTTCACTCCACATAGCTGCCACAACCGGCCTGAACTCACGAACCTGCTGTTCCATTAAATCCACATTAGTTCCGGCTGCCAAAGCCATTACCTGTAACTGTTCCTTCGCTCTTACAATTTCCAAGGTCTGTGTTCCGATTGAGCCCGTAGAACCTAATATTGCAATCTTTTTCATTAAAATCTCCTTAGTTCACCAAAAGACTAAATAAAAAATAAATCATTGGTGCTGTTACAATCACACTGTCAAATCTATCCATAATACCACCATGGCCGGGAATCAGCTTTCCATAATCCTTAATCTCATGATTTCTCTTAATGGCAGAGGCTGCCAGATCTCCTATTTGGGAAACTATACTTCCTACACCACCTATTAAGGCAAAAATCCAAGTAACCTGTTGCTCTGCTATTACCTGTTCCACAATAAAATGACCAAACAAAGCTCCTACAATTACAGAGCCTATAATACCTCCCAAGGAACCCTCTATGGATTTCTTGGGACTGAGAATCGGTGCCAGCTTATGCCTGCCAAACAACATCCCTACACAATAGGCACAGGTATCACTAATCCAGGAACTGATAAAAATCATCCATACGTAATAAACACCATACTCCAGCTGCCTTGTTAAGAACAAAAAGGAAAACATAACAGGTGCATACATGAAAGAAAAAAAAGCACTCATTACCTGATTGGCATGATAGCGGGGAAAAGAAAAAACATAAATAAATAAAAAGCTGAGAAAGCTCATCAGCACAACCAGTACCATATAAAGATGGGATTCCAAAACAGTCATTATCAGATAATAACAGATAATCCCCAGATAACCGGTAATTTCCAGACTATTTACCTTTTTCTTTTCACTGTGTATCCGACAAGCTGTACACAACTCCCTAAAGGCAATCATGGATATCAGCCATAAAACAGATGAAAGCAAATGTCCTCCCACAATTAGGGTAATCAAAGCCAGAATTACTAAAATAATCCCACTTATAAGGCGGCTTTTAAACATGATTTACTCCTCCTTCAGCAGGCCATATCTCCGATCTCTTTGATTATATGCCCTGACAGCTTTTTCTAATTCTTCTTTTGAAAAATCCGGCCATGCTACCGGAGTAAAGTAAAACTCCGTATAAGCTAACTGCCATAATAAAAAATTAGAAATTCTTTGTTCATTACAGGTTCTGATCAGTAGGTCGGGATCCGGTAAACCGGCAGTATCCAAATAATCTGCAATGATATCTTCTGTAATCTCTTCTACCAATCTGTCTCCCTTTTTCATATCAGAGGCCATTTTTTGAAATGCCCTTCGAAGCTCATCCCGGCCTCCGTAATTAATGGCTATGGAAAAATGAAGACCTGTATTTTCTTTTGTAGCCTGCTCCAGCTGTTCAATACTTTCCTGAATATCAGGATCTAAGCCCGATTTATCTCCGATAATTCTTACACACATATTATTTTTTTCTGCTGTTTTCAGGCAATTTTTCATATAGTTTCTTAGAAGCTTCATTAAGGCATCCACTTCCTCTTTGGGACGATTCCAGTTTTCTGTTGAAAAAGCATATACTGTTAAGTATTGTATTCCCATTTTATAGGCTTCCTCACAGATAACCTCTACAGTTTTGGCTCCTTGTACATGACCGTAATTTCTAGGCATTCCTTTAGCCTTTGCCCATCTTCCGTTACCATCCAGAATAATTGCCACATGCTTAGGTATATTCATATCTTCCTCCTGATATTGCAGACCTATACTAAATTATGATGAAAGAAAGCTGCCGATAAAAGGCAGCTTTTCACCAAAAACTATACAGTTAAGATTTCCTTTGATTTTTCTTCTACTGCTTTTTCAATGTCCTTTACATATTTATCTGTTAATTTCTGAACTTCATTTTCTAAATCTTTAATTTCATCTTCAGAAACTTCTTCTTTTGCCAGCTTCTTAAAGCTATCATTAGCCTCTCGTCTGATATTACGTACAGCTACCTTAGCCTCTTCTCCCTTTTTCTTAACATCCTTTACCAGCTCCTTACGACGTTCCTCTGTAAGCTCCGGAAATACCAAACGGATTACTGTTCCATCATTATTAGGAGTAATACCGATATCAGAACTAAGAATCGCTTTTTCAATTTCACGAAGAAGACTCTTTTCCCAAGGAGCTATCTGAAGCATTCTTGGTTCCGGAACAGAGATGTTACCTACCTGCTGAAGAGGGGTAGCCGTTCCGTAATAATCTACTCTGATTTTATCCAGTACATGGGGATTTGCACGTCCTGCTCTGATTGTCTGATATTCACCTAAAAGATGGTTATAGGCTTTTGTCATTTTTTCATCAAATACTTTTACTCTTTCTTTCATAATTGTTTCTCCGCTTTCTTATTTTTTCTTGTATTTCTATCTTCCTGTATTATACTAAAACCTTAGTTCCCGTAAACTCACCCTTTACGGAATTTACGATACTGTTCTCCTCATTTAATCCAAATACCCACATAGGCATTTTATTATCCCGTGCCAGAATAGAGGCTGTCATATCCACTACCTGCAGATTCTTTTCTATTACCTCATCAATGGTAACGGAATCATACTTCTTTGCTTCCGGATTTTTCTTAGGATCATCATTATATACCCCATCAATGGCTTTCGCTAAAAGTATTACCTCAGCTTCTACCTCGATCGCTCTCAGGACAACCCCTGTATCTGTGGAAAAATAAGGATGACCGGTACCGCCTGCAAAAAATACAACCATTCCTTTTTCAAAATACTTATTAGCTCTGTCTTTTGAAAAAAGCTTGGTAAAGGAACCACATTCAAAGGGGGTAAGGACATTCGTCTGCATTCCCACCGATCTGAAAATTTCAGAAACATAAATGCAATTCATCACTGTGGCCAGCATACCAATCTGATCTGCCTTGGTTCTGTCAATATTCTCACTGGTTCTTCCTCTCCAGAAATTTCCTCCTCCGATTACAATACCAACCTGAATTCCTGATTCCTGAAGTTCTTTTACCTGAAGTGCCACCTTTCTGACTGTGGGCTCATCAAAACCTGTTTTCTTATCACCGGCAAGTGCTTCTCCGCTTAACTTTAATAAAATTCTCTTCATGTAATTTCTCCCTTGCTTTGGTATAACAGCTGCCCTTTGGCTTTCTGCTGCATCTTGGTACCTTACATCTTCATTTATTCTCAACTATTCCCATGTAGTATACCATTTTCTCCTTGTTTTTGGCAAGTTAAAAAGAAAGTAGGCCCGTATTTATACGTCTTATAAATATATCTTTTATTTAAAGGAACGACTTTGATTTAAAATAAGAGAAGAATACAAAAAAAGTACATCCTGTCCCGAAAAATCAATATAATAATCTAAAATATTACTTTGTACATAACGTATGTCTACCAGTGTGATCTTGGAATAGCCCGGGACAAGAAGAGGGACCAGGGAAGAAGCAAAGGAATCCCTGAACACCAGAAGCTCCTTTTTTTCCCTTACAGCAGGATTTTCAATTACAAGAATCGCCTTGTTGCCCGATAAAAACATTTCATAGGGATCCTTATCCTCTAATTTTTTCCTGTCATAAATTCCCTCTGCTGTATTGTTCTTTTCCCCTACAGAATAAACCCTACAATTATCCAGTATTCCATTAGTAAGATAATATAGGTCCTCTCCTTCTACGGGAAGACTCCATTGACCTGCATATACCCCTGCAAATGGTTTCTCTGCTTTTATCTTATCATAGGGCGCTTCCACCTCTGCACCCATTTCTTTTCCCAGATATTTGGCTACATCTAATAACTGTTCCTGTCGCCAATGAGTGTCTGTCTTATAATAATCTTCAATACCAAGAAGCCCGGTAATATCCAGATATTTGGCAAAGGGAAGTCTTTCACTAAACTGACGAAACATTAACTCATAATCTATAGTCAGCATTCCGTACTTTTCACCCAAAAAATAATTTTTATCCGGTATTAAAGATAAATAACATCTGCTGCCGCTGTCCTTTAAATATTTTTCATAAATTCCCAGCAATTTTTCTGAACCATATTCCAGCATCTCCCCATTTAAAGGGTATTCCATCTTTACCAGATATCCCTCTCTATGATAAAGTCCCCCCTGGTCCAGCTTTCTGAAAATACCTTGGGATACCAGATTTTTTAATCCTCTGAATTCCTCCCGAAAAGGAAAATGATCTAAGGTATATTCCTCTAATTCCTTTCCTAACTCCCCTTTTTTCAGACCTTCCGAGGAGAATTGGGGCAATTCCTTTAATTTTCTTCTTTCACTTATCGAATACTCTTCTTTTGGTGCAAAGCAAAGGAAAAGCGATAAGGAAAAAATCACTGCTCCTATAAAAAATACTGAAAAAATTATCTCTTTGTTTTTTTCCATACTTCCTCCTAAAATCTAAAGTATAAAAAAGGATTAAAGGAACCGTCTACCAGATAAGCAGTTGCTGCTAAGAGGATTAAAAGCATCCCTGCTGTTTCTGCTAAAATAAAGTATCTTTTACCAAACACCTTCTGAAGAAGCTTTTTTACAATAAGCTTCCCTATAGGTGTGGCAAAAACTACGGATACCAGGATGACAATCAGGAAATTTTTCAAATAATAAATACTCTCCGCACCAACCAAAGTCTCACATCCCACACCAAAAAGTCCAAGAAAATTTCTTCCTGCTTCTTTTAGAGATAGTCCATCAAAAATAAGAAAACTGACCATCACAAAAAACAATACATAACAATGACTGAAAAATCTATTTTTTTCCAGATATTTTTTTAATCCTAGTTTTTCTATCATTAAAAATAAGGCAAAATACATTCCCCAAAGAATAAAATTCCAAGAGGCCCCATGCCAAAAGCCTGTTAAAAACCAGACTATTCCAATATTAAAGAGCCATCTGCTAAAGGTCACACGATTGCCTCCCAGGGGAATATAGACATAATCACGAAACCATGTTCCCAAGGAAATATGCCACCTTCTCCAAAACTCTGTTATGCTTCGGGAAATATAGGGATAATTAAAATTCTCCATCAATCGAAATCCCATCATTTCAGCCAGTCCTATTGCCATATCACTATATCCGGAAAAATCAAAATAAATATGGAATAAAAAAGCTATGGCATATAACCAGAAAAATAAACTACTATCTTCTCCCCTCTGTCGGAAAATATCACAGCATTCTCCCAGCTGGTTAGCCAATAAGATTTTTTTTCCCAATCCTATAAAAAATTTCTTCATCCCCTCATAGGTTTTGAGAAAGGAATGACTTCGTTGTAATAACTGCTCTTCAATATCCTTATACCGAACAATAGGTCCTGCAATTAATTGGGGAAACAAAGAAATATAGGCTGCCACAATCAATGGATTTTTCTGGGCCTTGCAGGTATTACGATAGACATCTATGTTGTAGCTCATAATTTGAAAAATATAAAAGCTGATTCCAATTGGTAAAAGAATAGTACCTATAGGATTTTTAATGGAAAAAAGACGGGAAAAGTTATCCATAAAAAAATTAGTATATTTGAAATAACCTAAAATTGCCAAATAACTTATAATCGCAAAAATCAGTATCATCTTTTTTTTCTTTGGCTTTTCAACTCTTTCCAAAAAAACTCCATATACATAACCCAGAAGAATTACTGCCACCATCAAAAGTACATATCTTCCTTCCTGCCAGCCGTAAAATACCAGGCTGAAAAGGACAATAACTCCATTTTTCATGAAAGAAGGACTAAGATAATAACAAATAAAAAATATAGGAAAAAAACAATATAAAAAAGGAATACTGGAAAATAACATTTTTATCTCCTTTTATACAATGGGTGATTTTAAAAAAGAAGTCTTCCCCTGAAGACTTCTTTTTTTATGATTATTCAAACTGAGAAGGACACATTACGAAAAATACCATATTATCAGCTGACTCTACCACAGTCTCTTCCGCCTCGGTACAAATATTCCATCTGGGATCTGCATTATCCTTCAATTGTCGGATAAATGCATCAGCATCACTCCCCTCCTCTAAGGTAAAGACATAACCAACAAATGGGATAGATCCAATCATAGGCGCAAACATAACACCTTCCTTAAAACCGGTAATTTCTGCATTATTAAAACCGGTAAGGAGTCCTTCCTCTACTGTCATTGTAGCACCATCAAACTGAATCATTTCCAGTGAAAGAAGATAATCAGCCATCTCCTGTGCTGAAATTTCAGGGCTTTCCTGTTTTTTATTAATAAATTCCTGTACCAAAGTTGTACCTATAGTAGTGCCCTGTCCTTGATTTTGTACATTAGCTTCCTCAGAAACAATTTCCTCATCCGTCTGCGCAGGAACCTGCTCCTCTGTTGCTTCAAAGGTTGTTTCCGGCGGGGTATTTTCCACCTGTGTATTATTTTCTTTTGTAGAACCACATCCACAGCCAATCATGGAAACTGCTACTGACAGAACTAAAACAAACACTAATAATTTTTTCATCATATTTTAACTCCTTTTTTCTTACTCTTAAAAGAGTGATATTACTATTATCCCCTGATTTTTATTTACTTATTCTCAAAAGAAACTGATGCCAGCTTCAAAAGCAGACCTACAACAGCTTCCATGGATTCTAAACAGATATATTCATATCTTCCGTGGAAATTATGACCTCCGGTACAAAGATTTGGACAAGGCAGTCCCATATAGGACAAACGTGCTCCATCGGTACCTCCGCGAATCGGCTGTATCCTTGGCTGAATTCCCAATTCTTCCATCGCCTTCTTAGCTTCTTCGATAAGAAAATAAAAGTCCGGCTCTATTTTCTCCTTCATATTGTAATAGGAATCCTTCATAGCCAATACTACCGTATTCTGACCATATTTTGCATTGAGAAACTCTACACATTTAGAAATCAAAAGTTTCTTTTCTTCAAATTTTTCCTTAGAATGATCTCTGATAATATAATCTAATCTGGCATTTTCCTCATCTCCCTTTATGGAAGTCAGATGAAAAAATCCTTCATAGCCCGAGGTAAACTGAGGCTTTTCATTTTGTGGCAACAAAGCTTCCAGCTCCATTCCAATAAGGGAAGCATTCTTCATTTTATTTTTAGCTTCACCTGGATGTACATTAACACCACGAATCCTGCATACAGCTGATGCTGCATTGAAATTCTCATATTCCAGCTCACCTAGAATGCCTCCGTCAACGGTATAAGCAAAATCAGCATCCAGTCTTTTCAGATCAATATGATCTACTCCTGCACCAACCTCCTCATCGGGTGTAAAGCAGATAGCTATGGTACCATGCTGTATCTCAGGACTATTCAGCAAGATTTCTGCCATTGTCATAATCTCTGCAATTCCTGCCTTATCATCTGCCCCTAAAAGGGTGGTGCCATCGGTAGTAATCAATGTTTTTCCTACATAATTTAAAACTTCAGGAAATTTTTTTGTTGATAATATTATATTTTCTTTTTCATTTAAGATAATATCATTTCCATCATAGTTCTCTATTATTCGTGGATTTACATTTTTTCCGGTAAAGCTTGGTGCCGTATCCATATGGGATATAAATCCTAATACCTTCTTATTTTTTCCACCATCATTGGCAGGAATCTTAGCATAAACATATCCGTATTCCTCATCAAAAAATACCTCAGATGCTCCCATTTCACTTAACTCTTTCGAAAGAAGTCTCCCCAAATCCTTTTGCTTTTCAGAGCTGGGAAAGGATTGGCTGTTTTCATCAGCTTCAGTATCTATTTTTATATACCTTAAAAATTTTTCTAATACTTTACTCTGCATTTTCATCCTCTATTCTTTATAATTTTAAGACAGTAAATGAACGTAATAAACTCTCAAGATTATTAGCCTGCTTGTTCATTTCCTCACTGGTAGCCGCACATTCCTGGGATACGGAAGCATTATTCTGACATACATTACTAATATTCTCTACACCACTATTAATCTGCTCAAAGGCTGCAGCCTGTACTCTTAAGGTTTCAGCAACATTATTTACCTCTCCGGTAATAATCTTAGAATTATTCACTGCACTGATTAACTGTTTAGCAGTCTCATCAGCAATAACCATACCCTTAGCTACTGCCTCTACAGAAGCTTCAATTAAAACTCGCGATTCCTTGGCAGCATTTGCACTTTGAGCAGCCAGCAGGGATACCTGATCAGCTACTACGGCAAAACCTCTTCCTGCTTCTCCCGCACGGGCTGCCTCAATAGAAGCATTTAATGCCAAAAGATTAGTCTGGGAAGCAATGTCATTAATGGCCGAAATCATGGTGCTGATTTTTGCAGAAGCCTCATTAATCTCCTTCATAGAGTCTACCATCTCCTGCATCTTTTGATTACTTCCAATAATTTCCCGGCTTACATTCTCAACTTCCTTACTGATGCCATCTGCATTTTTAGCATTATTAACAATTTCAGTAGAAATACCCTCGATACTAGAAGCCAGCTCTTCAATAATAGTCGCCTGATCAATAGCTCCTTCAGCTAAAATACCGGCACTTCCTGCAACCTCGGCCGCCAGCTTATCTACCTGCTCTGCTACTATATAAATTTCCGTCACTATACGTGACATATTTACTTCAAAATCATAAACAGATTCATAAATTTGTCTGAAATCCCCGGTCCATTCTGTTTTTGGCTCCACATCAAAATGACCTTTACTAAACGCTGCCATAGCATGGGAAATATCATCAATATAAGCACTCAACTTTGCAGCCGCATGACGTAGGCTGCTGGCCAGAATCCCCATCTCATCATGAGAATGAAAATCTAAATTTATGGAAAGAACACCGGACTCCATATCCTGTGCCGCCTTTTCAATAGCTTCAACAGGGTTACTGATATCTTCCATCAGTTTTTTACTTAAAAAGACACCAAATAAAATTCCTAACAATAAAAACAAAGCATTGTTTGCTAAGCTTAAATAATAAATGATATTACTTAATTTAGAAACTCTGTTCATTTCTGCAGTAATCTGTTCACTTACCACATCTACACGCACGATCAAATCCTTTAAAGCAGCATTACATTCTTCTCTGATAATCTTTGCAGCACCACTGTTATCCTCAGATTTTACTGCATTTGTTATACGTTCTCCTATTTGATACCAGCTTTGAATTTCCGCTCTATATGCATCTAAAATAGCCCTATCCACATATTCACTTTCTGAAAGAACGACTAACTGGGCATCAATTCCTATTTTTAAATTATCAATCATTTCTATGTAATGGACAGGGTCTGTATTTCCCTCTTCAATTACCATTTCCCTCAAATATCTGGCAATATTATTTAAATTAATTCGACAATCAGTAATTGCCTGATTCTCTATTTCTACCCTTTGATAAGACTCTACGTTATTCTTCAGTGATATAATAGCTGTACTTCCTATTACAGACACAATGGTAAGTGCCACAATAAGGCAGGTTACTGCCACCTTAATCTTACCTTTTACACTTACATATGCCATCTTATTTTTAATTTTTTCATACATAATAAAATTCTCCTTTCCACCGTTATTGTAACAATTCAGTCTTTACCAAAAATCTAGGCTGTCAATCCTTACAAAAAAAAGAGAGAGTTCGAACCTAGTCGCCCCCTCTCTCCATTATTCATATTTTAATTAAGCAAGCTGTGCTGCAACTTCAGCTGCGAAGTCTTCATTCTTCTTTTCGATACCTTCTCCTGTTTCGAAACGAACGAATTCTTTAAGAGTCACGTTGCCATTTACTGCTTTAAGATACTGTCCTACAGTCTGTTTTCCGTCTTCTGCTTTTACATATGTCTGATCCAATAAGCAGATATCCTTTAACTGTTTAGAAACACGACCTTCTACTGCTCCGCTGAAAATTTTATTTTCAACAATGTTAGCCTTATCAGCCATTGCTAAAGAAACTAAAGCTGCTGCCGCTTCCTTAGAAAGGAAGTTGAACAAATAATTCATATTGCTCTTCTTTTCTTCATAAATTGCAATATCTTCATCACTCCATACTTTTTCTGTGCACGCTTTTTCAATTAAAGCATTTAAAATCGGCTTAGGAAGAGATGCAGGATCATTTAAAGAAGAATCTACAATGATTTCTCTCATCTTATCTATTGCTTCCTGTGCAATATCAGCTCTGCTGATATACTCAGGATTCATTGCTGCAATCTGCATAGCAATATTGGTAAGTGCTTCCTGTACATCAGAAGCACCTTCAGCTGCTAAGATTACACCAATCTTTCCACCTGCATGAATGTAGCTTGCTACACAGTCTCCTGTTACTTTTGCGAATCTACGAACAGATAATTTTTCTCCGATTGTAGCTGTCTTTTCAACTAATACATCTTTTAAACCATTCATATCAAGGAGAGCTTCAATATCTTCTCCATTCTTACCACCGTTTAATCCGGATTCAAGCGCATTGTCAGCTACTAACTGTACAAACTCCTGGAATATTGCATTTTTAGCAACGAAGTCAGTTTCAGAGTTAACTTCTGCTACAACTGCTGTACTATCCTTCACAGCTACACGGGTGATACCTTCAGCTGCAATTCTTGAAGCTTTCTTTTCCATTTTAGCAGCACCGCTTTTCTTTAAAACCTCAACAGCGGCTTCCATATCTCCGTTAGTTTCAGTCAGAGCTTTTTTACAGTCCATCATGCCTGCGCCGGTCATTTCTCTCAATTCTTTTACCATTGCTGCTGTAATAGCCATTGTATCCTCCATTCTCTCGTCATTTACGAGAACTATACTCTATAATTATTCTGCCTCTACTACTTCTTCAATATCAGTTGCTTCTGTCTCAACTACAGGTTCTTCTACATAAACAGCTTCTCCCTGATTAGCTTCGATAACAGCATCTGCCATTTTTGCAACGATTAATTTTACTGCTCTGATAGCATCATCGTTACCTGGAATGATATAATCTAATTCTTCAGGATCACAGTTTGTATCACCGATACCGATTAATGTAATACCTAAGTTATGAGCTTCCTGAACACAGATTTTTTCTTTCTTAGGGTCAACAACAAAGATAGCATCAGGCACTCTTGTCATATCTTTAATACCACCTAAGTTCTTTTCTAATTTTTCCCATTCTTTTTTGATCTGGATTACTTCTTTTTTAGGAAGAACATCAAAAGTTCCGTCTTCTGCCATTGTTTCAATTGCTTTTAATCTTGCAATTCTGGACTGGATGGTCTTGAAGTTGGTAAGCATACCACCTAACCATCTTTCATTTACATAGTACATTCCACATCTTTCAGCTTCTGTTTTTACAGCATCCTGAGCCTGTTTCTTTGTACCAACAAAAAGAATTGTTCCACCTGCATTAGCAATATCGGATACTGCTTTGTAAGCTTCATCAACCTTACCTACTGATTTCTGTAAGTCGATAATGTGAATACCATTTCTTTCTGTGAAGATATAAGGAGCCATTTTAGGGTTCCATCTTCTTGTTTGATGTCCAAAATGAACACCTGCTTCTAATAATTGTTTCATTGAAATAACGCTCATGTCTTTACCTCCATTTGGTTTTTTACTTCCGTATACTTCCCTTGTATCACTTGGATACCTTTCTGCCACTTCTGCGTTAAGAAGCACCGGCATACAATCCGTATACGTGATTTTTTTACAACATTTGAATTTTATCATAGGTTTAAGGGATATGCAAGAGTTTTCTTATATATGCAGTATGTTCCAATATACTGTAAAACTACGTTTGCATATGTCGCATTACCTTCCAAAAAGGGATTATATTAATCAAATCTCAATTACTTCATCAAACTGCGCCAGATATTCCGGTCGCCTGTCATGGGTAATAACAATACGGGTATACTCCGTTAGGGAAAAAATCATTTCATTGATAGAATCCCTTGTCCCCGGGTCAAGCGCTGTGGTTGGTTCATCAAAAAGTAAAACTTGTGGCTTTCTGATAAGTGCTCTTGCCAATATAATTCGTTGTTTTTCACCACCGGAAATTTCCTGCCCCAAATCTCCAAGCTTCCCTCTGTTTTCTTCTATAAGCTTTTCTAAATTAACCTTTTTGATTACATCATAAATCTCTTTTTCGGAATAAGCACCTGACATTGTAATATTATTTTCTATTGTTTCGTTAAATAAATATGCATTTTGCGGAACATAACCAACAAAATCATAGATCTCTTCTTCCGATAAATTTTCTATCTCCCTGTTCCCAATTCTAATCTTTCCACTAAAATCCATATGAAGTTTAAGCAGACATTTAAAAAGTGTTGTCTTTCCTGTCCCACTGTCCCCTATTACTGCATATGTTTTTCCTTCCTTAAATCGGTGAGAGAATTTTTTGATTACCGGTTTTCCCATTTCGTACCATACTTCTACATTATCATATTCTATGTCTCCGGAAATCTTAGAAACTGCACCGGATATAGCTTCCTGCCCTTGCTCCATCTCCGGTAATAATTTTTCTATTATTGGTTTTGCACTTTCTTTTTTGGCTGATATTTCAGCAATTTTATTAATAGGTCCGAAAATGGAATTTAACAGCTGTACCGATGCAATCAATGCACCCACACTCATATCTCCGTAAATTACAAGAGCAGCACCTACCGCCATACACCCAAGCTGAGAAATTGCACCGCATGATGCCGATAATTCATTAACAAAGTTTTGTCCTGTTCCTGCACTCTCCTTATTTCTTTGCTGTACATTATTTGCCTCTGCAAATTTTTTCAGAAACGTGGAAACAGACAGATTTCCAACAATTTCTTCCATTCCCTGAATCTGTTCCTTCACTTCGAATATAAAGTGTTCATTTCCTTCCGACACCTTTTCACTTCGTTTCTTAATCATTCCTGCGAACAACTGTGGAATAATCAGCGGAATCAAAAAGAGAACTGCAAAACTAAGTAGTGCTTTCCAACTGATCAATAGTAATGCACCAAAGGAAAATATAAACTCTGCTACGCAGAAAACGAAAAGGGGACGGTATAGAAAATAATTTTCCTCTATCATATCTACGTCATTTGATAATAAATTTATGTAATAGGAGTTTGGCTTCTTGGAATATATATTTAAGCCTCTGCTATACAGAGACATCATTATACGCCTTTTAATGGAAAGAATATTCCCCCTGACATAAGCCCTTCGTAATTTGATTGCTATCCAATAAAACAGTAAGCTGATTAAAATGATTCCTATATTCATAAAAGCATGACAGATAAGTTGCTTCATATCTCCATTCACTGCATCATCCACCACTTTTCCTAATATCAAGGCAAATAATGTCTCAAGCAATGCACAAATGGAGTATGCTACTGCTGAATAAATTAATAGTTTTCTTGATTCCTCTTTCATTTTTTTCATCGATAACCTACCTTTTTGATCTTCTGTTTATGAGCAATAACTAAAAACTGTGAACTCCCTGAACGTTGTCCCAATAGTTATATTCTCACTAATATAAAATTGTCCTATAATGGTACACCTGTTCCTATAAATTATTATGTCTCAGTTTAACCAGATAGCGATTTTTTAATCTAATACAATTTGTTACATAAGATATTCTATTAGATGCATATACAGCACTTCCTCCAATGATTCCTAAATTATTTTTCTTCAAAAAACGAAAAAAACTCTTGTTTGCCTGCCTATCTACACTTGAAAAAAGAGGTAGAAAACTATTATGATTATGAATTAACATTATTCCCACATCACTATCTTTAACAATTTCTACAATTCTCTCCAATAAATAGGTTGGTTTTAAACTCACATTATTCCGAGTACTGATTCGATATGCTTCTACAGGGGGATAAATTATATGTTTTACATATATCTTATCACAACTATTCCCTAAAACTAGCAGTAAAATCCTTTCCCTTTGATTACATTCCTGATAATATTTTCTTATTTCTTCTACTACAGTATCTGATATTATTAAAAACTTTTGCATAAAACATTCATCTCTTTTAGCCTTTTCTTCAACAAATCCATTTTTGCCGGATATTCCAATAAATCAACATATAATTCTATCAATTCATTAAAGTATTTACGGTACCGGTCACAATAGCTATTGTCATGAGGCATACTCCTATCATTTACCAACTCCATACCCATACAACTAGTGCACAAATTATATGCAGCACATTCCTCGCATTTATCATAAGCCTTTTTTGAATTAAACAAATTGATTTCCTTCCTCTTTCTATTAAAATATACTTCATCTAACTTAACAACATTTCCAAGACGAAAACGTTGTTTTTCATCCAAAGCATAAATATGGCAAGGAAATATATCCCCATTAGGAAAAATGCTTAGTTGTCCATTTCCTGCATTACATAGCCTGTCTCCACACATCTTGTCTGTAATTATTGAAATTAAATCGTTGATTCTCATACTACAAATTCCTTTATCGAGAAACCTCTCCAACGCCTCTTCAACAGGAACATCCTCTGAATCTTGGATATATTCCAATGCATTCATATTTTTATCAAATGACATCATCGCATTAACCGTAAAATTATTTACTTGGAATTCCTTTGCAAGATAGTCTGTTACATCACTTGCAGACCACTCTATATCATTATGAAGATTAGTCATTGTTACTTCTATTGCTAATGGTTGACCAGCTTCTTTCTGTAAACAATGAATATTGTTTGCAACTTGGGTAAATGAATTTTTTCCTTCTTTTGTAATCCTATGTCCATTATGAAACTCATCTCCATCCAAACTTGTTGCAATATTAATCTTATATTTTTTTATTACATGAACAGCTTTACTGGTTAATTCATACAGATTACTCATCATACCAATTGTACTATATCTTTCTTTATAATTCGTAGATAAATATTCACAAACCTTTTCAATCAAATCTATTTGTAAAAGAGGCTCTCCTCCAAAAAAAGTAATCACTTCTATATCATTGTACAATGAAAACATACTATCAATAGCAGCTACCGCAACTTCAAAATCCATCTTCCCAATTGATCGTTTGTATGTTCCACAGCATGCGTAGCAATATCGACATGATAGGTTACATTCATTAGAAATAACCAACTGTAAAGTTGATAAATTATTTACCTGCGATTCACTTTTTATTTTTCTGCCATGTACTTTATTAGGTTCATTAAGAATTTTTAATGTAGGCAGTATTTTTTTATAAATTGTAGGATTATCTTCCTTCAATTTTTTTTCACAATTATACTCGTCTAATACTTTTTTTACATCATTCGACACTTTAAAAAGACGTCCAGTTTTTTGATTATATATATAATTTTTTGATGTAATATACAAATTATCTAACATATGAATTCTCCTCTGTATAAAAGTCACACTTTTCAATAGTGTTATAACCATTAAAAAGTGTGACTTTTCTCATTAACTAATTCCACTAAATTAGTTTAAGCTTTGCGGAAGACCACCACAAAATATGAGTCCACACCATGCGTATACAAAATCAAGATCTTCGATATTTTCAATAGCTTCGATGTTGAAATCCATTACTATATCCTCCTTTCGACAATTATTCTTAACCATTTATAAAAGCTTTCCTAATGATCTTTTCCAATAATATACTAATTCTTTTTCTAACACAAGGGACAGAGTTGTCAACAACTTCTCCCTTTTGTTGACAACTCTGTCCCTTGTTTTTCTCTTTTATGATGTTTAGACTTATATCGTAGTTCTGATTCATCTTTATCAGACCTTTAATTAATTGATTAATTGAATACTACTACATTAACAAACGAAAGAGAGGTTATTAACCATGAAAAACACATTTAAATATTCCCTTATCGCAGTTTGTCTGCTTTTTTCGTTGGTAATATCAAATGCTCATATTAAATTTTCGGGGATAGAACAGATCCGTACATATAATGATTTTCCTTCACACATAGTAACAAAAGAATAATTCATTTCTCATATTCTTTTTTTAATTTCTTTCTAAAAAACAATTCAGCCCCCCTATCCTTCTCAATCCGGCTTAGATAAATACAGTAGTATAAATCCTTACATTGCATTTCTTTATCTAAGCCGGGATATTCTTGCCAGTTGTTCCATATCAGATTATAAAGGTTTTGAGCAATCATAACAATTCTTCCCATAGATAATGATATTGGAATTAATTCTTCACAAATCCTGTTAGACTCTTCATATTCCTTTCTGTTACCAAGATAGCTGCAATACCATGTAAGAAGAAACTCATAATTAGTAAGGAAGGTTTTTATTCCTCTTTCCCGGTAAAACTGCAGACGCTTTTTTATTACTTCCCCATATAGAGTATTACTCTCCTCCTGTTCCATAAATATACGATAGCTCAGGGCTTCTTCTTCTCTGGAAAGAAAGATTTCCTCCGAATGTAAATACTCTTTTTTTAACGTTATTTCCAGGATCTCTTCCATTCTATCACTAAATTCCTTAGGTGATATCTCTTTCTTTTTTAACTTAATTTCTTCTTCCATTTGCCTCAGATACTGCCTGTTTTGTGGTATTTCCATACATAATTCTTCTTTCAAGCGAAAATATACTGCTTCTGCCCTCTCTATCTCTTCCGTATTAAGATAAACTGCTAATAAATTAGCTCTTTCTAATACATGAAAATCATTGGTAACTACCCTTGCCCTAATATATTCCGGATGTAAGTTAAGGCGTTCCAATAATTCTCTCACCACAGGCATCTGGGTTTTTGCTTTTTTATTTTCCAGTCTTGTTAAGGTTTTTTCAGAACAAATACCTTCACACAGCCTTTTACTACTGTATCCAAACATCTTTCTTCTGATTTTTATTACCTCTCCTGCATGGTAGCTTCTTGTCTGCCTGTAAAGGTAAGCAAAATTCTTCCTATAGGCAGATAAACCATATCGTCCGTATAATTCCAAAAACATGGATTTCCATGCTTTTCTTTCCTTATAAATCTCATGAAGATTACTGTTTTCCTCCAAAAAAGAAAAAACATACTTTGGTTTTCCCAAGGCTTTATAACATTCTTCCCACAATTCAATTAATTCCACGAAAAAGAAATTTCTTCCGCTTCCTAAAAGATGTTGAATGGCTCTTTCACAAAAAGAGAGGTTTTCTTCCCATTCCTCTTTCGTAAGAATAGCCTCCTTTGATTTATTTAAGAAATAACAGACCAGAAGAGGATATGTTTTTGCTCTGCTGACTACATCCACTTTTGATTCTTCTACTGATTTTAATAAGCTTTTGTAACCGGATAATGCCTCTTTTCTTGGCTGAAAACGAAGGTATTCTGCCAGTAAATGAATTTCAGGCTCTGCCAGCAATCCTAATTTCTTATTTCTTTTCTTTTCGAGAGTCAGTTCCAAGGCCTCTTCCAGTATCCTTTTTGCTTTCTGTTCTTCTTCCCGGGACATTTTTTTAAAAACATCTCTTCCAAGCTCCCAAAGATAAAGCTGGTATTTCATGGCAAGAAAAAACTGTTTCTCCACCTTGCTCATCTCCTCTTTTCCATGGGTATTCCACCAGTTTTCATATGCCTTGAAAGCACACTGTGATTTTAAATAATGATTATCCTCTATGGAATTTAATAAGCTTTCTCTAAGTTCATACGTTTCATATTCCTCTCCCATAAGATAATCCTGATAAGTTTCCTGTGCTACTCCCATCCTCTGCAGCAATCTGTCCCTTGTAAGCTTATCCGGGAGTCGTTCTCCCGTTTCTACTCGGTTCATCATAGATTTGGAACAGATTCCTTCACACACCTCTTCCATGGTTACCTTATGCTTCTTACGCATCAGATTTAAAAAAACATGAAAGTTCATTTCGTCTCTTTGATTTATTTCCATGCTACTCCCCTTATTTAAAGATACCTTTAAAACCAAATACATCTACTCTCTGCACATCCTGTGTATTCAAGTAGTATTAATAATAAATCACTGGTTATTTAATAACTTAATTCTTAAATTGTCTTATATTAAAAAAACTCTATCTTAACGATAGAGTCTGATTTTATAATTCTTATAATATATATGAGGTAAATACCCTCAAAACCGAATACATAACTACTACGTAGTTCTGTGCAAAAATCCATTCCACTTGCTTTGCAATGGGATTTCTGCCTCTAATATCTTCTCTTTCTTACGTTTTGTGTAGTTCTTTCACAAAACTATCTACTTTTACACTTCCCTACTGCCTTGGATAAGCCCTCGACCGATTAGTAACTGTCAGCTGCACACATTACTGTGCTTCCACCTCAGCCCTATCTACCTCGTAGTCTTCAAGGGGTCTTACTTACTGGGATATCTCATCTTGAGGGGGG
>JAFYWD010000216.1 GCA_017558205.1 Lachnospiraceae bacterium | reverse complement strand
TTCTTTATAGATCTCTGACTTTTGTACCTGATTTACATTGATATTATTTTTATAAGTAATTTTGTAATCCTTATTTTGCTTTAAGGCTACCTTGTTATCATATACCCGAATGACAGGTTTAACGGCTTTTCCCGTATATGTTTGCCCGGGAATTTCACTCAGAAAGTCTTGAACCAAAGAAGCGGCTTCCTCGTTCTTTGTATCAGTAAGATTTTCACTACTCCTTATACCTTCTTCCACAGACTGCAGGTAGGCTCCAAAATCAAAGGTAATCTGAGAATCCGGCTGTGTGCTCAGAATCGATAAGCTTTCCGAAGAATATCCAATTTCACCATTTTTTTCATCAGCCCTTGCATAAGCCGTCAAGTTAAAATTACCAAACACCAAGGCAATTGTCAGAATACCGGATAATATTCTTTTTCTCATTTCTTATGTTCCTTCCTTACTCAGACTAAAATATCTGCAATTTTCAAGCTTCATCTGAGCCTTTTTCTTTACGCTGTTTTTCATAGGTCATTTGGCACTATCCTTACGTAACAGTTCAGCCTTCGGCTTCCTGTTACGAGCGACACCCACATTTAAAGTCGCTTATGGCGAGGTGGGTGTCGCTTTGGCTGATTTACTCTTTCTCCCACAATCAATCAGCAAGTGATTGCTTGTGGGCTGAACTGTTACATCCTTACTCCATATCAGCTTACTTCATATTTACATAAGTTCCCTGCATTTTACTTCTGGTAGCAGCATCAATGGAAAGCTTATAGCCTGAGTAATTACCAAACCAGCCAATAATGGTACAATCTATAAATTTAACATTTTCACAAGTTTTATAATTTTTATCATAAGGATTATAATGTGTGATAAATGCCCTGTGCTCAGAATCATTTAATCTTCTTTCATAGGCACGGATTTCGCTGTTTTGTATGGTAATATTTCTGTTTACCTTGTCACCGGAGCTATTGCTGTTCGGCTCTATATTTATTCCTGCCTGGGGTGCCGTACCATAAGCATCATAAATCAGACAGTGGTCTATGGTTACATTATCTGCATCTACCACAGAAATATTACTACGTCTGTTTCTGTAAATTTCACAGTCTTTAATGGTGATATTATCACAGCCTACAAAATCAGAAAAAACTCTTTTTGTTCCCAGATAAATTCCGTCGCCCCAGTTTTCTCTTATGGATACTCCGGAAATAGTAATATGGGAGCTTCCGTATACACCAATACCATGTCCACCTTCTCCTCCGGAGCCTGTATGGGAATATCTTTCTCCTCTGATCTGTCCTCCCTGGATCAGAACATTCTCCTTATTTTGGACACCAATTACACAGTAGTCCTGTAAGTTTGTGGCCTCTACTAAAAGAATGGCATTCCTATCCATAATAAGATTAGTATTACTCATCATGGAAATCCCAGGATCTCCCTCTTCAAATGCATGCTGAGGCGTAATATTATAAACACCTGCCGGGAGATATACGGTATTAACTCCTCCTCGAGCTGCATTATTGGAAGCCGCTCTTAAAGCACTTTCAATCGCTTCTGCATCATTTATTCCGTCATTGGGTATAATATTGTATCTGCTTAAATCTAAATACTGTGTAGGTACCTCTACTTCAGGTATAAAGCTTTCCTTCCAGCCACCATACAAATTCTTATCCCCCGTACTTCCTTTTTGAATCAAGGTAACTGCTTTAGATGGTGTAAATTTATCGTCTGTATACCAGCCTAAAAATTCTCTTTCTTCCTTTTCATAGGCAGGCTCTAATAAAATTTCATCTTCTACTGTATAGCTCTTAGGAAACTTTGCAGGATCTAAAAGACTTACATCACCATCCGCTAAATGGTAGGTGATAGCATAAACAATAATTTCCCACTGCGCATACAGCGGTATTCTGCTACCATAGCTTTTTCCCTCTGCCTCCAAAAGAAAAAGCTCCTGATCTGTATACAGCTTACCGGTTCCGTCAGCCTTTGTATTCCAACCCTTGAAGGTATAACCATTTCTCTTAAAGGTATTGGCAGAAAGTCTGGTACTTTCCTTAATGACCATATTTTTCATGGTACCGGTTACATTAGTTCCATTCTTATAAAAAAGAAGGGTATAATTCATATTTTTAGATTCAATTTTAAAGGATACTGTCTTTTCACCACCATAATTTCCTATACCTCTAAGGGTAACCTTTGCAGTTCCCTTCCCACGATTGTTGGTATAGCCTACGATTTCATAGTCAGTGCCTAAAACAAGAGTATCATTCCC
>JAFYWD010000215.1 GCA_017558205.1 Lachnospiraceae bacterium | reverse complement strand
TGATGAAAAATGTGAAATATTTAATTTTAGGGGCCGGTCCAGCCGGCCTTACTTTTGCCAATATGTTAAGATTAAGAGGAGAAACCTCTTTTTTAGTTTTGGAAAAAGAAGAGCAGGCAGGCGGACTGTGCAGATCGGTAGATGTGGATGGAAGCCCTTTTGATATTGGTGGTGGTCATTTCCTTGATGTGAGAAGACCCAAGGTGAATGAATTTTTATTCCAATTTATGCCTGAAGAGGAGTGGGCTCTGTTTGAAAGAGACAGCCGGATTGAAGTTGAAGGTCAAACCATAGGACATCCTTTTGAAGCCAATATTTGGCAGTTGGATTTGGATTCCCAGGTGGCTATTTTGGAATCGGTAGCAAAAGCTGGCTGCAATAATGGTCAGCCTATGCCTGAAAAATTTAAGGAATGGATTACTTGGAAGCTTGGAGAAAAAATTGCCGGGATGTATATGCTTCCTTACAATAGAAAGATGTTTTCTGATGAATTGGACGAATTAGGAACTTATTGGTTGGAAAAGCTTCCTAATGTGAGTTTTGAAGATACATTGCGTTCTTGCTTGACCCATAAAGCTTATGGACAGCAGCCGGGACATGCCAGCTTTTATTATCCGAAGGAATTTGGATACGGAGAATTATGGCTTAGAATGGCGAAGGCAATTTCAGACAACATTGTATATAAGGCAGAAGTATCGGGATTGGATTGTAATACAAAAAGTGTTACTACAAAAAGCGGAGATAGCTATAGCGCTGAAAACATAATTACAACCATACCCTGGAACTGTTTTGATGAGATTAAGGGTATGGAGGAAGAAGTAGTACAGTCTGTTCGGAAGCTGAAGTCCAGCGCCATCGAAACCCGATATGTTTCTGAAAATTTGGATACCGAAGCGCAGTGGATTTATGTGCCGGAAGAAGAAATTCCTTACCATAGAATTTTGGTGCGCCATAATTTCTGTCAGGGTAGCAGAGGGTATTGGATGGAAACCAGAAAAGAAAGAGTGGAAAGGTTTGCAAAAGAGGCAGAATATGCCTATATGAATGATTATGCCTATCCGCTGAATACCATTGGAAAACCGGAAATTATGAAAAAGCTTTTGGCGGCTTGTGAAGAAAAGAAAATCTATGGTTTGGGACGTTGGGGAGAACATAACCATTATAATTCAGATTTGGTTGTAGAATTGGCTATGAAGCTGGCGGAGGAAATATAGAATGAATTTCATGAAAAGAATCATAGGAACCATTGGTGTATTGGCTGCATTTGCTGTTGCCATGTTGGTTCTTACTCACACAGCACAGAATGGAGTAGAGACAACGGAAATTATACCACAGATTAATCCGGATCCGGTGTATGTAGAATGTTCTGCCGGAGAAGAACTGAAGGTTTCTCTTACTGCAAAGGAAAACTTTAGTATCAGTGGTTTTCGGATTTTGGTTGTAAATATCTCAGAAGAGAGCAGAGGAACACTTCGAATTGCATTAACAGATCAGGACGCTAATGTTTTGATGAATCAGATAGTACCGGTGGAAACCGTGACTCCCGGAAAATGGGTGACGGTTACCGGAAATGTATCTTTTGAAGAAGGAAAAGAATATTCCTTATCTGTATTAGCAGATGAGAGTGAACCTTACTTTATGCAGGTTCCGGAAGGCTGGGGAAAACAGTTGCCTTTTGAAGAAACGGTTTGGGAAAATGGAAAGGCACTGGAATATGGCATTTCCCTTGGAATTAATCAAGTGGAAGCAACAAAGGTTACTTATGGTGATATTTTTTATTACTCTATTCCAACTTGTATTATTGTTTCCTTAATTCTTCTTTTAGGAATTTGGTGTGGTTTTTCTAATTTATTAGAAGCTGTGAAAAAAATTCCTGTGAAAACTTTTATGAAAAAATACGGAAATGATTTGTTCCTGATTTTAATATTTGGAGCAGTTTGCATCAGTATTTATTCCAGAGCTTATTT
>JAFYWD010000214.1 GCA_017558205.1 Lachnospiraceae bacterium | reverse complement strand
ATGTATGTGCCTATGTTTTATCAGGTAGCTTATCATGAGGATGGTACCATCAGTGAATTCGGTCCTATTTACGAGGAACTGCCCACTGTCATAACAAAAGAAATGGTAAAGGATGTCAGCAATACCTACTATCCTATGAAACCTGTAGTACCCTATATTAAAGTTACTCAGGACAGAGTAGTACTGGAAATTCAAAGAGGCTGTATCAGAGGCTGTAGATTTTGTCAGGCCGGACAATTATATCGTCCGGTGAGAGAAAGAGATGTGGAAGTATTAAAGAAATATGCGGTAGAAATGCTGAAAAATACCGGATATGAAGAGATTTCCTTAAGTTCCTTAAGCTCCAGTGATTATTCAGGCTTAGAGGAATTAATCAATTTCCTTATTGAGGAATGTAGTCAATCTCATACTAATATCTCTCTGCCTTCTCTTCGTATCGATGCCTTCTCTCTGGATGTTATGAGTAAGGTACAGGATGTAAGGAAAAGCTCCCTTACCTTTGCGCCGGAGGCAGGCAGTCAAAGACTTCGCAATGTTATTAACAAAGGTTTATCGGAGGAGCAGATACTGCAGGGAAGCAGTCTGGCCTTTCAGGGTGGCTGGAACCGTGTAAAGCTGTATTTTATGCTGGGACTTCCTACGGAAACAGAAGAAGATATTCGTGGGATTGCAGAGCTTTGCAATAAAGTGGCTGCTACCTTTTTTGATGTGGTTCCCAAGGAAGAAAGAAAAAATGGTCCGGTACAGATTGTGGCCAGCACCTCCTTCTTTATTCCAAAGCCCTTTACTCCTTTTCAGTGGTCACCTATGAATACAAAAGAGGAATTTATTGAAAAGGCATATTTAACACGAAGAGCAGTAATGGATCAAATTAATCAAAAACGAATCAAATATAACTGGCACGAGGCTGATACCAGTGTTATTGAAGGAATTCTGGCCAGAGGTGACCGTAAGCTCATCGACGTCATTGAAGCTATTTACAAAAAGGGATGTATTTATGATTCCTGGAGTGAGTACTTTAAAAATGATATCTGGCTGGAAACCTTAGAAGAATTTGGACTGACAACTGAGTTTTACAATACACGTGAAAGAAGTCTGGATGAAATTCTTCCCTGGGACTTTTTAGATTGTGGAGTAACTAAGGAATTTCTGATCAGGGAATGGAAACAGGCTTTGGACGAAAAGGAATCCTTTAACTGCAGGCAAAAATGTCTCGGCTGCGGTGCTGCCCGATATGGTGTAGGTGTCTGCACAGAGCCTAAAACAGGAGGAGAATAAAAAATGCGTGTACGTATTAAATTCAGTAAGCATGGTGTTGTAAAGTTTATCGGACATCTTGATATGATGCGTTTTTTTCAAAAAGCCATAAGAAGGGCCGGGATTGATGTTACTTATTCCGGTGGCTTCAGCCCTCATCAGATTATGAGCTTTGCAGCACCTCTGGGAGTAGGTTTATGCAGTAACGGTGAATATCTTGATATCGAGGTAAATTCCCATAAGGGTCGTGAGGATATGATTCGCCGGCTGAACGAAGCTATGGTACCGGGAATTAAAATTGAAAATATTGTTGCCTTAGGAGAAAAAGCCGGAAATGCCATGGCCAGCGTGGCAGCAGCAGCTTATACCGTCCTTTGGAAACCGGGATACGAAAAGCCTGAAAATCTTCCTACTCATTGCCAGACCTTTTATTCACAAAAGGAAATCATGGTAACAAAGCAAACAAAAAAAAGTACCATGACCATAGATTTAAAGCCCGGAATTTATGAATTTAAGGGAACAGAGGATTCTGTTTCCATGTTTGTAGATGCCAGCAGCAGCGGAAATATTAAGCCTGCTTTACTTTTAGAAGCTTTTTACGAATATTTAAAGCTTCCTTTTGACAGTAATGCCATACAGATTATCAGAGAGGATACTTATACCAGAATCACTGATCAGGGTAAAAATGAATTGGTTCCTTTAGATGGGGTAGGAGAAAGCTTTTAATGGATTCGGTATTACTATTTACAGAATATAAGAATAAAATATTATCCCTTCTTTATAGTGATAATCGTCTGAAAAAGGTATCGGTACATCCTGTTAAAAAAGGAGATTTAGGAGCTGTTTTTATTGGCAAAATAAAAAATATTGTTCCTGCCATTGATGCCTGTTTTGTGGAGTATAAGAAGGACTGTATTGGTTTTTTACCGCTTAAGCAGGCAATATATGCGAAGGTTTTAAATCGTTGCTCAAAAGGTTCTCTTGCCGCAGGAGATGAAATCATTGTACAGATGGAAACTGAGGGAATCAAAAGTAAAGCTCCGGGGCTTACCTGTAATCTTTCTCTCACCGGTAATTACTCTGTAATTACTTGCGGAAACAATAAAATAGGCTTCAGCTCTAAATTGAAAGAGGATACCAAGATCCGATTGAAGGACTGGCTTTATCAGAGCCCTTCTATGAAGCAAATTGAGGAACAAAGGCTGGGCGTTGTGGTTCGTACAAATGCCGCCAAACTGGAAGACAGGCAGGTATTTGAAGAAGAGCTTCATCGTTTGCTGACAGAAAGCAACAGAATTTTAACAGAAGGAATACACAGGACTACCTTTAGCTGTATTTATCAGCCACCTTCTTCCTATATCACAGAGATACAAAACCTTTATCAGTGGGAATATGACAGAATTCTTACTGATATCCCACTAATTTATAATGAGCTTAGTAGCCATACGGAAATAAAAAAAGAAATACGGTTTTACGATGATAAAAGGATTAGCCTTTCCAAGCTATACAATGTTTCTGCCAGAATGAAGGAGGTTCTGGAGGAAAGGGTATGGCTGAAAAGTGGTGCTTATTTAATCATACAGCCTACAGAAGCTCTTACCGTAATTGATGTAAACAGTGGTAAAATCCAAAAAAAACATCCGGGAGATGATATTTATTTTACGATCAATAAAGAGGCAGCGAAAGAAATTGCCTTTCAACTAAAATTAAGAAATATTTCAGGAATTATCGTAATTGATTTTATTAATCAGAATAAAGAGGAACAGGATGATGAATTGCTCCGTTATTTTCTAATCTTGTAAAAGAAGATCCTATTAAAACCAATGTTATAGATATGACACCCTTAGGTCTTGTGGAGGTTACAAGAAAAAAGGTTCATCGTTCCCTGAGAGAACAAATGGAGGAACTATAAGTGGAATTTTTAAAGCTGGAAAAGGTTTACAACGGAAGATATTTAAAGAATTATGAATTAACCTATTTGAATAAAGCAGGAAAAGAAAAGAAATTCGAACTTGTAAGCAGAAAAGAGATTACCTGTAAAGAAGAACTGGGTCTTCGTCCCAGCGGAGTTTCCATTGTTGCTTATCAGGACGATCGTCTGCTTTTATTAAAAGAATTTCGAATGAGTATTAATAAAAGTATTTATAATCTATGTGCCGGCATGCTGGAAAAGGGAGAATCCCTGGAAGATTGCATTAGAAGAGAGCTTTATGAAGAAACAGGTTTAGGCGTTAAGCAGATTATCTCTATTCTTCCCCCTTCCTTTGCCGCCGTGGGCTTTTCTGATACTACCACCTATGCAGCCTTTGTAGAGGTAGAAGGAGAAATTGAGGATCATTCTTCCGTAAATGAGGATATTCATGCCGGATTATATACAAAAGAAGAAGTAAAAGAATTAATGGAAAAGGAAGAATTCAGTTCCCGCTCTCAAATTGCGGCTTATTTCTTTGTTCAGGGTTTTAAACCTACAGAAGAAAAATAGCTTGACAAGACTAAGAGAGAGTGGTATTATACTGGAGTATGCCGCATAGCGAGGTTATAAGACTGATTGTCAGCACCACAGCTAGCGAGTAAACAAACAATAAGTTTGTAAATAGGAGGTGCCTTATGTACGCAATTATTGCAACAGGTGGAAAACAGTACAAAGTTTCTGAAGGCGATGTAATCAGAGTAGAAAAGCTCGATGTTGAGGCTGGAAACACTGTAACTTTTGACCAGGTAATCGCAGTAAGTGATAACGGACTTAAAGTAGGTGATGCTGTAGCAAATGCAACAGTTTCCGCTACTGTTATGGATCAGGGAAAAGCTCGTAAAGTTATCGTTTACAAGTATAAGAGAAAAACCGGTTACCATAAGAAAAATGGTCATAGACAAGCATACACTCAGGTTAAAATTGACAAGATTAATGCTTAATAGGTTACAAAATGACTCATATTTTAATTTTTAAGTCCAAAGAAGGGGAATATCGAGGCTTTAACTGTATAGGGCATGCTGAGTATGCCGATATTGGTGAGGACATTGTTTGTGCTGCCATTTCCGTGTTAGTAATTAATACGATTAATTCTATGGAGGAGTTGGCAGGTGAAGAAATGTCTGTAGTTGTCAATGAAGATGCAGGTCTGATTGATTGCCGTTTTAAAAGCAGCATTAATGAAAAGACTGTATTATTCATGGATTCTTTTATTCTAGGCTTAAAAGGAATTAAAAAACAGTATGGTAAAAAGTATTTAGACTTAGCATTCGAGGAGGTGTAAACTGATGTTGAATATGAATCTTCAATTTTTTGCACATAAAAAGGGAGTTGGTTCTACAAAGAACGGTAGAGATTCCGAATCTAAAAGATTAGGTGCAAAAAGAGCAGACGGACAATTCGTAAAAGCAGGAAATATCTTATACAGACAGCGTGGAACTAAGATTCATCCCGGCGTTAATGTAGGACGTGGTGGTGATGACACATTATTTGCTTTAGTTGACGGTGTACTTAGATTTGAAAGAAAAGGAAGAGATAAGAAACAGGCTTCCGTTTATCCTGTAGAACAATAGTACCTATGATGGGCTTCAAACATGAATTGTTTGAAGCCCTTTTCATAATTTGCACAAAGACGTTTAGTTGGAATTAAGGAGACAAAATGTTTGCAGACAGAGCAAAAATATATGTAAGAAGTGGAAAAGGCGGAGATGGACATGTATCCTTTCGCCGTGAAAAATATGTACCTAACGGTGGTCCTGATGGTGGTGACGGTGGCCATGGAGGCAGTGTAATCTTTGAAGTTGATGAGGGAGTGAATACATTAGTAAATTTCCGTCATGTTCATAATTACCATGCAGAACATGGTCAGGATGGCGGTAAAAAGAACTGTCGCGGACGTGATGGAAAAGATATTATTTTAAAAGTTCCTGAAGGCACTGTAATCAAAGAGCTGGAATCAGGTAAGGTCATCGCTGATATGTCAGCAGATAACAGAAGATATGTACTTTTAACAGGCGGTAAAGGCGGTAAAGGAAATCAGCATTATGCTACCAGTACGATGCAGGCACCTAAATATGCACAGCCGGGCCAACCTGCCAAGGAGTTAAATCTTTTGCTGGAGTTAAAGGTAATTGCGGATGTAGGTCTTGTTGGATTTCCCAACGTAGGAAAATCTACCTTTTTATCCCGGGTAACTAATGCAAGACCTAAAATTGCCAACTATCATTTCACTACTCTGAATCCTAATTTAGGTGTAGTAGATTTGCCCGGTGATAAAGGCTTTGTAATAGCTGATATACCCGGACTTATTGAAGGTGCTTCCGAGGGTATAGGATTAGGTTATGAATTTTTGAGACATATCGAACGTACCAAGGTTATGATTCATATTGTAGATGCCGCAGGCGTTGAGGGAAGAAATCCTATTGAAGATATTTATGCCATTAACAGGGAGCTGGAGGCCTATAATCCTGAGATTGCAAACAGACCTCAGATTATTGCTGCAAATAAAATAGATTGTATTTATGATCAGGATAATAATCCGGTAGATGAAATTAAGAAGGAATTTGAGCCTAAAGGAATTCAGGTATTTCCTATTTCTGCCGTAAGCGGACAGGGGGTAAAAGAGCTGCTGTTTGCTGTTTCAGGTATGCTGGAGCAGTTGGATCATACAGTCACTGTTTTTGAACAGGAATACTTCCCTGAATTTGACAGCTATGGTAATGAACCCTTTACCGTGGAATATGATGAAGAAAATGATGAATATGTGGTGGAAGGTCCAAGAATTGAACGAATGCTTGGCTACACTAATTTAGAAAGTGAAAAGGGCTTCGTATTCTTCCAGAATTTCTTAAAGGATAACGGTATTTTAGAGCAGCTGGAGGAATTAGGTATTGAAGAGGGAAGTACCGTGCGTATGTATGGACTGAAGTTTGATTATTATAAATAAATGTTACTTTTTCAACACTAATAACTGTTAATAAGTCGGGAATCTTTTAATTTCCGATATATGAATTTGACTTCACGTTTTACAGAAAAGAGAGGATAAAATGACAAGTAAACAAAGAGCATATTTAAAAAGTCTGTCCAGTACCTTGGAGCCGGTTTTCCAGGTGGGAAAGTCCAGTGTTACTCCGGAAATGACAGAAGCAATATCTGAAGCTTTTAATAATAGAGAGCTTATCAAAATATCTGTTCTTAAAAATTGTATGGATGACCCCAGATCAATTGCAGAAGTAATTGCTGAGCGCACACGTTCACAGGTAGTTCAGGTAATTGGTAAAAAAATTGTATTATATAAGCCGGATAAAAAGAATCCAAAGATTATATTGCCCATGTAAATAAAAGATAAAGTTCTATATAAATCAGGTGATTGATAAAAAAATATCAATATTTTCGTTTTTTCCCTTGATTTCATATGAAAAGAGAGATAAAATGTAAGAGGTGATAAAAACTTAACAATAATAGACAGGAGCGATTAATTATGGATATAAAAAAACGTATAGGGATTATGGGAGGTACTTTTAATCCTATTCACCTTGGACATCTGATTGTAGCAGAAAATGCATATGAAGAATTAAATCTGGATGAGGTATTATTTGTTCCCAGTGGTAATCCTTATATGAAGGATTATGTAGATGTGTTGGATGCAAAAACACGAATTGACTTAGTAGGTGAAGCTATTGATGATAACCATCACTTTGCCATGTCTACCATAGAAGTGGACCGTGATGGTAATTCTTATTCTTATGAGACTATTGCCAGTCTGAAACAGGCTAATCCTGACACAGAATACTTTTTTATGGTAGGTGCTGACAGTCTTTTTATGATGGAAAAATGGATGTGTCCTGAAAAGATTTTTAGTGAAGTAACAGTAGCTGTAGCCTCCAGAGGTGGTGTTGATCAGGAAAAGATGCTGGAGCAGGTTGCTTATCTGGAAGAAAAGTACAATACCAAGATTGTAGTACTTCATTCCCGAGCTGTAGAAATTTCATCTACACAAATTAGAGAAAGAGTACGCAAGGGCCAGAGTATCCGCTATATGGTACGTTATAAGACAGAACAGGTAATACGTAAAAAAGGCTTATATTTAGACTAATCCTATATATTATGGTATTAATTCCCTTGAAAAGGAAATAAAAATGTACGATTTGCAAAAAATAAAGAAACAATTATCAAAGGCTTTAGATAACAAACGATATGAACATACCCTGGGAGTCGCCTATACAGCAGCTGCTCTTGCCATGCGTTATGATGTGGATATAAAAAAAGCTGAAGTAGCAGGACTTTTACACGACTGTGCCAAATGTCTGGAAAATGACAAGAAGGTTTCTATCTGCGAAAAACACAATATTCCTATTTCTGAAGCCGAAGAAAGAAATCATTTTCTTTTGCATGCCAAGGTAGGAGCTCATCTTGCTGAGAAAAAGTACCATATTAAAGATGAGGATATTCTTAATGCTATAAGATCTCATACAACCGGGAGACCTGAAATGTCTATTCTAGAGAAAATAATCTACATTGCTGATTATATTGAGCCGGGACGAGATCATGCTGAAAATCTTAATGAAATCAGAAAGCTGTCCTTTGAAGATTTAGATTTGGCATTAGTTAAAATATTACAGGATATTCTTATTCATCTAAAGGAAATTAAGAAAGAAATAGATCCTATGACACAGCTCACCTATGATTATTACAGGCAGCTGAATTCGTAGAGTTCCATTACAGAATAAAGGAGTACTTAATGAGTATTATTAATAAAATGACAGAGATTGCGCTTGCAGCCTTAGAGGATAAAAAAGGAGAAGATTTACAGGTAATAGATATCAGTGAAATTTCTCCCATTGCTGATCAGTTTATTATTGCTTCAGGAACTAACAGAAATCAGGTTCAGGCTATGGCTGATGCAGTTGAAGAAGGAATGCACAAGGGTGGTTTTTCCTTAAAGCAGGTAGAAGGCTATGATAGTGCTAATTGGATTTTAATGGATTTTGTTGATATTGTTGTTCATATTTTTGATAGAGAAAGCCGTTCCTTTTATGATTTGGAAAGAATCTGGAAGGATGGAAAGATGCTGGATTTAGCACAATTACGAAATGAAATGTAGTAAAGAATTAAAGGATATTCACCATCAGTGAATATCCTTTTTCTTATGATTTATAATAGCGGAAAACTCCAAATACCTTTCCTAATATCTGGCAGTCAGATACAATGATAGGATCCATATCATCATTTTCAGGCTGAAGCCGGATATGATCCTTCTCTCTATAGAAAGTTTTGACAGTAGCTGAATCATCTACCAATGCAACTACTGTATCCCCATTATTAGCTGTATTGCATTGCTGAACAAAGATTTGATCCCCATGAAAAATTCCTGCATTAATCATGGAATCTCCTTTCACCTTTAAAATAAAAGAAGGCTCTCCCTGAGGTAACAGCTCTGTAGGTATGGGAAAATAAGCTTCTATATTTTCCTGAGCAAGAAGTGGAGTACCTGCAGCTACAGTTCCTATAATGGGAAGACTGGCTGTCTCTGTCCTTACCATTTGAAAATTCTCGTCACAAATCTCGATAGCTCTTGGCTTGGTAGGATCCCTTCTGATATAACCGTTTTTTTCCAATGTCTCTAAATGGGAATGAACGGAAGAAGTAGATTTAAGATTCACCGCATCACATATTTCTCTAACTGCAGGCGGATATCCCCGAGTTAATATTTCATCCTTAATATATTCCAGGATCTCATGCTGTTTAGTGCTGATTTTACCATATCCCATATTTTCTCTCCTCCAATTGTATTTCTTAAAGTATAACAAATATAATCCTAAAAAGCAAACATTTATTCCGAATATTTGTTCGATTTTTTAATGATATTTATTGACATTCGAACCTTTGTTCTGTATAATTCAATCAGAACAAAGGTTCGAGCTGGTTGACTTGAAACTTTTAGATGAAATCTTACATCTATAAGTTAGAGTTAAGAAGAAAATATGATAATTAGTAAAAGAGGTGCTTACAAATGAATAAAGCTTATAAAAGTAACCATATATTAAAAAGGAATATCTCCTGCTTATTATTTACATTAGCATTAGTTATTATTTTAGCCTTCACTTTCTTTAAAATAGCATCAAAGGCAGGAGAAGACAGTGAACCGGCTAAATATAAGTATTTTACTCAGGTAGTAGTTCAATACGGTGAAAGTCTTTCTGATATTGCTGACAGATATTATTCCGAAGATTTTAATAATAAAAATAATTACATCCAGGAAATCCGCAATCTTAACTCCTTATACAGTAGTGAAGTAACTGCCGGTACTTATCTTATCATTCCTTATTTTGACTGTTTACGGCTCCCTTAATTTTATAGTTTTAGCTGCACGTCTTTTGTTATCATCCTTCATGGCAGCATAATGCTTTTTAGTAGTATTTACATCTTTGTGACCAAGTACATCTGCCACAAGATAGATATCTCCCGTTTCCTGATAAAGTGTGGTACCATAGGTGCTTCGCAATTTATGAGGTGTAATTTTCTTAACACCTGTAACAAGAGAAGAGTATTTCTTTACAAGGTTCTCAATACTTCTGACTGAAAGTCTTTTGTTTTGCAGACTTAAAAACAGGGCATCTTCGTGGCCGGTAGAAGGAATAATATGTTCTCTCTCATCAAGATAGGATGATAGGGCATCCTCCACTTCTTCACCAAAATACACAAAATCCTCATAACCACCTTTCCGTTGAACCTTAATACGAATATTATCAAAATCCACATCATATATATTAAGTCCTACACATTCAGAAACACGAATACCTGTTCCTAAGAGAAGAGTAAGTATTGCTAAATCTCTAAGTCTCGTCTTAGCATGATATTCTGCTTGCTTTTTTGTTAGCTTTGTTCCGGCTTCCACCTGATCTAATAACTGGGCCACCTCGTTAGGTTCTAATCTTATAATTTCTTTAGAATGAAGCTTAGGCATGGGAACAAGGGATGCAGGATTGGTCTTTATAAGCTCATTTCTAAAATAAAAGTTATAAAAGCTTCTTAAGGAAGCCAGCTTGCGACTTTTTCCACGTTCTGTATTGGAAACTTCACCTTTTATATGAGAAGAATCATTATATAAGGATAAATACTCTAAATAATCCTCAATATCCTCACGGGATATATGATCAAGAATTTCTATAGGATAATCTTTTATCTCCATAGTCATTCCGTAAGGATGTTTTAAGTGTATATAATCAAAAAACACACCTAAATCATAGGCATATGCTATTTTTGTACGACTGCCGTAAATATTATCTACACCTCTGAAAAACATACGACAAAAGCCCGGTAAGGACTCCAGAAGCTGTCGTAATTTTTTTATATTCTGTTTATTTAATTCATCATGATAATTATTGTTTTCCATGCTTCCTACCTTTAAATATGCTCTTTATATCCATCAATCTTAGAACTGCAAATAGCCGTAAACATCCTTTCCTTGACCCCGGGATTATCTTTATTCAATTGCTTTAGTAAATTGCCCACATACTCCCTTTTTGTATGGCCATCAGCCGGGCAGGGACTTTTAACTACCGGTACATTATTTTTTCTGATAAAACCTATGACATCTGCTTCATGCATATACATCAAGGGGCGTATAACCGTAAGATCCATACGGTCTAAATAAGTAACAGGTGAAAAGGTATGAAATCTCCCTTCGTACAACAAGGACAACATCATAGTTGCCACTACATCATCTTTATGATGGGCATAGGCAACCTTATTACATCCAAGAGCCTTTATAGCCTCATTTAAGGCTCCTTTACGCATTTTAGCACATAAGGAGCAGGGATTACTTTCTTTTCTTGTATCAAATACAATTTGGGCAATTTCCGTAGATACAATTTTGTAAGGAACCTGGAGTTCCTCGCATATAGCTTTAATGCCATCTAGATTTAAGTTTTGAAAGCCAAGATCTACAGTAACAGCTACAATATCAAATTTCCTGGGATAAAAGCGTCTGATAGCATTCATGGCATATAGGAGACAAAGGCTGTCTTTTCCTCCGGAAATACCGATTGCAACTTTATCCCCATCCTGAATCATATTATAATCGTCCAGGGCTTTTCGCACCTGACTTAATACTTGTTGTAATTTCATAATATTGATATCCTTTACTTTTATATTAACTATACGTTAAACAAGTCTTTTGCGAATAGTTGTTTTTATGTTTTGAGGGAGGCTTTTTGTCCTCCCTAGTATTTCCATGATAATTATTAACGTCCGGCTTCAAAATTCTTAACAGCCTGAATAATCATTTCTACGCTTCCTTCAATGCCAAATTTAGAACTATTAATACAAAGATCGTATGTATCGGCCCGTCCCCATTTTTTAGAAGAATAATAATTATAATAGCTTTGACGTTGTTTATCCTTTTTAATAATCATATCCAAAGCCTTTTGCTCTGAAAGCTGGTATTTTTCCATTATCCTTTTTACTTTAGATTCCTCATCACCATAGATAAACAAATTAATACATTGCTTCATATCACTTAATGCATAATCAGCACAACGTCCTACAATGACACAGGGGGATTCCTCAGCAAGTTTTTTAATGCTTTCAAATTGAGCAAGAAAAACCTTATGGCTAATTGGCATGTCTATAAAAGACGATGAATTATATCCGAAGGAATAAGTATCCAAAACCAAATTATAGAGAAAAGATGTTGTTGGCCGCTCATCGTGACTTTCTAAAATCTCCTGACAATAACCACTATCCTTTGCTGCACGACTTAGCAGCTCCTTATCATAACACTTAATATCAAAATATTCTGCAACCTTTTGTCCGATTTCCTTTCCACCAGAACCAAATTGTCTTCCTATAGTAATAATTGTATCCATAAGTTATCACTGCCCCCTTAACAATAAAATTATGTATACATTTTACTAAAAAAAAACTATTATTTCAACAATTATGATAGCTTTCTAATAAGATTTTCGAAATAAGCAGGAATAGGTGCTGTTGTTTCTATATATTCATCTGTAACAGGATGAATAAATCCCAGTATATAAGCATGTAAAGTTTGTCCTGTCAGCTGATATTTATCTTTAATACCACAATATACAGAATCACCCATCAGTGGATGGTTCATAGAAGCCATATGTACTCTTATTTGATGAGTCCTTCCTGTTTCCAGCTGGCACTCAATATAAGTTGCATTTTTTAAACGCTGCAATACGCGTACATGAGTTACTGCAGGCTTCCCGTTTTTTTCGTTAATAGCCATTTTTTTACGTTCTACAGGGTGACGACCTATAGGCAAATCAATGGTATAGCAATCTTCCTTTAAGACTCCATGACATATGGCCCTGTACTTACGGACAATACTATGTTCTTTTAATTGTAATGCAATCTTTTCATGAGAATTATCATTTTTACATATAATTAAAGAGCCTGTAGTATCTTTATCTATCCGGTGGACAATTCCGGGACGCATAATTCCGTTTATTCCCGACAGGCTATCCTTACAATGATACATCAGCGCATTTACAAGAGTACCGTTATAATGCCCCGGTGCAGGATGAACAACCATACTTTTTGGTTTATTTACTATAATAACATCTGAATCCTCATAAAGAATATCCAAGGGTATATTTTCCGGAGGGATAGCCGGCTCTATACTATCAGGAAGCTGCAGCATAATAAGGTCATTTTCCTTTACAGGATATTTCCCCTTCTCACATCCGCCATTAACAGATACATTACCATCCTTAATGATTTTTTGAACAAAGGAACGGGAAACAAAATCAAGATTTTCACTTAAAAATTTATCAAGTCTTGTTCCTTCCCACTCTTCCTCTACCTTCAGCTTAAAAATTTCCATAGTCTCTATTTACTTCCCTTTAAAGATTTCATGCTTATAAATTCCAAATCTTCATCTTTGTAAACAAAAATCATAAGTATTGCTAATAAAACACAGGCAACTGATACATAAATATCTGCCATATTAAATATGGGAAAATCAATTAATACAAAGTAAAAGAAATCTACAACATAAGATAATCGTATACGATCAATCATATTCCCTATGGCTCCTGAAAATACCAATACTAAAAGAATATGAAGTATGTTATATTTTTTATTCTCAGGTATTTTACATAAAATGTAAATAATACCAATGACCACAATACAGGTAATAGTAAGGAAAAATAATTTTTGTCCTTGCAGCATCCCAAAGGCTGCACCACGGTTTTCCAGATAGCGTAATTCAAATACTTTGGGCCAAAGAATTAAGGACGGCCTGTCCTTTAGATGTATAACAGCCAAATGTTTTGTAAATTGATCTAATAGAATAAATATAAGTGCTGCTACAATATCTGCTGTAATAAATAAACCTTTCTTTCTACTCCCATTCATCTTTATAAATTATTTCCTCCATGGCACTACGTAATTCTTCTTCTGTTACTGTAGTATCTATTATTGCCTTTCCAATTTTCTTTAAAAGAATAAATTTAATAGTTCCCTGCTCCATTTTCTTATCAGATTTTGTGATTTGTATAATTTCATCTACATCAATATGATCTACACTGATAGGTAATTGAAAGGGAACAAACATATCTCTGATTTCATAATATTCTTCCATGGATAGCAGTTGTTTTTTCCAGGAAATAAAGGCCGCTGCAACACAGCCCAGAGCTACACATTCCCCATGTAGCATTTGAAAATTCTTATATTTCTCAATAGCATGCCCTAAGGTATGACCAAAGTTTAATAATGCCCGATCGCCTTTTTCCAATGGATCTTTTTCTACAACAGCTTTTTTAATCTCACAGCTTCTGAAAACCAGCTCTTCTAAAACCTGCGGCTCTCGTTCTCCAATTTCATACATCTGGGACAGCATCCATTCATAATACATGGCATCTTTAATCAAACCATGCTTCATTGCTTCTGCAAAACCATTAAAAAATTGTCTTTCATCTAAACTTTTTAGTGTAGAAAGATTCATGTAAACCAAGGACGGCATTTTAAAGGCACCGACCATGTTTTTATATTGTTGGAAATCTACCCCCGTTTTACCACCGATACTACTGTCTAACTGGGCTAAAAGAGTGGTGGGAATCTGAATAAAATCAATTCCGCGAAGATAAGTAGCTGCCACAAAGCCGCAAAGATCACCCACAACACCACCGCCCAGGGCAACCAGAATGTCCTTCCTGTCTAATTTATTTTGAATCAGAAACTCATAACAATTTTGTACTGTTTCCAAAGTTTTATTACTTTCCCCTGCCGGAAAAACAAAAGAGACTACGGTATCTGATATTTCTTTCAAAAGTCCGGTAACCTCTTGAAGGTAATACCCCTCCACATTAGAATCTGTAATTATGGCAATTTTTCTATTGGAATAACCCAGTGCTGTTACCTCTGAGCTAAGCTTGCTAAAATCATTTTCTATTAAAATAGAATAGCATGGTTTTTTATTATAATTAACTTCTAATCTTTTACTCATATTATTTTCCTTTAATTTTATTCTTTATTATCTTAGAAATAATCAAATTTTTTCTTATAAGTTAAAAAACTGCCGTTTAAGTACAAACAACAGTTTTCACGTCTACTAATTATGTATAGGTGGTACTTCAAAAGAACCGCTTAATATTTCCTGAAAATCACCTGAAATATCAACACTGGCAGGTGTAATAATGAAAATGTACTGAGATATTTTTTGAAGATTTCCTGACATCGCATAACAGGAGCCGGAAGTAAAATCAATGATACGCTGTGCAGTATCTACTTCTATGCCCTCCAAATTAAGTACTACAGTTCTGTTAGCCAGTAAGGTTTCTGTAATCTCTCTTGCATCCTCTACGGAAGAAGGCTTGATAACACATACCTCCATTCCACTTCCACCTACTCTTCTAGGCTGCTGACGTATGGGAGTTACTCTGGTAAGAGATTTTTTGGGTCTGTCTTCTTCTATTGCTGTTTCCTGTTTTAATGGTAATACTTTATCTTCTTGCGAATCTTCATCATCTAAATAATCATTTTCAGAAAAACCTTCTTCATCATCTTCGTTTAACTTCATCATACTTAAAAATCTATCCATCATACTCATACTATAAACTCCTGATATTATTTTTTTAGAAAATAAAGAAATTATCACTTATTATTTAGATAATCACGTTCTCCAAAAATACCGGTTCCTACGCGAACCATTGTGGCACCTTCTTCAATGGCGACACCATAATCACCTGTCATTCCCATCGATAAAATAGCCATACAAACATTATCAATGTTTTCATTAGTAATGTCAACAGATAATTGTTTTATTCGTTTGAAATATTTCCTGTTATCCTCCGGATTTTCTACAAAAGGCGGAACTGTCATAAGTCCCTTTATCTGTATATTGGAAAGCTTGCTTATATTCTTAATTTCAGGAATTACCTCTTTCAGGGATAATCCATATTTGGTATCTTCCTCAGCAATATTTACCTGAATAAGAACAGGCATAATAAGCTGATGCTTTTCTGCCTCCTTGTTAATTTCCTCTGCCAGCCGAAAAGAATCAACACTATGTATAAGTGCAACCTTATCAATAATGTATTTCACTTTATTTCTTTGAAGATGCCCAATCATGTGAAAACGAACATCTTCAGAAAAATATGGATACTTTTCTAAGATTTCCTGTACCTTATTTTCTCCAAAATCACGAACACCAAATTTATAAGCCTTCTGAAGCATTTCTACCGGTTTAGTTTTACTTACAGCTATTAAGGTGATATCCTTGAAATCCCTGTTGCTGTAATTACAAGCCTTTTCGATTATATTTGTTACATCCTTTAGATTTTGTTCTATCATAGCTCCACCTTATCTTATTTTAATAATTCATCATCTGTAACAGCCTCAGCATCTAATACTATATAGTCATATTCAATTAAACCATAATCAGTATTAGATTTAATGATGGAATATTCTTCATTTTCATAAAGTATTTTTACCAACGGTATCGCACATCGCCGCTGGCTGTGCTACTCCAACCCCAAGCTGGCAGGCCTGCTGGATGAGACCATCGGCACCGGCTACCGCAAGAATCCCGTGGAGCTGGCAGAGT
>JAFYWD010000213.1 GCA_017558205.1 Lachnospiraceae bacterium | reverse complement strand
TCTGTCAGCTTTACCAGCCTTTTTGCCCTCTTATTTCCTTCCTGGGCCATTTTGGCCATTTTATTATCATTTACCGAGATAATTGCTATTTCAGCACAGGCAAATACAGCATTTAACGCAATCAATATCACCTGTAACAGCAGCATATATATAATCGAACTTCCCATCTTTAATCCTCCGAATAATCTCAAAACATCTTACACCAGTAAAAAAATGCAAAAAAACAAAGCCTATTCTCACTCCCGTAAGTACAGACCAAGTTTACTTTGATGTACATTATTTATAATCTGAGGATTCTGATCTACAGTCCAACTGACGTCTGGATCCATTGTTTTCCTTATTCTCCTTCCAAATATAATGACTATATTCTAGCAGAGTTCTCCTCATTCGTCCAGTTTTTCCAATATATTATTCTTAAAAGATTATAAACTTCCGACAAAAGAAAAAGAATACGCGTTTTCACGTATTCTTTTTCTTCCCTTTTATAACTTGTAAAAAATATTAAAAACTCTTAGCCCAGGTAACCAGAGAATTATGATATACATTTTCCAGGATATCCTGCTTCATCCGATCTGTTACGGGACCATTTTTCGCCATTTTTTCATAAATTACCGCCTGCAGCTCCTGAATACTCATTTCTTCATAGGATTTACTTCTGTCAATTACTGCCCATTCTTCCCTCTTGGGAGAGTCTTTTTCTTCCTGCTCTCTTTGCTGTCTTTCTGCGGCTTCTCTTTCCAAACGCGCCTTTTCTTCCTGCTCTCTCTGCTGTCTTTCTGCAGCTTCTCTTTCCAGGCGGGTCTCTGCTTCCTGTTCCTGTTTCTCAATAATGGTCTTTTTCTCAGCTGTTTTTACCCGAATACTTTCTTTCTCTGCCAAGGTCTGTCTCAAACCTTCTTCCAACCAGATTTCTCCGGACTCAGGCGGAAGGCTGACATGCAGCATATCACCTTCAGCCCTGTATACTTTTCCGGATAGCAGCCCCACATAATTGCCGGCCTTTCTTACCGGGAAGCAAAGTTCACAGCCGGCTTCATCATTGTTTACTGCAATATAAATTCTGTTCTCTCCTTCTGCTCTTGCAAAAACATACTGCCGGTTGGTGAGGCGAAGCTCTTCAAAGCTTCCGGCAGCCAGTACCGGATACTGCTTTCTGATTTTTGCTAATTTCGAAATCAATGAAAGCTTTTCATTCTCCCCGGGCATTTCCTTAATATTTAAGCACGGACGCAGAGAATCATCCGATCCCCTTTCCTTCCTACCGTCAATTCCGTATTCCGAGCCATAATATAAAGAAGGAATTCCCGGTAAGGTATAAAGCATAATATGAACACAGGTAAAATGATTTTTATTCTGTAATTTTGTATTGATTCTCTCCACATCATGATTATCTACAAAATTATAAAGTTTAACTCCGCTGCCTGAAAACATTTCATACAGCCGTTTCACAGTATGAGCAATTTCAAAATAATTATGATCGTTGTGCCCTGAATACAAGGCCTTATGAAGCTGGTAATTGGTTACACTGTGAAGAGTCTCATCATTGGCCCACTTATTATAATCTCCATGAATCACTTCTCCCATCAGCCAGAAATCTTCCTTCACTTCATTTGCCACAGCTCGAAGCATCTTCATAAAGGAAAAGTCAAGAACATCTGCCGCATCCAGGCGGATACCATCTATATCAAATTCTTTTACCCAAAAACGAATCACATCAGCAATATATTCCCTTACCTGAGGATTCTGCTGATTCAGCTTCACTAAAAGGTTATAGCCTCCCCAGTTTTCATAGGAGAAACCATCATTATACTCGGTATTTCCGTAAAAATTCACATTACAATACCAATCCTTATACTGTGAATTTTCCCTGTTTTTTTGCATATCCTTAAAGGCAAAGAAATCTCTCCCCGTATGATTAAAAACTCCGTCCAGTATCACACGGATTCCCATATTATGACAATCTGTTACAAACTTTTTCAAATCTTCATTTGTTCCCAGGCGACTGTCCAGCTTTTTGTAATCTGTAGTTTCATATCCATGACCTACAGATTCAAATAAAGGTCCGATATAGACAGCATTACATCCAATTTCTTTTACATGCTCTATCCAGGGTGCCAGCTGCGTCAATCGGGATACCGGCTCACCATAATCATTTTTCTTTGGTGCTCCTGTTAATCCAAGTGGATAAATATGATAAAAAATCGCTTCTTCAAACCATGCCATAGATACTCTCCTTTCCTCATCCCTTTACTTTCCAATCCTCAATATCAAGATCAAAGTAGTACCAAAGATTAGGAAACTCCTCCAAAGGGATTTCTAAATGCTCTTTGTTATAAATGACATATTGCGGAATACTGGCCAGTGGAATTTTATAAACACAGCTTAATTCCAGTCGCTGAAGCTGCAGATATACTTCATTTCTTTGGTAAGCCCAATTACTGCGATTCAGGGAATGAATCAGCTGGTCAAATTCCGTTCTGTCTTTTAAAATATTCGACCATAGATGATTATCTGAGGAATATTCATAATACCATTCACTGTAATCTACTGCCGCAAGATTTTTTAGAGCAACATGATACCATTCCGTTTCTGTCCACAGCTTATCTGTATCTCCCGGATTGATAGGAATAATCTCAATCTTAATTCCCAGCTTTCTCCAACAGTCTGCCACTGCCTCCAATAATCTTACTGAGATTTCATCATGATGATACCGTGTTAAAACAAGAGGCTCTTCAAAATCAAAGTCCTCTTCTTCCAAAATAGCTTTTGCACTCTCCGGATCATAATCAGTTCTATATGTTTTAGTTTCCAGATACCAGGAAGAATCCTTTTCAATTCCTGTATCCAAAACAACTGCTGTATCCTTATAAATATCGTTAATAATGCTTTGTCTATCCAGTCCTTGGATTAAGGCCTTACGTACTCTGGTATTTTTCAGCAGGCTGCCCAGCTTCCCACTATTTCCGTCCACATTGAACATCAGATATCTGTAATACAGATTATTACTTCTTACCACACGGTACCTGGAATCCTTCCTGTATTTTTCTACAATTTCCGGATCCGAAGTCATACCAAAATCAAAATATTCTTCCTTAGGATTATCCAAAACCACACAGGAAATCTCTTTTATCAGCGGCAAATCTCCATCATACTCTTGATTTGCCTCAAGAATGATTTCTTTATTGCTTATTCTTTCTTTAAATTTATAAGGTCCGTTCCCTATGGGAGACTGCCAAAAATCACTGACTTCAATTTCAGAGGTCTCCATTCCCTTAAAATAATGACTTGGCAGAATTGCCAACTGTGCCAGTTCACTTAAAAAGCTGTCATCTCTTTCTGTAATCCGAATAATCAGATGTTCATCTTTAATCATAAGTCCACTCAGAGAAGAAGCTTTTCCTGCCTCATATTCTTTAGAACCTTCAATTCTTTGAAGACCGTTTTTCAAATATCCGTTAACACTTGGAGAAAGAAGACATGTTTCAATACTCCACTTAACATCCTCCAGAGTTACTTTATTCCCATCATGCCAGTAAATATTATCTTTCAAACGAAAAACATAAGTAAGACCATCCGGAGAAATGGTATACTCACTGCATAGATCCGGCTGAATGTTATTGATATTTTCCTCTGCTATTAATAAGCCCCTGAATAGTAAGCCGCCAATAAAACGGCTTCTGTTCAGCCAGGCATTTTCCAAAATAAGCTCATCAGACCCCTCATCCAAATTTACCACAACTCTTAAGGGTCTGCTCTCCTCTCCTGAGACACTTTCCTTTTCCTTCAGCTCCATAGGAGCCATGACAATTTCTTTATTACAGGCTGTCAGGCACAACATAAGGGAAAGAAAGAACAACATCAGCCCCTGCTTTCTTATTTTCATACTCTGGCCCCCTTTGTTCCGTAATCTCTTTCCAACAGTCTTTCAAACTCTTCTACCGTAACCGGCTTTGAATAATAATATCCCTGGGCAATATCACAGCCTATGTACTTTAGAAGATCCACCTGATCCTTTGTCTCTACTCCCTCCATAACGATCTGTAAATCCAAGTGCTTACCCAAATTAATAACATCACTGAGCACCACCAGATGCTTTGCCTGGCTTCTTACATCAAATTCCAAAAAGCTTTTGTCAATTTTCAGGATGTGAATTGGCATTTCCTTCAAAAGGTAAAAAGAGGAATAACCGGCTCCAAAATCATCAATGGCAATTTTAAAGCCCATACTGTTTAACAGATTCATCTTTTCCATGATAACACTATCGCTTTCCAGACAGACACTTTCTGTCAGCTCAGTTTTTATCCACCTGGCATCCATCTGATATTTGTGCATCATCTCCACCAGCTGCTCCAGCATTCCTTCCGTCTGGATATCAATTCTTGAAAGGTTGATAGCTATGGGAACCATCTTCATATGTTTTTCCTGCCATTTATGGAGTGTTCGGATAGCTTCCTCCCACACGAAAAGATCCAGCTTGGTAATAAATCCGTTTCTTTCGAATACAGGGATAAAGGTGGCGGGCGATATCATTCCCTTTTCTTCACTATTCCATCTTATCAGAGCCTCTGCACTTACAATCTTTTCTGTCTTCATGTCAATCTGAGGCTGCAGATAAATACAAAACTCTCCTTTTTTTAAGGCTTTTTCCATGGCATTTTCCAAACGTTTTTCTTCAATATTTTTCTTACGCATTTTTTCATTATAAAACATATAGCTGCTTTCAAAAATCTGCTGAATATTATGCTTTGCCAAATGAGCCTTATCTATGATACTGGAAAGATTTTTATCTCTCTCGGAAATCTTATAAATACCTGCCTTCAAAATCAAACGGTAGTGTACCTCTTTTTCCGCAATAATATCATCCAGTAACTGATAGGAATGATTTAAATAATCCTGGATCTTTTCTGCCGACTTACTTTTTTTAATAATAACAAAGTTATCTGCCGTACTTCTTGCAATAAAATCCTTTGCTGTCAAACCATCCTTTAAAATTTTTCCCAAAAAGGCGATGGTTTTGTCCCCCATATGATAACCGTATAAATCGTTAATTACTTTAAATTTGTCAATATCAATGGCTATTACATAGTAGTGCTCCTTATCCTTTGTCTCAAGGATAGGTGTCATATCCAATTTTAATTTTTCCAGAGTACTTACATCTGCTACCCCGTCATTATATGCCTTTTCTTTGGCTTTCTTTTCTCTCAGGTATTTACGATAAACAAGAATTCCTGCCACAATTGCAGCAGCTATTATAATAAAATCCCTATACTGCTGCCATAGCTCCTCAATTCCCACCGTTCTCATAGCCAGGTGGTAAATATTATCATTCACAATAGTCTGTTTTACTTCTGTTGGAATATTCTGAAGAGCTTTATTAAAGATATCCACTAATACCTTATCTTCTGTCAAAATAGTAAATACGGATACAAAATTTCCCGGAACATATTGCAACACCTGCATATCCTTGTAAATATCGTACACCATTAATTCCTGAATCCCAACATCTGTGAAAATCGCCACATCTGCATTTTTATTCAGGACAGCTCTCATACACTGCTCCCCATTCTCATATACCTTAAATTCATAATGGGGATAGATTTCACGTAATGTGGAAAGAGAAACTGCAACATATTCAGGGATAGCTGCCGTCAGCCGGTTTTCAGGATCCTTGTCCTTACCTCCCACAATTCCCAGTCGTACATCGTAAAAGCTTACATTATATTTTCTTTTATCTGTACCGATTCCTACAGCTTCTCCTCGAAAGGCACTGATTTGCTGCTTACTTATAATTCCTCCCGCCAATACGTGGATATTTTCTTTGTTATTATCCATTTTTTCTTTGGCTTGACGATAGGTATCTTCATAAAAAATATGAAATTCCAGCCCCGTCTGGTACTGAATTCTTTCCAAAAGCTCTATGGCAATTCCCTTATAGCTGTTATCATTATTCACACGATAGGAAACAGGATACTGATTTTTAGAAAGACTTACATTCAAAAAACGATCCTTCTCTAAAAAAGTCACCTCTTCCATTGTATATTCCAAATTATTCTGGGAGCCTTCTGAAAAATGAGTTTCCCGTAAATCCAGGATAAACTCCGGATTATTCAATTGCATTCTGCCCATTGCCCAGTTAATCTGACGGATAATCTTATCTTTTTTGGAAGCAAAGGTAATCCTATGGTTGGAAAATCTTCCTACTACCTTCATATTTTCCACATTTACATAAGAATCCGTAAGAATAAGATCAATTTCACCATTAGCCATGGCTGTTTTCAGTTCTTCCATGGTCTCATAGGTTTCCACCTTATAAAATTCAAAATCATGTTCCCTATAATATTTTTTCAGTCCATTTTCCAAATCAGCATAATTTATGACACCTACGGTAGCCTTATTAAAATTACTGAAATCCTCATACTTCAACGAATGATTATTATTCTTTTTATAAAGATAACCATAGTCCTCACCAATCATTTCCGTAGCCAGCTTTATTGCCGGCAATTCCTGATTCTCGTTGATGGGAGACATTAAATCAATCTGTCCTCTTGCCAGCCATGTCATACACTCCGCTCTGGTACCCTCAACAAACTCATACTCCCAACCGGTATAAGAGGCTATCGCTTTTAAATAGTCGTAGCCCAGACCACTGAAGCTGCCATCAGCATTTCTTTCGAAATATCCGTCCCTTTCATACCAGCCCACAAGAACTCTTTCTTTTTCATAATTATTGGCAACAGAAAAATTCTCCCCGGCTTTTACCGTACACACAGGAAGAATCAGTAAAAAAACTAATATGGATATAAGTATTAACTTCTTATTCATCAAATTTCCTACTTCCTAAGTTCAGATAAACTGATTATACCCTATTTCCATATTTTTTTATATACTTTGATGATATTTTCTACTTCTTTCTATCTTTTTTATCAATTTTTCTTTCATACGAAAAAACCCTCCACCGTCAGGTGAAGGGCCCACTTATTTATACTTTAAATTTTTCTACATTTTCATTTAATTTTGCTGCTATCTGTGCACATCTGTTAACCTGATCTGCCACCTCAGCAAAATTATTCTGAATTTCTATGGCACTGGAAGCAATATTGGTGGTACCCTTAGCTCCATCATCCGCTGCCTCATGGATACCTTCCATTGCCTCTAATACACTTTCTGCCGAAGCCAGCAATTCTTCAGAAGCTGCACTGAAGTCTGAAATCAAACCATCAATTTCCGTTGCATCCTCATTATAATCTCCGGCCATCTCTTCAAAAAGATCATAGCTCTTCATTACATCATGGCCTACATACTCCAATAAAGTCTTAGAATCATTGGCCAGTCTTTCTACTGCAGACATTACCTTCTCCGTAATAGCCATAATCTGTGTTACTGTATCCCGGGACTGGTTCGCCAAATTTCCGATTTCTGTGGCTACTACTGCAAAGCCTCGTCCTGCTTCTCCTGCTCTTGCTGCTTCAATGGAAGCATTTAAGGCCAAAAGGTTAGTCTGGCTGGTAATCTCCATTACCGCATCTGACAGCACTCCAATCTGCTGAACAATTTTAGATTCTTCCAGAGCCTTTGTCAGACTGCTGTTCATTTCTCCATGAATGGCTACCATACTGTTTCTCTGGGCTACCGCTGTTTCCTTGGCTTCTGACGCTCTGTTATGAATGTCAGAAGCCTGCTTGGCTCCGTCCTGGGAGCGGCTGGCTACATTTTTGGCAGCTCCCTCAATTTCTTCTGACATGTTTGCTACAGTTGATGCTACAGAGGCTGTTTCCTCCATGGTGCTTGCCAGCTCCTGTGTGGTAGTGGAAACAGTTTCGATATCATTACCAAGCTCTGTAATATTCTTTTCTACAGTTTCCACAATTTTGTATAAGTTCTTACTTTCTTCCACAATCTGAAGAATCAGAGCACCTGTAGACTGCTTCATCTTTTCCAGGTTGGCTGCCAGCTTACCGAAATCATCTTTTCGGTTATTTAAACGCTTCGGTAGCGGCTGGGTAAAATCTCCCTCTGCCATATAGCCGATATAACCTAAGGACTGCTTTACATTTTTACTTAAATCTGTGGCTATGTAGATACAAAAGCCCCAAACAATTGCAATGGCAACCACGTCCATTGCCACCAATAATCCTATCTTAGCTGCCAGGGAAGCCTGCGCCTCTGCTCTGCTCTCTTCGATGACAGCATCAATATAATCAATATAATTACCGGTACCTACCACCCAGCCAAAGGGTGCAAATTCTGCAGAATAAGCTCTTTTGGGAGAAGCCACTGTTTCACCACTTTTAGGGAACCAGTATTCAGAGTAGCCTCCGCCTTCTTTTCTTCCGTTTTCCAGAATCAGCTCCATATAAGGTGTTCCGTTCTCATCCTTAGCCCCTATACGATTGGTTCCTTCCGTATCATTGCCCAAAAGCACCACATTAGTACCGTCATAGGTATCTGCCCAGAAATAACCGCTTCTGTCATCTCCGTATCTCATTTCTCTTAAAAGATCAGCTGCCAGCTTTTCTCCCTCTGTACGGGTATATTTCCCTTCTTCAATCATGGTATTGATTTTTTCCAGCATGGAAAGTACATTCTGAACCTGCTGCTTGATATTATTATCATAATCCTCCCGGATCAGCTGTTCCTGTTCCAAAACCATGGCCTCTGTAGTATCCCTTAATTCCAGGATTACTACGGTACTGATTGCTATCAGACCCACCAAAACCAGAATGGTTAAAATTGTCATTTTTACTGCAACACTGATATTCCTCATCGGCAAATCCCCCATCTACTAAATTGAAATATACTTCTTGAAATTATTATACATATTTTTAGTAAAATGTCTATAAATACCTACGATTCAAAAAGATTTTTCTCACTTTTTATTTAATTTTTTAATTACCGGAATTGCTGGCCACAATCTTTACTTTACTCCATAAATTACTGATAATCTTTTTGGTTTCTGCATTATAATTAAAGGACTCATCCTTTTCGTAGCCTGATCGGGGAATATAGGCATTAATTCCTGCATAAGTACCCTCTTCTGAGTACAGCTCCTCCATAACCTCTTCGTTGGGAGAGGTGTAGCCTACAAAATCAGAGTTATCATAGGCAGCCTCATAGCTGCAAAGGTAATTCATAAATTCATGAGCCAAATCCGGATTTTGGGCATTGGTGGGAATTACCATGGCATCACACCAAAGATTGGTTCCCTCCAAGGGTTCAAAGTATCCCATATCTTCATTTTCACTCATAATATAGGCACCATCTCCCGAATATACAATTCCCAGAGCCTTTCTTCCCTGTGCCATATTATCAATAATTTCATCCGTTACGATTTCTGCATCCATGGTAGTAACACAGGAGGCCAGCCAGTCATAGGCCTGCTGCAGCTCCTCTTCGCTGTCTGTATTCATAGAGTATCCCAGAGCCTTTAGGGCGATCATAAAGGAATCTCTTTCTGAGTCATAAAGATAAATATCCGACTTATACTTGGTATCTAAAAAGATTTCATATCCCTTTTCTTCCAATTCCTCCGCGCTTACCTTGGTGCTGTCATATACAATTCCTACACTTCCCCAAAAATAAGGAATGGAATACCGGTTCTCAGGATCATAGGGAAGTCCCAAGGCCTCTTCTACCAGTAAATCACTGTTCATGATTTTTTCCTGCTGCAGAGGCTGGAGCATTTTTTCCGAAATCAAACGCTCTATCATGTAATCACTGGGAATTAAGATATCATAAGCCTCTCCATTAGCTACCTTAATATACATCTGCTCATTGGAGTCAAAGAACTCGGTAATTACTCTTGCTCCCGTCATTTCCTCAAAGACAGGAATTACATTTTCTCCCATGTATTCTCCCGGACAATAAATTTTCAGTACCTGTCCCTGATAAGGCTTTCTTTCTTCCTCCAGCCCTCCCTTAAAGACAAACACACCAATCAGTGCCACTGCTGCCGCTCCTGTGGCTGCCCAGAAGATTTTTCTCCTTCTTCTTCCTTTTTCCGTATAATTTTCTAAAATTAAAGGCAGAAGATTTATTAATAGCAGAGATAGGGTAATGATTACCACCACCATGGTAGATACTGCATTAATACTGGGATTAATTCGTTTACTCATGGTATATACCATAATACTAAGATTCTTTACTCCCTGACCGGTAACAAAGTAGGAAATGATAAAATCATCTACCGACATGGTAAAGGCAATCAGAGCTCCTGAGATAATCCCCGGTGTAATCTGGGGCACAATCACCTTAAACAGTGCCTGAATAGGTGTTGCTCCCAAATCCATGGCAGCATCTGCCAGATTGGGATCTAAAGATCTCACCTTGGGCATTACCGACAAAATAACATAGGGGATACAAAAAGCCACATGAGCCAACAGCATGGTTAAATACCCCTTTTCTACCTGAAAGGTGATAAATAAAAGCATTAAACCAATAGCAGTTACAATATCCGGATTCATAATGGGAAGATTATTCATCTGCTCTACTGCTTCCCTGATTACTTTTTTTGATTTACTCAGACCAATGGCAGAAACAGTTCCTACAACGGTGGAAATCAGTGTAGCCAGAATAGCAATACTAAAGGTAGTGTACAAGGCCTCCATCATATCCTTAGACTCCAGCATATGCCGGTACCACTTTAAGGAAAAACCGGAAAATACTGTAAGGGAACGACCTTCATTAAAGGAAAAGACGATCATATAGATAATTGGTGCATAGAAAAACAGAATCAGAGCACCCATTAAAAGCTTTCCCGGTATTCTTTTACTCTTTTTCATAAACGATTATCCCTCCTCACTTCCTCCGCGATTGGTGGTTTCCACTTTTTTAACAAGCACCATCAATAACATCATAATAACAGCCATAATCATGGAAATAGCACTTCCAAAATTCCATTCTCCGGCGGTAATAAACTGGTTTTCAATCAGGTTTCCAATCAGAAAATATTGTCCTCCCCCCAAAAGCTTGGGGATAAAGAAGGAGCTTACTGCCGGCAAAAATACCAGAGTAATTCCATTAATTACGCCCGGCAGGGACAGAGGAAGAGTTACTTTTTTGAAAGCCTCCATTCCGTTGGCTCCCAAATCTGCTGCCGCCTCCAAAAGAGACGGATCCATTTTGCATAAAGAACTATTGATCTGCAAAATCATAAAAGGTACAAAGTTATAAACCATGCCGAGAAGTACGGCAGACTCTGTATACAAAAATTCTATTTTTCCAAGCCCCAGCCAAATACCAAGCTGTTGGATCAGGCCGCCTTCACTTAAAAGACCAATCCAGGCATAGGTACGTACCAGCATATTAATCCAGGTAGGAACGGTAATGAGAAGTACCAAAATATTCTGTATCTTCTCATTACTTCTGGATATAAAATAGGCTGCCGGATATCCCAGAAGAAGACAGAGCAGAGTGGTCTTCAAAGCGATTACCAGGGATCTGGTAAGTACCAGCAAAAAATCACTGTCCGTAAAAAACTTCCGGTAATGCTCCAGGGTAAAGGAAAAGGAAATAATGGCATTTCCCTGTCTTGTAAAGGAATAAAGGGCAATTAACAGCATTGGTAATACCAGCATTAATGCAGCCCATACAATATAGGGAAGAGCCAGCTGCGAAAATTTTTTCATTATTCAAACACCACCTTTGACATAACATGGATATCTTCTGCAAAGAAGGTAAGTCCTACTTCTTCTCCCACCACGGAAGCATCCGTGGTATGGATCTTCAATTCCCTTCCTGTTGTAGAAAAGGTAATCTGATAAATACCTTCTTTAATATCCCGGGCTTCAAAATCATAATCTACAAAAAGCTCCACACTTTGTTCTTCATCACTAAGCTTCCAGCCCTGTGCATTAGCCCATGTTTTAATATCTGTATCCAGGGCATGGGATTCCCTGATTTCATCAACGGTAATAAAGAAGTTAAAGGCCATGACTGCCTCATTGGCTCTTTCATTTCTTACAAAGGGCTGATTTACCACAAAGATTTTCTTCTCAATTTTTGTACCGCCGGCTGTAAAATAGGTCACCGGATAGGTTCCTATTTCCGGCTTCAGGTCATATTCAATCCTTGCCACAGAGGTATATTCATCGGTAGACGGATCCCAGGCCTGGGCATTGGATAAGGCTATGATTTCTTTATCATCCAGGGCTGCCACGTCTTCCATATCTACGTAAAAGTCATTGGCGCTGATCTTTTCCTTCCCGTCAGCACTGGTCACATCTGTATTGCGTACTACGTTCATATTTACTGTAATTTCTGTTCCCGGCACTGTTTCCACCATAATCTCATAGTGAACACCTTTAAATAAAACAGATAATACCTCTCCCGTAATCTTTCCCTGTTCCCGGGCTACTATATCAATATCCTCCGGTCGGATTACCACATCCACCTTTTCATTTTCTTTAAACCCAAAATCTACACAATCAAAGGTAATATCATCAAATCGAACCTTATAATCCTCCTGCATGATGGCAGGAATAATATTACTTTCACCGATAAAGCCTGCTACATAGCGGTTAGCCGGTTCATTATAGATTTCCTCCGGAGTACCCACCTGCTGGATTTCACCGCTTCTCATTACCACAATCTTATCTGACATGGTAAGGGCTTCCTCCTGATCATGGGTAACAAAAATAAAGGTAATGCCTACCTCCTGCTGGATTCTTTTCAGCTCATACTGCATTTCCTTACGAAGCTTTAAGTCCAGGGCTGCCAGGGGCTCGTCCAAAAGCAATACCTTAGGTTCATTTACCAGAGCTCTGGCAATGGCAACTCTTTGCTGCTGTCCTCCGGAAAGAGTGGTAACATTTTTATTTTCATAGCCTTCCAGACCAATCAGCTTTAACATTTTCATTACCTTTTGCTCGATAACGTCTATGCTCATTTTTTTTATTTTCAGGCCAAAAGCTATATTTTCAAACACACTCAAATGGGGAAATAAGGCATATTTTTGAAAAACCGTATTCAGCTCCCTTTCATAAGGAGGCTTATCACTGATTTCTTCTCCATCAAAAATTACATGTCCTTCATCTGCCGCAAGAAAGCCTCCTAAAATTCGAAGAAGGGTAGTCTTTCCACAGCCACTGGGTCCCAACAGGGTTACAAATTCATTTTCATAAATATCAAGATTGACCCCCTTTAGAACAATCTGGCCGTCAAAATTTTTAACAATATTTCGAAATTCGATTAATTTTTTCTTTTCCATACTTCCTCCTTCTTCCGGGAATTTCATTGGCTTTACAGCCTTTTACTGACTGTTTCCCATTTTTATATTCCATCTCTGTCATTTTCTTATTATGGTTGAGTCTAAACTTAAATGCAATATCTTTCCTTATTTTTATATAATTTCCTGGAAATCTTCTTGCACCCTATATGATAATTGTATATATTTATGATAATATTTGTTTTTTATCAATGGATGGTGATGTCTTGCATAAGAGATTTTATATTTCTGCCTTTTGTTTAATTTTATATGGATTATTGCTTACCGGATGTCAGGGCTCTCCTCAGGAAAGCGCGGTATCTCCTGTTACGGATTCTCCAACTACACTGTCCGCAGAAAAAGAGAACCCTTCCGCTGATGTCCCCGGTACTGCACGTACTACCGTGGAAACACCTTTATTACCGGAAAGTGATTCCTCCGAGATTTACGGAAATGAAACAGTTTCCCTGGATGCCTCCGGTGCTTCCAAGGGCTATCTGCTTCTGGATTATCAGGGAAGTGCCGACAAAATAAAGCTGCAGATTAAAACACCGGAGGGTACGGTTTATTCCTATCCCCTGGCTGCCGGAAGGCTCCGTTCCTTTCCATTTACCGCAGGAAGCGGCAGCTACCAGATCAGTGTGCTGGAGCATGCCTATGATGATTTATATGCCATTGCTTTTTCCCAGGAAATTACCGTCCAATTAGAGGACGAATTTCTTCCCTTTCTCTATCCCAACCAGTTTTGTTGGTATGACGGTGGTTCCCTGGCTGTAGAAAAGGGGAAGGAAATTTCCCGAACCAGCAGTAATGACCTGCATTATTTGGAACAGGTGTATCTTTGGGTCATTCAAAATATTACCTATGACAACGAAAAAGCAGAAGCTGTTACTTCTGAATACGTACCGGATGTAGATGATACCCTGAAGACCAGAAAAGGAATCTGCTTTGATTATGCCTCTCTGATGGTTGCTATGCTTCGTTCCCAACAGATTCCCACCAGGCTGGAGGTAGGCTATTCCGGTCAGGTATATCATGCCTGGATCAGTGTCTATCTAAAGGAATACGGCTGGGTGGATGATATTATTGAATTTGACGGAACCTCCTGGACTCTGATGGACCCTACCCTGGCTTCCAACAACGATAAAAAATCCGTAGGAAAGTATGTAGGAGACGGTTCCAACTACACGGTCAAATATCACTATTAGAATATATCTTTATTTATGAGGAAACTAACTATGAGAAAAGAAAAATCTTTAGGAAAAGCCTTTTTGGATGTAGAGCTTTCCGCATTTACTGCACAATTAGCCCTTATTTTAAAATCCGGACTTTCCTCCTATGAGGGGATTTCCGCCATGCTGGAGGATGCTGCTACTGCTGAAGAAATTAATATTCTGACTGCTGTGCAGGAAAGTCTTTCCATGGGCGAGGATTTATCGAAGGCTTTAGAGAAAACAGCACTGTTTCCTTCCTACATGGTGGAAATGATTAAAATCGGAGAACAGACAGGACGCCTGGATGATGTAATGGAATTATTATCCTCTCATTACGACAGGGAGGATTTTATTGCCAAAAGCCTAAAAAATGCCCTTACCTATCCTTTGGTAATGGCTTCTATCATGATTCTTGTCATTGTAGTTCTGTTAGTAAAGGTACTTCCCATTTTTAATCAGGTATTTATCCAGCTTGGTTCCGAAATGACAGGCCTGTCTGCCGTATTAATGAACGTAGGGCTTACCCTTAACCGCTACTCCCTGCTTTTTATTATTTTAATCCTTGTTATCGCTGCCTTCTTCTTTTATGTCTCAAAAACTGCCTCCGGCAAAAAAATATTCAAGTCTGTTTGTTATAAGTTTTCTTTTACCAGAGCTTTGCTGGAGGAAACTGCTGCCTGCCGCTTCGCCAGCGGACTGGCACTTACCTTAGGAAGCGGTCTTGGTAATGAACAGGGACTTACCATGGTACAGTCCGTAAATACAGATCCTTATTTTGATAAAAAAATTGCTTCCTGTATAGAATTTCTTTCTACCGGAATGGACCTGTCTCTCGCTTTACAAAAGTCTCATATTTTTTCAGGAATTCATGCCCGTATGATTTCCATTGGTGAAAAAACAGGTGCCGTAGACAGGGCCATGGAAGGAGTTGCTTCAAAATATCAGGATAATATCGATTTTCGTATTACCAGAGCCTTATCTGTGATAGAGCCTACTCTGGTAATCAGCATCTCTCTTGTGGTGGGTGTAATTCTTTTTTCCGTAATGCTTCCTTTAATCGGCATTATGTCAGGAATGTAGAAAGGATGAACCTGATATGGTAAGATTTCAAATCAACCGAACCAAACCAAAAGGAAATAAGCTATTGCTTTCCTTTCTGTCTTTTTTATTTGTGTTAACTTTGTTTTTAATAGGAATACAAGGTCTGTCAGAGACCACGGTTTCCCGCCAGAAGGAACAGCTGGAGACTGCTCTTTCCAGAGCCGTTACCTACTCTTATGCTACCTACGGCTATTATCCTGAAAATCTGGAGTCTCTCATAAAGGAATATAAGATTCATTATAACACTGAGCTTTTTTATGTGGATTATCAGATCCTTGGCGGAAACCTTTTTCCGGAAATTACAATTCTGATGAAGGAAGGAGGGCAATAATATATGGAAACCAAAACCCAGCGTCATTTTATTGATTTCCTGTTTCCTCTTACCCTTTTTCTTTTATTTGCTTCTCTGGCTGTGATTATTATTCTCCTTGCTACCAATATTTACAAGGATACTGCCAATAATTCTTACTATAATGATAATGCAAGGTTGTCACTGGCCTATGTTTCCGAAAAGATTCATCAGAATAATGAGGAAAACAAAATTTCTTTAACTGCAGTAGATAATACGGATGTATTAGCCATCTCTCATCCGGGAGAAGCTTATACCTATTATACCTATATTTATTTTAGAGACGGATATATTAAGGAATTATTCTTTAAAGAGGGAAGTCCTGTAAACCTTGATTTTGGAAGAAATATTTCCCAGGTTTCCTCCTTTAACATTGACAGAGTAAGTCCCTCTCTTCTTTCCTTTACCTGCCTGGACGGACAGGGGGAGGAATACCATACTCTTGTAAGCTTAAAATGTACAGATTAAAATGAGGATAGCCCATGAAAAATTCATCCGGAAATCATTCCTCCAGCCTATTTTTATTAGAGCTGGTGGTCGCTATATTAATTTTTGCTATGGCAAGTGCATTATCTCTTCAATTTTTTGCCCGTGCCCATCTTTGGAATAATAATGCCAAGGCTTTAAACTTTTTTTCCAATGAATGTGCTACTGTGGCAGAAATTAATGGTGTTTCTTCTTCCAAAGAGGCACTGATAGAAAATCTTTTGCAGCTTTATCCCCGCTCAGCCCTTTCTGAAGGAGGGTTTACTCTGTTCTATGACGAAACCTTCACCCTCTGCGGACGTGACAAAAGCCGCTATGTTTATACTATTTCCCTGGAGGAAAAGGATTCTTTTTTAATCACCTTTATGAAGGTATGGGATTCTTCCCTGAATACAGTGGTTTATGAATTAGAAAGCAAACATTATCCGGGAGGTTTTTCCTTATGACAGAAAAAAAACGCCCCACCCCATTTATCAGTATAGGTTCTTCCTCTTTATTGGTGGTTTTTCTTGTATTGTCCATTATGATTTTTGCGGTACTTTCCTTCGTCAGTGCAAAAAATGATTATGAATACAGCCTGAAAATGGCTTCCGAAAAGATTGCTTATTATCAGGCCTGCAACCGGGCAGAAGAAACTCTTAAGACACTGTCTGCTGATTTGGCAAAGGCTTCCCCTGATTCCTGTTCGGAAAGGGACGGTTTTCTTATTCCCATTGATGATACCCGAAGCCTGTCAGTAGCGTATGAAATTCTTCCCCAGGCATCCGGTGGTCTTACCTACCGTATTACTTCCTGGAAGGTAGTAATGAGCCAGCCCTGGGAAGGGGATGATACCTTAAAGCTTCCTACCTTTTGATCCGCAACAACCAAAACAGATTACAGGAGATTACTATCATGGAATTAAGTATTAAGGATATTTTACAACAGGCAATAGAGGCAGAGGCTTCTGACCTTTTTCTGGTAGCCGGACGACCGGCTTCCTGTCGTGTTCACGGCAGGGTTATCACCTTACAGGATACTCCCTTGAAGCCGCCTATGACTGCCCAATTGATTTCGGAAATCTATCAGCTGGCGGGAAATCGAAGTATGGAAAGATTTGATCGTACGGGAGATGATGACTTTGCCTTTGCCATCCCCGGACTTTCACGTTTTCGTGTTAGTGCTTATAAGCAGCGTGGTACTTACTCTGCTACCATTCGAATCATAACCTTCTCCCTTCCGGATCCTGAAAAGCTGGGAATTGCCTCTTCCATTATCAGGCTGGGAGAGGAACGAAGCGGACTGGTGCTGGTTACAGGACCTGCCGGCAGCGGTAAATCCACTACTCTGGCCTGTATTATTGATCAGATTAACAAAAGTAAGCAGGAACATATCATTACTCTGGAGGATCCCTTAGAGTTCCTTCATCCTCATAACCAAAGTATTGTAAGCCAGAGAGAAATTCATGCTGATACCAAAAGCTATGTGTCAGCCTTAAGAGCTGCCCTGAGACAAAGTCCCGATGTTATTTTGCTGGGAGAAATGAGAGACTATGAAACTATTGAAGTTGCCATGACAGCAGCCGAAACAGGACATCTGATTCTGTCAACTCTCCATACAAGAGGTGCTGCCAGCACCATTGACCGAATTATTGATGTTTTTCCCGCCAACCAGCAGCAGCAGATTTGTGTACAGCTTTCCCTAACCTTAAAGGCCGTTGTCTCTCAACAGCTGTTACCTACTACCGACGGTCGTGTGGTACCCGCCTTTGAGATTCTTACCATGACTCCTGCTATTCAAAGTATGATTCGCGAAAAGAAGATTCATCAGATTGAAGGTATGCTGTATAACTCCGCCAAGGATACCATGCTTTCCATGGACAGCAGTCTGCTCCGGCTTTATCAACAGAAAATTATTACCAGGGAAACTGCTCTTACCTTTGCCTCCAATCCTGAAATGCTTGGAAAACGGTTATTATAACAATTGTACAAAAAAAGAATACGCATAAGCGTATTCTTTTTTGGATAATTCTCTGTTTTTTATTGCTTTATTCAACACTGCTGTAATAGGAATGAGTCTTCTTTCCCTTTTCCTTACTTCGATAGAGTGCCTCATCCGCTTTTTTATAAAGGGTATCATAGGTATCATTAGGATCTGCTATGGCAATACCGATACTCACAGATGTAGAAATTTCTTCTCCATCCTCTGTATTATATACAAACATTCCTTTTTCATTTAGATCCTTCGCCTTTTCCTCCAAGCAGGAAATTGGTGGTGTTCCCGGCATAAATACAGAAAACTCATCTCCGCCCAAACGACCGATTACATCACTTCTACGGAACAGATCTCTTAATACTCCTGAGAAACGAACTAAAACCTCGTCCCCCACCGGATGTCCCAGCTTATCGTTAATTCCCTTGAAATTATCAATATCCATCAAAATCATTACACCTGCCCTACCGGCTTCCTGCAGCTTATTTTCAATTTCATACTGCATAATGGTACGGTTTAAAAGGCCTGTTAAAGCATCTGTAGTGGCAGACAGATGAAGCTTTTCCTTTAAGCTTACCTGCTCGTCCACATCAAATGCTACCAGGAATAAAGACACATCACCGGTATTCATATCCTGGGTATAAATATAATCAATCTTAATCCACATCCAGGGCTTTTCAGAATTCTCATAGAGCTTCTGATACTCTCCTGCCAGACAAAAATGCTGAACCATTTTCCTAGGAGAAATACGAATCTGCTGTGAAAAATAAGGAGTTGTCTCCATTAATTTTAAAATTACGGTTTTATTATTATTCTTAATAAACTCCTGGCGATCCTCCGGATGAATTACCTTTTCTGCAATCTGACGGATTACTTCATCAAAGTTCCTTTCCCTTACCCAGGGCTCATCCCTGAAATAAGTTCTTCCATCCTTTAACTCACCGGTGGCAAGATCTACCAGCACATTCAACATACCCTTGCGCTGAATGGTACTTCTAAATCTTTTCTCCGTTGCCAGTGTCTCTTTTATATGCTCAAATTCTTCAAAGGACTTAATTTCCTTAGTAATGCCGTAAAGCAACAAATAGCTAAAGCCTAAAATTGCAAAGGTTTTTAAGAAAAGCTCCAAAGAAATAATGGTCTTTACCGGCCCCTCCATCTCTACTGACTGTAAAAGAGGAGTTAAAAGAAGGGACGAGGCCACCAAAAACAAATCTCCCAAAATCAGGTAAATAAAAAACAGCTTTCCCCGTTTTAAGTCATGTATGAGTATTCTCAGTTCATTCATAGGATACTTTTTGTGACTTCCAAAAAATAAGGACATACATCCTACAATCACCAGGGTAAAGCTCATAATCATTCTTTCATTACCCATAATATTGGCGCCTGTTCCTGCTATTGCCACAACAATCCAGAAAACAGACATAAAGTTCATAACCAGCTTTATATAAACGTAAATATAAGACAGGATTTTGTCCTTGGTAAACAGCATCAGCTCCAGACACAGGAGAATAGGACAACCTCCCAGCATCAGTACGGTCTTTAAAAAGCCATCCAGACTGAGAATATATAATAGGGCCACTCCATTAAGAACTCCACAAAAAATTCTTTTTGCTCCGGTAAATTCTTCACTCCCCAATACCATCTGCTTCGCATAAAAGAAAACTTCCATGCTGGTAATTACGGCTATGACAAATAATAATAAATTATGAGACAGAACTTCTGTAATCATATACTACCACCCATAAATATATTTTTGGCATTCTAATACCATCAATAAAATTTTATCACAAAAAAGTATTTTGACCATTGTTATCCTTAACAGTAATCTGCCTCATTATTTAGTCATTATAACTAAAAAATCGTCACTATTCGGCAACTTCATGGTTATTCAGTTAAAAAGCATCAGCTAAATAAAGCGTAGATAAAGGTGGCCAATATCATAACGGAAAAGATTATCATTCCGGGATTCAGCCATACGGTTTTCACCGTGATCCGGTTTTCCTCCTCCAGCTCTTTTTCCTCTAAAGCAAATTCTCTTCTGTTTTTTAGTAATAATACTGCTCCTGCAATTACCAGAAGCAACAATACCAGGGTATATAATCCATAAACCATGATTTCAAAAGGCATTGTCTCAAGCACCGCCATATCCATGGTTTCCAATGCCTTCATCCCTTCTTCCCCCAGTAAATTCATCAGCATGGAGGGCAAAATTCCCCCCATAAAGTTAAACAGGGCATGCAAGCAAAATACATAGGAAAATTTTCTTGTTTTAACATAGATATAACCCCAAATCAAACCAATTCCAAAGGTATAAAAAAACTGGAAAAGATTTCCATGAAATACACCAAACATCAGAGCTGAAAAAATTACTGCTGTTTTTTCACCAAAGCGAATCGTCTTATCTATTAATAATTTTCTAAAAACATATTCTTCAAAAAAGGGAGCTAAAATTACTATAAATAAAATCTCGATTCCGATTTGTCCCGTCAGCAGCTCCTCCACCATATTGGTTGCCTGCCCTCCCGATAAGACTCCGGAAAGTAAGGTTCCGATAATATTACCCACATACATCACCGGCATACAAAACAGAGCGTATTTTACCAGCTGACCTGCTGATAAAGTAGCTGTCTCTCCCTTCACTGTAGGAAGTTTTTTTAAGCCCCATATCCCTACGGGAAATGCTGCCGCATACATGGGAATAAAGGATACCAGCATGATGGCAGCAGAAGAATCCTCAAGCCACTTTGTGCCTCCAAAAGCAGTATTCAGTATCAGAATCAATATGATCTGAAGCAATAGGGAGGTTATCTGGATTCCCACCAGACTAAATCCAATTCTTGAAAACACTTTTTTATTTATTTTTTCCATTCTTTCCCCTTTTCTATAATTCTTCTATATAATTAATCCCCTTAGCCTTGGATAAAATATCTATCATCTGTCCATGGGTTCTCTTCACTTTACTGGTAATGGACAGAGTGTAGCTGATAGTTTTTTGCTTTCCTCTTTCCTTATGGTAAAACTCTTCCTGACTGACCTGGATATTGGTTACGTCAAACTGATTCTGCCTGGCAAATTCCAAAAATTCGCTGAACGCATTTTTCCCGCCATCGAATTCCAAAAATACGTCCAGATACTGAGAATGGTTCCTGGTCCATAGATCCAGTTTTCTGACTCCTGTCATAATAAAGGCAATCACTGCCGCAGACACGATGGCTCCCTCATAAAATCCGATACCGATGGCAAGGCCACTGCAGGCTGCTGTCCATAAGCATGCTGCTGTAGTGATTCCCTTAATCTGATTTCTTCCGGTAAGAATAATGGTTCCCGCTCCTAAAAAACCGATGCCACTGATTACCTGGGCTCCCATACGCACCGGATCACCGGTATCATAGTAATTATATACATACTGATTGGTCATCATTACCAGAGATGCTCCCAGACAAACCAAAATATAAGTTCTAAGGCCGGCAGGCCGGTTCTTTCTCTCTCTTTCCAGCCCTAGGATTCCTCCCACTAATACAGACAACAGAATACGGAATAACACAGACAGCATATTTAATTCTCTTAAATATTCCAATAGTTTTATAACATTATCCATGGGCTCCTCCTTCTGTATCCTTGATCATGGTTTTATCTGTAAATTATTTATCATTTTCCATTTTTATTTTAATCTATTTTATATTTTCTTACAATATATTCTGCTACCCTGTAAATTGTTTTACCTCTAATACAAAACCATTTCCCTAAACGTAAATTTTTTTCTATTTTTCTTGACACATGTAAAAAAAATCCATACACTAAGTATATCATTTTATTTAAGATGTAAATGGAGAACATCATGGAAAAATATATTATTATTTGTGTGGCCGGTCAGTCCAATGCTGTTGGCTATGACGAGTCCCCTGTTACAGAAGAGAATCTATACTGTGCAGATCCTAACAGAATAAAGCAATTGGGATTTTTAGGAGAAGATAACTTAAAGGTAGTTCCTTTAGATTATTGCGCCCAGTCCATGCAAAATTTAAGAGTATATAATCGTGCCGATGATAAATACCCGGGTACCAAAGGTATTCATCTGCCTTTGGCTAATTTGCTGCTTCCTCATATTCCTGAGGATTACGGTTTATTATTTTTATCTGTTGCCTATGGCGGTTGCGGCTTTACCGTTGGACAGGATGCAGCTTATGACAGTGTACAGAAAAAACCGGTAGACAGCCCTGAAACAGGTCAGCCCGGTCCCTATCGCTGGGGAAAGGATACTGCCTATTACCAGACCTTAAGGGATAGAATTGTTCATGCTCTTTCCATGAATCCCGAAAACCGTTTCGGTGCCTTCCTTTGGTGCCAGGGAGAAAATGACAGCGAAGATCCTGATGGTCATTACAAAGGCTTTTGTGAAATGACCGAGCAATTATTTGAGGAATTAAATCATGGCGATCTGAAGAACCGTCCTCTGACAGGAAAATGGGACAAGGATCTCTGGTATAACATGGAAACCGTTTTCTATTGGTATACCGTTGGGCAATGCACCCAAATCTGGGAGAATTATAAGCATTGGAATCCTGACACCTATATCCCCATTCCCAGAAGTGTTCCTTCCAACGAAATCAACGGAACCGGTGAAACTGCCCAAAACAGGGATGCCCATTTTGGAGATAATTCCTACGAAAAAATTATTGCTCCCCTTGTTTTGGAAAAATTGCTGGCAAATAATACTTTAAATTTTAGATAAAATCAGCTGAACAGACCCTGGACCTTGGGTCTGTTTATTTTTTCACAATTTTTTTTGCATATAGTAGACAAAATATGTATAAAATATGCACAAAAATAGGAACAATTCCTATTAACGCTTTATTTTTTTTAAGAAAAGGTGTACAATACAATTATTGAATTATCTATTTTGTTTTTCCTTGTTAGTGGGGGATATACTAAAGAGGAATACGAAATAAATATATATTATTTAAATTGAAGGAGGTTTCTATGGAAAAACAGTTTATGTCAATGGATGGTAATAATGCAGCTGCTCATTGTGCCTATGCTTTTACGGAAGTTGCAGCCATCTATCCTATTACTCCTTCCTCTACTATGTCCGAGGTAATTGATGCCTGGAGTGCAGGAGGAAGAAAAAACATTTTTGACAGCAAGGTAAAGGTTGTAGAAATGCAGTCTGAAGCCGGTGCTGCCGGTGCTGTTCATGGTTCACTTCAGGGCGGTGCCCTTTCTACTACCTTTACAGCATCTCAGGGATTATTATTAATGATTCCCAATATTTATAAAATGGTTGGTGAATGCCTTCCCGGTGTTATTCATGTAGCTGCCCGTGCTATTGCCAGCCGTGCACTGAACATTTTTGGTGATCATGAAGATATTTTTGCCTGTCGTCAGACCGGTATTCCCATGATTTCCAGCCATTCCGTTCAGGAAGCCATGGATCTTGGAGGTATTGCCCACCTGGCAGCTATTGATGCTTCCGTTCCTTTCATTCACTTCTTCGATGGTTTCCGTACTTCTCACGAAATCCAGAAGGTAGAGGTGATGGATTATGAAGTATTAAGAGGCTTATTAAATAAAGATGCCCTTGACCGTTTCAAAGCAAATGCATTAAATCCTCACTCCAACCCTGTTACCCGTGGTGGTGCAGAAAATGATGACATTTTCTTCCAGGGTCGTGAAGCTCAGAACCAGCACTATGCTAAGGTTCCTCAGATTGTGGCAAAATATATGGAAGAAATTTCCAAGGTAACCGGTCGTCACTATGCTCCTTTCACCTATTATGGTGCTCCCGATGCTGATCGTATTATCGTAGCCATGGGTTCTGTTACCGAAACAGTAAAAGAAACTATTGACACCTTAAATACAAGAGGAGAAAAGGTAGGTTTAATTAAGGTACATTTATACCGTCCTTTCTCTGTAGAATATTTAACCGCAGTTCTTCCTGAAAGCGTTAAGAAGATTGCCGTATTAAACAGAACAAAAGAATTAGGCGGTGCAGAACCTCTGTATCTCGATGTTCTTCATGCTTTAAAGCATCGTAAGGATCTTACTATTATCAGCGGACGTTACGGACTTGGTTCTAAAGATACTACTCCTGCGGATATCAAAGCTGTTTACGATGAATTAGCTAAAGATCAGCCTAAGGAAGAATTTACTATCAGTATTGTGGATGATGTTACCTTCCTTTCTTTACCTCGCGAAAAAGACTTTACGGTAGATGCTGACTATACCTCTTGTCTGTTCTACGGTCTGGGAAGTGATGGTACCGTAAGTGCTAACAAAAACTCCATTAAGATTATCGGTGACAATACTCCTCAGTATGTACAGGCTTATTTTGCTTATGACTCTAAGAAGGCCGGTGGTGTAACCCGTTCTCACTTACGTTTCGGAAAATCACCTATCCGTTCCACTTACTATATTAACAACGCAGACTTTATCTCCTGCTCCCTGGACTCCTACGTAAATAAATACGATATGGTTTCCAGCCTGAAAAAGGGAGGTACCTTCCTCTTAAATACTACCTATAAGGCTGATGAGCTGGAAGAAAAATTACCCAAGGAATTTTTAGCTGCTTTAGCTAATAAGGAAGCTAAATTCTATATTATTGATGCTACTGAGATTGCTCAGAAGATCGGAATGGGACGCAGAACCAATACCATTCTTCAGTCCGCCTTCTTTGCATTAAATCCTCAGATTATGGATTAT
>JAFYWD010000212.1 GCA_017558205.1 Lachnospiraceae bacterium | reverse complement strand
ATAATAAAAAGAATTATAAATAGTAATTTCATTGATAACCTCAAAGTAGCATTAATCTTCAATATCAAAATTTTCTAATACACTTTTTTTCTCTACCGGTCTAGCATCGCCGTGTTTTACCTGTAACATGGTAACAAAGGCAAAGGCAGTAAAGATGACAGCATAGGGGAACAATACTCTATAAGAGATTTTTTCCATTAAAAATCCGGAAAGAATGGGAGTAATTACCTGTGCTGACATAGAAAAGGTATAATAATAACCGGTATATTTACCTACATCAGAAGCAGAACACATTTCTACGACCATAGGCAAGGAATTCACAGTAATGGAAGCCCAGGCAAAGCCAATTAAACCGAAGAAGAAAACCATACTTCCATGATAAGAAGAATAGAAGGAAGCACTTCCATAACAAATCATTAAAAGAATAATACCGATTAAAATGGTCTTTTTTCGTCCCAGTGTGGCTGAGATTTTGGCAATAGGAACATAACCAATAACAGCCGTTACGGTGGCTACCATAAGGCAATCTGCATAAGCACCGTTTTGTAAGCCCCAAACCTCGGTAGCATAACGGGAAAAGGCAGTAGTAACAGCATTGTAACCGATGAACCAAAGGGCAATGGAAGCTAACATAAACATGAGGCTTCGCTGTACTTCTTTGGGTAATTTTACTTTTGCGTTATTGTCAGAGGCGGTTTCTTTCTCTGTTGTTTCTTCTTCAAAATCCATGTTTTTACGGAGCTGATTTTCTTTGATCGTAAAGAATAAAATAGCAACACAGATAATCATAAAAACAGCAATGGACATAAACAGAGGAAGATAATTAGGGGTATTGCCCGAACCTACTAAAAATTTGATCATGAGTAATCCATAGATTCCACCTAAGGTACCCATCAAATTAATGATGGCATTTCCACGGCTACGAAGGGATTTGGGAGTTAAATCCGGCATCAGGGCAACTGCAGGGGAACGATATAATCCCATGGAAATCAAAATGAAAAATAGGGCAACTACAAAAAGTGTTAAGTTGCGGCTATTATCAGCAACGGGTAATAGGAATAATAAAATGCAGGCTAAGGTAGTTCCAATAAGAATAAAAGGCATTCTTTTTCCCAAGGGAGTGTCTATCTTATCTGAAAGAGATCCGAATAGGGGTAGTAAAAACAAGGCAAGAACATTATCAGCAGCCATAATAGCGCCGGTAAGGGTTTCACCGATACCAAAGCTGTTTTTCAGAATCAAAGGAATGATGCTATCGTATACTTGCCAAAAAGAACAAATAGACATGAAGGCCAGCCCGATAAGCATAGTTATTTTGTAATTTAATTTCATATGTAACCTCCTAAATTAAGACGACCATACATCACCATAGTACCTCTATTATACATGACTTTTCCTAAGAATGGAAAGGATTTATTGTAGCAGTTTGGCCAAAGCTTAGTGACGGCTAAAATGTTACGATTTGTTTGACGGTGAAAAAACGGGGTGCATAATACAAGATAGAAGGAAAATAAAAAGGGGGATATAAGGATGAGAATATTAGTGTTAAACGGAAGTCCTAAGGGAAAGTACAGTATTACCTTACAAACCATAAATTATTTGCAAAAAATATGTCCCAAGCATGAATTTCAGATTCTTCATGTAGGAGCAAGGATTAAGGCATTAGAGAAGGATTTTACGGAAGCAAAGGAAGAAGTGGCCAAAGCAGATTTGCTTT
>JAFYWD010000211.1 GCA_017558205.1 Lachnospiraceae bacterium | reverse complement strand
TCACCCAGTGGTGTCCCTTTAGGAATAGTAGTCTTCCACAGCATTTCTCTGGTATCCGCATCCGGGAACTGGAATTCTACAATGTATTTCATACGTCTAAAGAAGGCAGGATCAATATTATGCTTATAGTTAGTTGCCAATACAGAAACTCCGTCATAGGCCTCTACCTCCTGAAGCAGCAGGGCTGTCTTATTATTATTGGATGCCTGATTACTTCCTCCATCATCAGAACGCTTGGCAAATAAAGTATCACATTCATCAAAGAATAATACTACGTTACATTTTTTAGCTTCCCTGAAAATCATAGAAATGGATTTTTCCGTTTCACCAACATATTTATCAATAACCTTGGACAAATCCACCCTGTATAATTCCAGGTTTAATTCGTGGGCTATTACCTGGGCACACATGGATTTACCGGTACCGGGTGCTCCGAACAACAGGATAGATAAGCCTCTTCCGTAGGGGTACTTCTTATTATAGTCCCACTTATCATACACCTGCTTACGGAAATTCATCTGATCTATGGCATGCTCCAGCGTCTCTCTTTGATCCTTATTCATAACAATATCTTCAAAGCCAAATTTCGCATCTACTCTGGTAGCTTTTTGTGTCAGCTCTGAGCTCATCTGATTATTGCAACCCTTAAACAAGGTATTTCTCGGAATTAAAATATTTCTGTCCATAGTGGCATAGCTTCTTGCAGTAGAAAGAGCCGCTTTAATTTTTCCCGGCGTAAAAAGAAATTTAGTAGCCATTTCCGATAAGCTGACATCCTTTTCCAGGGCATAATTCTTCGCAAAATAAGTCCAACAATTTTCTCTTTCCTGGTTTCCCGGAGTTGGAAGCTCCAGCTGGGTAAATTCCTGCTTGGTAATTTCTTTAAAGTTGATCTTATCTTTACTTAAGGCAAAGACAAGAATCTGATTCTCTGTTAATTTGGCAAAGGCTAAATCCATGTAACCAAAAAACTTTTCCTTTTCATCTTCACGGTAAGTGAGTTCTTCCATACAACAGGCCGCATTGGCCAAAATACATTCTCTGGTAACAGCCCAAAGCGCTCTGTCTACAAAGCCGTAATCATACTCAAATAACTTTTTACAATCTATGGCAATGGCACCAAGACCGTTTTTCTTGCAAAAATGCTTTACAAAAAACTTTCTCCCACTTCCCTCGTCACCATAATAGGAAAAGATCCTTACCCCCTCTGAATAAGAAATTTCCATGGCATCCAGAACTCCCTGGTTGGCCATAATGGGATCCAGCTCCTCCTCCTTCATAAGAATACTGAAAAAACGACGGTAATTTTCATCTGTTTTTCCCGGATCATAACCAAAAAGATAATCGATAACACGTTTGTCTAAGGCTACTACCGTGGAAAAAGGCATACTCTCCACAATCTGCAGATCAATAATTGGTTTTAAGCTTTCCAGACAATGGGACATCCTTCCATAGGCCTTTGTAATACTGAAGTCTTCCCCATAATATAATCTTCCGCAAACCTCAATGGTGGGGGCTGAATAGCTTCCATTTTCATTGATAATCTGAAATACTCCTGCATAATCTACCTGAAGAGAGGAGAGAATTCCGCAGGCAAAGGTAAATAGGGTAAAATCATCATAATTCATTTTTTGACATAATTGATAAAAGGGAAGCTTTTTCCCTTCTTCTATTGAAAGCTGTGCCCTTGTTCTAAGATAGTCCAGCATAGCTTCCACTGTAAGCTGATTCTCTTTTTCTTCTACGATAGACTCCTCTATTTGATTTTCTTCAAAATAGTCCGCAAATAAAGAAAGCAGCTCCTCACCCAGATCTTCTTCCAGCTTAAAATCTTCTTCCTCTTCACTTTCTTCTGATGATTGGTCAGTTCTTCTTTTTTGCAAAAATGCCGTAGCTTTTTCCATACAAACATCATAGGCTGTTTCTAAATCAGGATATAATACATTCTTATAATCTCCCTGACCATTGGAAAAAATAATCTTCATTTTGGCAAGCTGGTTATTTAAAGAATAATTAATTACGGAAAATAAATATTCCATATATTCTTCATCATTTTGAAATCCTGTAAGGTTTCTGCTGCTATCAAAAATATCACTCCAAATCATGCTTCTCTCCCTGTTGTATTTGTATGGGTACGAAAGGTTGCCGTCCTGTCAAAAATACTTTCCCTTTTATTGATTCCCTGATTCATGTTTCCCACAAATCTGTTTTTTTGTGCATCATTTATACTCTGCCTTCTGTTTCTTTGCTGATATGTCAAGGTTTCTTCTTCCGAAGAATCCGTAATTTTCTTATTATTTTTCTGATTATTTTGCAGTAATAACTTTTCCGTTACTCTCATATTGAATTCCTTTGATATTCGTTGTTTTTATAAATTGTTTATGATATCATATTACAAATGAAAGGGGGCTCTTATGTCAAAAATATCAAAAACATTATTAATTTGTTCCGGAATTTCTTATCTTCTGGTTCTGATTGGTTTCTTTCTTCCTACTGTCTGGATTTCTCTTATTTTTTTTCTTCTGCACAGTACATCCTTATTAGCCTTTACCTTTTTCTCCCTAAAAAAAGAAGAGGTATCAGTTTCTAATGAAGAAACTGAGACTCTAAAAAAACAATTGCTTCTTGCCAAGGAAAGAGAAATGGAATATGACAGTAAAATTAAGGAGCTGACTGCTTTTAATCAAAAGCTGCTGCAACAGACCACCGAAGAAATACCGACTTCCCCTCTTTCTACAGAGAACCAAATATCAAATATACCAAACACGGTAACTGATCCTTTGCTTCCTCCTCTTCCCGAAACGGGAGAAGAAGGTAACACCATTGATTTAATTGCAATCGTAGAGGATACCATGGCGGAATTACAAACCTTCGCAGATTCTGCCGGCTTAATTATGCAGATTTCTGCTATACAAAGACCGCTCTATCTAAAGGCAAGTGCTTTAAGAATGCGTATCCTTTTTCGAAATATTATTGATAATTCCATTAAGTACATGAAACGTTCCGGTTCCTTAGTAATTACCCTGTCTGTAGTTGGTGATGATATCTTCATTGTTCTGAAAGATAATGGAAAGGGCCTTCCTACAGAAGAAACTCCTCATATTTTCGAATTAAATTATCAGGGTTCTAACCGCATCAGCGGAAACGGACTGGGATTGACCCAGGCTAAGGCCATTGTAGAATCCTATGGCGGAACCATTTATGCAAAAAGTACACCAAATTACGGTATGGGAATCTATATTCAGATTCCTTTAAACTAGGAGGAAGAATCTATGAGTAAAAAACAAATGACCATTTTAATTTCCCTTGTTCTTTATACGACTATCGGTATTGCCGCTGCCGGCCTGCTTTTTTTTATAGGAAGCGGAAAGAAACAAAGCTCTGTCTTCTCTCCTTCTTCCATTGAAGCCGCAGAAAAGAATATAATTATTGAAAATCCTGTAGAAGAAATTGCCGAAGATTTACAAACCTCTTCTACTAAGTCTTCTGTTGTCTACTATAAATTTCTCACTACCAATATCCTTACACCTTTAAATGTAAGAACTGCTCCGGGAATGGAAGCTGCTATTATCGCAACTCTTCCCCCCTCTTCCTCCGGCTATGTTTTAGAAAAAGGGGAAGAATGGTCAAAAATTAAAACAGATAACTTAGAGGGCTACTGTTCTAATCAATATTTACAGCTTGAGGAAATCTCTAAGGAGGATTATCCCTACTAAACCTTTTCTCCTCATATATGAACAGGCTCTGTCAGTAAAGGCTATAATTTTTTCACCAGAGTTACAATATTAGAACCATCCCGATATTCATAATTTACCTGATCCATATAGTCTTTCACCATAAAGATACCCAATCCCCCGATTTTTCTTTCCTCTAAGGTAAGATCAATATCGGGGTCTTCTTTTGCAAAGGGATCGAAGGGAATCCCCCAGTCCATTAAAGTAATCTTAATACTTTTAGGCTCCTCCTTCATTTCCAGCTTTATATATGCCTCTCCCTCTTCTGCCCCATAAGCATAATGTGCAATATTGATAAACAGCTCATCAATGGAAATTAAAATTTCATTTTTAATTTCTTCCGAACATTGTCCCTCTAAAAAAGCTTCTGTCGTATCCAGCACTACACTTAAATTTTCATCAATTGCTTTCAATTTTAATTCTTTCATTATCCGCCTCCTCTTCCAGTAAAATTTCGCGGTAGGAAATCTGCCCCATGCTTTCCTTATCATGGGTTGCTATCAGTACCGTAATCCCCTGTTTATGTATCAATTCAAATAATTTCATGATTTCCTTTGACTCTTCATAGGAAAGATTTCCTGTAGGCTCATCTGCCAGTATCAAATCCGGATAATTTACCAAAGCTCTGGCAAGACATACCTTTTGCTTCTGACCGCCGGATAATTGGGAAGGATATCTTTTATACAGATTGGCAATTCCTAAAAAGGAACAAATGGAAGTCACTACTTTTCTGCTGTCCTTTTTTCTTCCACCAATAATCTCTCTGGCAAGACAAATATTTTCGAATACATTTTTTGTCTCTATCAGAGGAGAATTTTGGAAAACCACTCCCAGCTTTCTTCTGTAATAAGGAATTCTGCTTCCCTTCATATCTGTCAGGGAATCATCTCCTACTTTAATCTCTCCTTTTTCAGGTAGAATTTCCCGAAGCAGTAATCTGAGAACAGTACTTTTGCCAATACCGCTTCTTCCTGTTAAAAGGACAAACTCTCCTTTTTCAACGGTCATATTAAAATTATTTAAAACTACAGTCTCTGTGTCCGCATATTTCTTGGTCACGTTTTCAAAAACTATTTTCATAAATCTGTTATGGTTCTATGGTTAAAATCTTGGCAAATCCGGACATTTGAAAAACATTCATAATCATTGGCTTTACATGAAGCAGCTTCATGGTTCCTCCTTTAGAAGCAGCTGTTTTTTGTCCGATCAGTAAAGCTCTCAGACCTGCACTTGTAATATAATCTGCCTGTGCAAAATCTAACTCCAGATTTTTTGCCTTTTGAAAGGACTGTAAAATTTTTGCCTGCAGCTGTGTACTGCTGTTGGTATCAATTCTTCCCTCAATGGATAATACAATCGTTTCATTAATTTTATTTTCTGTAATATTCATAATTTATCCTAACCTTTCCTTACCCTAATATCATTACACTGTCCATTGTTGTCTTTTCATCCAGCTTGGCACCTGATTTTTCCCAAATACCTGCATTCAAATCCAGATAGGAATAAGAATCCAAAGTACCTGTCTGCTGCAAGCCGATTACATGAAGTCTGCATCTGACAGGCTTATATTGTTCCAATAAAAACATTAGCTGATTCTTTTGAATTTCCGTTAATTCTTTTTTTATAAGAATGGTAACATCAAAATTACTTTTTCCGTATAAACGCTCAAATTCTTTATATTCAGAAGCCTCCACATAATCCGCCATTTGATTTTTTTCCAATATCATAGGCTTCTCTGAAAAAATAATCTCTATAATTCTTTCTATTGCCGCCTTTGTTCCCTTTCTCTGGTTCAAATAATAAATATTCTTTACCAGCTTACGAAGAATTTCCTCCGTAAAAAATTCCTCCTTAATCTCTACTCCCATCCAGGAAGCATAGACAGGAAGTAAATGTAAAGGGCAGGTGTCAAGATCCAACATCTTGGGCAGAGCATCTATCCGCTCTTCAAACTCATTGTAAATGGTAGAAAATATTGAAAGATAACGGTGAAAAAAGCTGTTATGTTCCCGATATACATCAGGAAAAGTATTCATAAAGGTATCTCCCTGCTGCTCCACTCTGATGTTTCCTATACTGCCCTTTCCCTTACCGATTACTTCAATAAAAAAGTAAAGATAACGACCCTTCTGATCATACAGTAAAATATCTTCTTCATTCACTGACTTTTTTGCACCGACCATTTTCATAAACTTCTTTTTAAGATCATGACTTTCTTTTTCATCACATAAAAAATCTTCTATTTTTTTAGGCTGATTCTCTCTGTAAAAATACGCCTCATTTTTTGCTGTTACGTATACAAAGCAGGCCATATTTTCCTCCAAGTTCATCTGAAAGCTCAGTCTTCCCCAGTGACTGTCCTCCTCTGTGGAATCAATGGCCTTACAGTAAAAATAGTGGATATCTTCCTCTCCTGTTTGCAGCAGCTTGCGGTCTTTTAGTACAAAGCCGGGAAAATATCCCTCTTCCAATCTGTTTTTATGTACTGAATAACTAATTCCTGGCATTTTTCCAATCCCTTCTTTATTTTCCGTAAGTGCCTATCTGAAGATAAAAATTGCCTGCATAGCAAAGACATTCTTCCTCCGGTATCACGTCCTCCTCCTGAAGTCTGGCCAAGCCTGACTTTTGCGGTACCATATGGAGATCATAGATAAATTCAACACATTCCAGTTCCTGAACAGCTGCGTATAATCTGTCAAACTTAAGAATATCTCCAAAATTCCTTTCAGAGGATACCGTATCTATATACTCCGTAATAACTTTTTCAATCTCCGCTTTGGCATTTTTATACTGACTTCCTACATAGATGGTACCGTGAACATCCACGGGAACATATTGAGGCCCCTGAATGATCAGTTTGGTTGTTAACAGCCTCTTATCCTCCAAATATTCATAAATTGCTTTCTTATAATTATCCGATAATATGGGGAAACGTTCCTCAGTCCATGGTTTTACCACCAGCTTTACAATATTTCTGTCTTCCTTCATAAATGCCTTTACCTTATGTATACAAAGCTCCGGTGTCTGCTTTACCAGTTCCTCATAGTCTGAGGCTGTAACTGCCGTATAAATATGATAAAGATCACGGAAAAACCGTTCCTCTACCTCTGTCAGACTCTCGCGAAATCTTCCGCCTCTTCCTTCCTGTCTGTTATAAAATCTGATGTGAGAGGAAATTCCCTTTGCTTTTAATAAATTTCCTTTCCGAATATTTCCCTCCGGGCCGGCTGTGATACTACAGGAAGCCATATAAAGCCTGGCACCGATAAACCTTCCTGCATCCTCTATTTCTATCACTCCTTCTTTTTCATATAAATGATAGATCAGACTTCCCTTTTGTGTATAGCCGGGACGGACAAAGTCATAAATAAGCTCTCCATCCTCCCTTTCCCGTACAGCCATAATCGTAAAGGTTTCCGGTACAATATTGGATACCGGCAGCTCTATTTTCTGACCGTCAAAGCCTTTTACTCTGCCCAGCTCATATTTTCTCATAATTTCTTCATTGTATAACAAAACCTTCACCGGAGCCTTCAGCTTATCCGGAGCATATCCATATTTTTTTCTTTGAAAGGAGATTGCCAGCTTGTCTTTTCCCACAATTTCGAAATCATAGAATCGCCCTTCTCCTGCTTCTGACATGGCTGCTTCATATTTTCGATAGGAGGCTCCCTTTTCCTCTTTTCCAAAAACTAAAATATAGCCGTTTTCCACCAGCTCGCTTTGAATAACTCCACCGGCTGCTTTTTGCAGCGTCTGGCAATAGGATACCGTTTCTCTTTGCCAGGCTTCAAATAAAAATCCTTCTACACAAAGAACCTTAGGCTTACAATCATATTCAGCCCTTTCCAGGGTAGCCCGGATTACATAGCCTTCTATTCCCTCTTCACTGCAAAAGACCGGAGTCCCCGGCATTCTCATCCTCAGGTCACCACTGACAAGAAAACAACCGGTTTGATCCTTCACCTGCATTTCCTGATATCCTTCCTCAGTTAAGCACTCCCATTTAAGAGTTGCAAAAAGATTCTTACTTTTATCACTGAAAGCATTTCTGGCTTTTCTGTCAGCCACCGTAATATGAAAGATGATCTCTTCTCCTTCCCCCGGAAGACCATTGGTAACAAAATAAATACAGTCTCCTTCCCCAGGCTCCTCTCCGAAGATATAAGACGGTATATTAACTTCCCTCTCCGTCAGATAGGAAAACTCTTTTCTTTCACCCCTGCATATACTGAAAATCCGTGTAATTTCCCATGGATTAAGTACTATTGCCTTATTTGTTTCAAAACACAAGTCCCCTAAAGTAAATTTCTGGTTAGCCGGAAGATAAAGTGTTTCCTCTATATTTTCTGCTCCTATAAGGATTCTGGCACATCGGCCCCTTTCCTCCTGAAAGCCTGCCAGCTGCAGTAATTTTTTCCGTATGGCAGGTGTAATCTCATCTATATGATTTTGCTGAAGAATTTCAAATGCTGTTAAATTCTCTAAAATCGTAATCCCAGGGTCGGAAGGATTGAAATTCGTCCATTCCTTTGTATAAAGAGGAATATTCCCCAAGGCTTCCTGTATTAATTCTTCGTAAGTTCTGTCATCCAGGCTTCGAATACTAAGCATAAGCTTCCTCCTAATTATAGATACATTACATGAACTCTGTGAGTTCCGTTACAGCATACCATAAAGGGAGTTACCTTCAATTCCTCTAAATCCACTTCATGATACCCTGTATGATCAACATAAGCAGCTGTTACTACCATTTTTTTGATTACAGCCTCTCTTTTTACTGCTGTCAGCTGCATGGCAATCTGATTTTTTCCCGGAATCACACCAATTTCCCAACCGGCTGACAATTCATTGCTCACCGGATTCAAAAAACGTTCCAGGGTTTCCTGTAAAAGATTCTGAATTTCAAAGCCCCTGTCTTCCTTTACGGTTTCCACCCAGACATCCACAGAAACTTCAACAAAAACAGGCTCAATCATATGCAGATCTGTTTTTAATACCGTTATTTCAGAATTTTCCAAAAGCTTATTTCGTACACCTTCTGCTATACTTCTGAAAGCACTGCTGCCTGTATAATATTCTTTTAACAGTAATACAAAGTTTAGTGCACGCTCCTCCTGTTCCCCAAAAGAGTTTATACCTGTAATGCATTTTACCTTATCTATTCTATCGGAATAATTCATAATTTCTTCCGTATAATCCTTAACAGAGACCATTCTTTTACGGTTTCTTAAAAGATTAGAGCCTCTCTTCAAGGCCTTCTCTACCGTTTCCATATCACTTCCCCCATAGCCACCTATTGGATTTGTAATAAAGTCCACAAACATGAGGTTTTCCATGGATTCAGTTATGGCTCCTACTTCCACATTTCCTTTTCTTCCCTGACAGCAACGGATTCTTACTTTAAAGGAAACATCCTCCACTACCTTGGGCAGATAGGTATGGATACCATCTCCAAAATGCAGCATTCCCTTCAGCCTGTCAAGGCAGAAGCTTCTTGGCTCCTTTTCATGCTCCAGGGATGTACTTTCCTCCCACTTTACAAAAAAGGACCGGATTTCTCCCATAGAATCATATTCTGCACGAACTTTATCCGGAAATTCTTTTTCCATCTGCTGCATTTGATAGCCGGAATGCTGTCCCATTTCGTTTACCCAAAGCTCCAAATCCAGAATATTTTCTACTCCCAAAGGAATCTGTATATTCGGGATGATTTCCTCCAGAAAATACTCTTCTTCCTCTCTGGTTTCTATATTGGCTACCTGGGCTACATTCAAGCGGATATCCTGAATAATGGGACGATAGTTTTTATGATATTCCCCTTTATCATAAATGGGGGTAATACGTATCCAAAAAGCTGTTTTTCCCTCCAGCTCTATTTTTTTCATATCAGAAGGCGGCATGAATAAAACGATACCGCTGCAGCTAAGCCCTTTGGTATAATCAACTACCTTCATTTGCTTAAAGCCTTTGATAGTACTGTATTCATATTTAAAGCTTACATAAGAAAAAGGATATTCTTTTTCCAGCTTAAAAAATAAACTGACAGGACCCGATTCTATTTCCTGATCCAATCCCAGATAAAGACTGTCTTTTTCATATTTTCCTGCATAGAAGGCACAAAAAGGATTTGCTGCCTTCATAAAAGGAGTCAGATCCAGCTTTTGCGTTCCTGCCACTGAACGTAAAATCTCCGGTTCCATAAAATCATCTTCATAATCATAAGAAACCGTCATATTCCGTATTCTGGGATAATAGTGGATGGCAGGTCTTAAATAACAATTGGTTGCTTTTTGCAACTGAATTCTAATACATTTTCCCTGATAGGAACCAACCTGGGTCTCCTGCCAGTCAGAAGGACAAATAAAGGAAATTTCATATTCACCTTCTGTTTTTGCAGCAAATAAGCCACGATACACTGCTGCACCATCCAGCTTCTTCCAGCCAATACCGTTAAAATATTCCAAAGATATTTCCTCCGGCATTACCTCTGCAAAAACTTCTACCAGGGTATTTTTCGGCTTTCTTTTAATCACCTTCAGATTATCTTCTTCCGTAAGCTGTATTGTTGTCATCCTATTTTCCAAATAGGAGGTCTGAAACTTAATTCTTATTTTGGCTCCTGCCTTCCCAAAGTATCTGTTATGTCCTACATAACATTCCTGGAAGAGTGTCAACGTATCTCCAAAAATCTCAAAATCATTTTGATTAAGATCAGAGCTTCCATTACTGACTGCTTCCATTGGTACGGCACTCCCTTTAGAAGAAACTCCTATTCTGCTTATTTCATAATTATTTTTTATGGGTTCCGTTGCTAAAAGAACCAATAAGCCATATTCTCTTCCATCCTCCAGGGTGATTTTTTCCGTTTCTTTTTGTTTTTTTATCTGAAGGGTAACCCTGTCCTCCAGAACGAGTAGCTCTTCTACCTGTACAAGCCCTTCCTTGGTATAGTAGGTCAATTGAATTTTTCCCTCTTCTATTAACCTAATCAGCTTCTCATTTCCTTCAAGCCTTAGATAAATTGCATCATTTTCAATATCAAAGGCACAACTGTGATAAATCAGAAGTACATTCTGCTCAATCCCTTTTTTCTCACTAAAAAATAAAGGGAACGGAAAGGCATTGTTCCTCCCTTCTTCTTCTTTTTCCTGCCAGGCTGCCTCCTGCTCTTGTGGAAGATAGGCTGCCGGCTGAATATCCCCTAATATAGGAACAATTTTTCCGGTCTTTTCCTCTGTCATAAAAGCAGTTACCAACCGTGAATTGGTAACATACAGATTATGCCTGGTTTCAAAAACTATAGGCTCATCTTCTGTCTGTGCCAGAAATTTTGTTCCTTTATAAAGCTGAAGTCCGGGAATAGTATCTTCTGCCAATTGGATATTAACTCCACTATAGGCAGGTTTCGCCGGTGTCAGGGTAATTCCCATCATATTTACAAATTCTTCATGGTACTTATCTAAAACCTGGTAATACCTGTTCAAATTCCCTTCCATCTGTTTCGCAAAAATTTTTGCAATGGTACCGCCGATATCAGGATCTTTCGGATCGAAGCTCCACTGCGGTACATACAGCTTTGCCAGGTCACCAATACGCCCTTCAATCTCGGGGGCTGTATAGTATTTTAACTTATCATCCCTCCAGTAGGTCTGACGTTCCATCTTCCGGACTGTAAGGGCTGTATTCTTCTGATTGGTATTGTTGTTCATCCTCGTTATCCTCTGCTATATTATCCAAATAAAAAGGGAATACTAAATTATCCCTAACATTACTGTCTATCAAAGTATATCCTATATCAATTATCAAACAGCCGGGTTTTGTTATACTGTCTGTTTCTATTGTTAAATTCTGTATACGAGGCTCCTGTGATAAAATTTGCTCCGTAATATTTCTTTCCAAAATATTGATAGAGGTAAGATTAATATCCATAAAGGTATAAGCCATCAGGTCACTTCCGAATTCCGGCCTTAAAAAGCGCTCTGTTTGCTGTGTCATCAAAATCAGATAGATAGATTCCTTTACACTTTCTGCTTCTGAGGAAACAACAAATCTTCCGGTGGCAGGGTTGATTTGTGGTGGGAATTTCATTCCTTTTCCCAAAAAAGTTTTATCTGACATTGTTTTCTCCTTTATCCAAGCTTAATGGGATTTCCCTGCACATTTACCAGTCCGTTACTACTGATTTTCATCATACCGTTTGCCTCCTGGGAAATATTAGCCGCCGTTGTTTTTATGGAAGCATTGGCCTGAGCCACAATACTGTTTTTTAAATCTAAATCCAGTTTTGTTCCTGAAAGACTTATGGTTCCGTTATTACCGTTTAGAGTCAGCTCTATGGTAGTCCCTACCTGAATCTTTAAAATCTTTTCAGCCTTAATCGTCATATGGCCTGTCTCAGTTAACATTTCCACACTGTTTCTTCCACTCTTATCGGAAAGCCTGATGACATGCCTGGCATTATCCAGCTCCAGACGATGCTCCTCTGTTGCTGTTTGAATCCTGATACTATCCTTGGCTCCCTTTCCGGTAGCCTCATCTTCGAAGGCAATCAGATTACCGTTTTTTGTCATAATATTCTTAAACTGATTATGTTCATCTGCTGATTGTCTTAAAAATTTATTACTATCCTTGGGTATACTCCCTATTACATATGGTTTTTCTATATTTCCCTGTTCAAAAGCCAGTAATACCTGGTCTCCTATTTCCGGCAAAAAATAAAACCCCCATTGACTGCCGCTGTAAGGCATGGCTACCCTAGCCCATTTTAGCTCATTGGCCTTGTTGTCTCTGGTTGGAATTTCCACACAAATCCTGCCAGGCATATCCCTGTCATAATTTTTTGCTACAATACCGATTACAATACCTGAAATTCTGTTATCACCGGTTTCTGTTTTTTGTACCTGCTTTTCTGCAATATCATCTATAATATCAAAAAGTGCCATAAAGCCTCCCTTAGCCTAGATTATATTTCCCATCCCTGATGCTTTTCCTTTAATCTTTGTTGTAAAGCCTGTTTCCGTGTCTAAGGTATGAGTTACTGAAACAATATAAAAGGTATTGGAAACCATATCTCCCATCTCCTTCATCTTTATAAATCTACCGGGAATCAACTCCGGTAAACCTAAAAACTCTGCTTCCAGACTTCCCAGGCGAAACATCATTTCTTCCTTCAGATAATCCAGACGATACTGTGCCTCTTTCCGGGAACTGACAGTTGGGTCGATATAACTCTTCTTAGACTCTCTCAGTAAAGCTTTTGCCTTTCCTCCCTGGGTCAGCTTAGGATTCAGCCTGGCCTGGGTAGTAATCACCTGAGCCTTTCCTGCATCCATACTTCTTACCTCAATGGACTCTGTCTGACCGGTAATATCATAAGTAATTTCATAGCCTCTTAAGCCGGTATTAGGAGCTGCTTCCAGCAAAATATCACTATTTTCCTTGGCTTTTCTGAAATATACCGTGCCGCCAATGGAAAAAAATTCATAGTTAAATTTCTTGGCTGCCTTTACCACAAATTCATAATCACTTTCGCAAACCATTTCAATAGTTTTATCACTGGCCTTGCTCTGTTGGGAGGTGCCTCCCAAAGAAACCTTGTCCGGGGTAGCACTAATATCCAGTCTACTGATGATATCCGAGGTTTGGAGTCCTGTATAAGCCTTTTTTTGAAAGATTTCACGAACTGCATCTGAAAAATATTCTGATTTCAGCTGGCAGGAATTATTATTTGCCATCATAATTCCCTTTACATCCATGGCTGTAACCTCTATTCCTGGTACATTATATTTTCCCGAAAAAAAACGTATCTGGGAAATAAAGCCTCTGAAAACCTCTCGGCAGCTTTTTCCGTAGCCTACATAAATTTTTACTAAGGCTCCCAGCATAATGTACTTTTTTACCTTATCAATTTCAAACTGACTGCTGTCATTATCATAGCAGTTATAGATAGAAAAATTAGCAAGAGAAGCTTCAAAGCCACTGGTCAGCTCAATCATAAGGTCCGAAACCACCAAACCATTCTTATCCTTACTGATATCCTTATTATTAATTTCAACCACAGAAAAAGGATAAGCAAAATTGTCATATTTATTTTTCAGTTCTGTATAATTAAAGGTAGCCATTATTCTTCCCCTAGATATTAAAATTCAATAAATTTCCAACTTTTTGAGCATTTTTTACATAGCTTTGACTTTGATTTTGAAAAGCCTTTTGGTACTGCTTCTGCCACCTTCCCATTTTAAGTTCCGAGATTTCCTCATCGGCACAGGTAAGGGACAGATGTACTTCTCCTCTTATGGGCTCTCCATCCAGATTAAACATAGTATACTGACTGGATACCCTGTGCAAAATTCCCCCGTAAAACATATCTCCCCAGTAAAAATTAATTTTTCTTGTACTGGGACAGCGAAGAGCAGCAATAAATCCCTCTACCTCTTTTTGTACAGAATAATCCAGTTTATTGGCCAGTTTTAAGCCTGCCTGCACCATTCCGGTGGTCACCGCGGTGGGCGCTGTATTTAAGCGCTCTGCCATAAAAGCATCCTTTACATTGACATGATCAAAGATCAGCTTGATATCCATGGTAATTCTTACCTTCAGCTCCTTCATAGCTGAGGAATCCTTCCCTTCTCCCGAAGGATTTTGGGCAAAGTTATGTACCGGCATCATACCTCCTCCATACCCTGACAGGGATAACTCTGAAGGATTAAACTGTACATAAAAAAACTTCCTTGTTGTTCCTATCTTTTGATAGCTATTGTCAAGAATTCCATTTTTTGTAAGCTTTGCCATGGTAGTATCTGCCAGGACCAAGCTTCCTGTACTTTTTCCCAAAGCCGGGGCTTTTCCGCCACCTGCAAATACCGGGGCATCCTTGACCACTTCTCTTTTGCGACAGTCAATAATTTCTATAATCGCTTTTTCAATATTTCCCAGTGCACCGCTGGCGGCCTCTGCTATGCCTCTTTTTACATCCATATCTTTTCACCCTGTATTACTATAAATTTAAATTCAGGAAATTATTATTAGTGGCTTTCATCAAAGTTCCTGCCTTCCCTGTAGCTGCATTGACACCTGCTTTTCCAAAGCTTTTGTCAAAGGCATCCTTCCAATACTTTGCCTGTTGGCTGTATCCCTCATCTTCTCCCTGTCTGATGGAAAGATTTACAAGTCCGCGTATAGGTCTGCCCTTTTTATTAAACATGGTATATTTACTGCTGACTCCGATTAATTCTCCTGCAAAACAGGTTTTTCCCCAAAAAAAGATTACCTGCCTTGTAATATCTCTGGTCAACAGAGACATAAAGCCATCCATCTTATCCTGTACCGTATAATCGTGATTGGTCAGCTTTTTAAATCCACTGGCTACTGTTGAAAGTGCATTTCCTGCTGTAGGTGCCAGATTTTCAAGCATAAAAGCATCTGCAGGATTTACTTCATCAAAGATCAACTGAAAGTTCATAGTTGTGGAAGCCGGATGATGAATCTGTACAAACTGATTGCCGCTTCTGCTTCCCAGATTACCTCCCTCATACTCAACCTCTCTACCTGCTACTGTTTCCATTTGGATACTGCTTGGATTGAACTGTACCTCCAGGGCAATAAAACCGGAATTATTCATAATTCCGTTCTTTCCTGTAAGGGAAGAAAAACTTTTGGTACCTAATGACTGAGAAACTCCGGCAGAATTTAAAGCTTTTTTCGTTTCTGCCAACAATTTTTTTTGTAAATCCTCTGCCTTAGCCTTTCCTTCCTGTAAGGTGGATACCTGTTCTCCCGGTTTAATATCCCTTACAAATATCATGGCCTTTGAAATATTTCCGGTAATTCCTTTTCCCAGATTAGCTAAACTATTCATAAACCTTATCTCCGGTTTTTACTTTTAAAAACCTCTTCTCTTTTTTTCATTACTAAGCTTCTTTTCTAAACGGTTATAAACCTGCTCTGAAATACTTCCGATCTGACGTCTTACTCCCTGATCAATCATTTCCGTAATTTCTTTTTTATTATTCTGAACAATATAGTTCTTCTCTTCCTGTTGAATGGTAGTAACCTTTATCTTCTCCTGATGAACTACTTCCTGATTACTTTGTTTTTCAAGGATGGTTCTGTTCTCCTCCAGCAGCCTTTGCAGTACCTCTTCCTCCAGCGTCTGCTGCATCTGCTTATGTACCAGGGAAACTCCTGCCTCTTTTTTTACCGTTTCCACAGGAGTGGCTGTTACCTGTTTTTCCTGCTTCCACTTTTCCAGAACCTTATTGTTCTCTTCCCGTTCTTTTATAATAAGTTCTTCTTTATCTTCTTCTCTTTGCTTTTGGTGAGTGTGAATAATATGAGTATCTCTCACCAGACCTTCCAAATCATTTTTTACTATCTGTGCGGAAAACTCTCCTCCGCCATTTTTCTGATATTGTTCTATGACTTCATAGATTTTTCTCGTTTCCTCCGGAAGAAGACGATGTCTCTGGTTCTTTTCCTTCTGTTCTTCCTCCTGTTGGCGGCTTGCTTCCTGTCTATATTCCATCAACAGTTCCTGTGGTGCATGAAGGGCTCTGAGACTTTCTTCCCTTCTTTCTTCCACCGTTTTTATATTTCTTTGAACTGTTTCTTTGTTATCTTTTAAAAAGCTTTGATAAATTTCCAGATTTTCCAGATTTTTTTTATTAATTTCTTCCAGCTGCTGATAAATCCGGTTTACCTCTTCTATCTCTTTCTCCTGCTGTAGGGAAGCTTCCTCTTCTCTTCTCTTTTCACTGATTGCTTCCGGATGAATCCGTGTTTCCTGTATAAAACTATTATTTGATGTTACAGAAGTCTTCTCGTAGTTATTGGCTGTAAAAAACTCACTTTTCCTACTGTCATTAAAATAATTTACTACTTGATTTTCCATTCTAAACAAGGTATTTTCTGCAGTCTCATACAGACTTTCTTTCATGTTTATCCAGCTCTGTTCTTCTTTACGGTGATTAGTAATCCTCTCCATGTGAATACTGTTCAACAGCCGGTATAACACTGCCTGGGTGAGCTGACGGTTAATATTTTCTTCCCGATGGCTTTCTTCTATATTTTCTACCCTCTCATAAGAGTTATTTTCTAAATATACAAACGGAATTTCTTCTTCACTAAAATAATTCTCCAGCTGGTTTAAAAAGATTTGGTGAGATATCTTCTTTTGTTCAGAAAGTATCAGCTGATTTCTGTTAATGCTTCTTTGATCATAATTAGAGGTATTATTAAAGTTCTCCATTATACGATAGATAACTCCCGTATTTAAACGGTTCATAATCCATTGATGAAGATAATTTTGGTATTCTGTCTTCTGTTCCTCATTCTTTTTCTCTATGAGGCTGGTAATTTCTTCTTCATAGTCATATTCTTTATTAATATTGGTCAACAGATTCCAGTATCTTTCAATCTTATTTTCCAAATTCTGATTTACTGTCTTTTGCTGATTTATCTGCTGAATAAAATAAGATGTATTCTTTATCCCCAGCTTTCTCAGCATATTATCTATATATATTTTATCCTGATAAGTGATAGAAACCTGTTCCGACATAGACATACGGTTTAACAGATTATTAATCATTTCTATTTTTAGTTCTTTATTATCATAAATTGAAGTTTGATTTATAACCGATTGCATTTCCTGAGTTGCCAGGTATACCTCCGGAGGCGAGGTTACAAGATGTAAAAACTCACCTTCTTTAAAATTCGCATTCATAAGATGATAATGATCCATAATCTTATGATAAAAGCTCTGATTGACCGTCTTTATGTTTTCCCGGCATTTCAGCTTAATAGGTTCCTTTATTATCAGCATATTGTTTTCATTCCCGATATTGTTTTATTGTTTGCCACCCATCTTTTTCGTATTCATAAATTTCTCTACTGTCATGGCACTGGATACATCAGGCCAACGTTTGGCTTGCTTTTCAAATGCCTTTTTTTCTCTGGCACCGTCACTGCCCTTGGCACTTTTACCGGTGTTCATGACAATATCATATTTTTTTGCTTTTCCTTCCATTGTTTCTTTGGAAGTCTCTGCTTCATTGATGACTGCCCGCTTATTTTTCGTTTTATCTTCTTTATATTTATATTTTGAATTAGGCATCTGACTCTTTCTGACTTCCTGAGTTCTTGTATATTCTGCACTCTTACTGAGTGCATTATTTCCCAAAAATCCTGAGGATGCCTGCACGCCTGTTTGCTGCTCATTATCACTTATGAGATGGTTTTCCTTCTCATTTTCTTTTATTGCTTTTTCCGTATTTCCACCGGAAAATGTCCATTTTTTCGCTTCTTTTCTTCTCTCCTCTATGGTTGCCTCATTCTCATCTGTCTTGGCTCGAAGATTCTCTTTATAATTTTCTTTAAAGCTGTATTTTTCCCTTGGCATTGATGCCTTTCTAATCTCTTTTTTATAGCTGTCTTCTGCACTTTTACTGCTGTGACCGATTCCCATAAAGGCAGGAATAGCTTCCTGATCTTTTGGCTCCCCTGTTTCTTCTTGCCTGCTTAATTCCTTATGGGTATTTCCGCCACTGAAGATCCATTTCTTTGCTTTCTCTGCCATGGCAGCCTTACTGCTTTCTTTTTCTCCATGACCTTCGGTATTTGCCTTCCTCTTACCTCTGCCTTCTTTTGAAGTACCATTGAATTCCCAAGTATCTTCAGTGACAAAGCTGGTAGCAATATTTTCCAGAGTATACATTTCACGATAAGCAATGGTGGTAGTTTCTACTAAAAGACCGCTTTGTTCAGCATTCAGCTCCCCATATTCCTTGGACATTACGGTACAGCCGGAAAATACATAGGTCCTTACAGGATGAAATTCTTTATAAACACTGTAACGGTTTACATAAAGAATTAAAGGAAGCACCAGCTCCGTTCCATTGGCCAAAGGATCCAGCATATCCACTCCCACATATCTTTCTATCTGTATGGTAAAAGGTTTGGAAATGGGCTTTCTTCTCATATGTACATAATCATTTAATCCGCCCTCCTGAATATATTCATATTCATTTTCTTTTTGAAAGGCACGGACACTTTTACAGGGCAAATCAAAAACACCTTCTACCCTTAGCATAAAATTAAAATTTACTGCCGGATTTAACCCCAGATTATATGCTACATAATTGCCGCCACTCATGCTACTGCTCTCCTATCTTCTGGTTGCTTTCATATCTAAAATACTTTTTTCTTTTTTATTTTCTTTTGAGGGATTAAGATTTTGATTGATCTGGGAAATCTGGCCGCACCATCGTCTTCTGCTGGCATGATCCAATCCCATAACATCCTCACTGCTCCAGTGAAAATAATAAGAAATAAATGACATTTCCTTATATAATTCCTCCTCCGGATACAGTCTTATCCCTCCACGGTAAAATTTATGGGTACCTGATGTATTTTCCCGCAATCGGGACATACTACTTCCATGGTAGGAGGTTCAATATCATTTATTCTCTGATACATATCCTGTAAAAATGCCAGGTCCGCGGTAAATAATTTTTCTATCAGACTGGCACTTACCATTTCTACACCCTCCAGCTGGGTAACTACCTTTCCTAAGATTACAATGGTTAAATAAGAGGGATTACTTAATACTCTGGGATCTCTGGTAGCACTGATTTCATCTCCTGCCGTTGCCAGACGCATCTTACCTTTTCTGTGAAGATTTCCCATACTATCCATATAGCCCTTGGGAAGCGTAAATTCATAAACTGTTTCCACGATTTATTTCCTTTCTGTATCAATTCTCAGAAGCTTGGGAAACACTGAATTTCTCAGTGCTTCCCTTATTCTTCCTGTATAATAGTTAATACTATTGCAGTTATACAAAAACCGTTATACTAGTTAGGAATTATCAGCTCTTCATAAGCAATTTCAACACTTTCAATTGCTACATCACTTGTTTTTGCATCTAAATCAGGTGCATTGTATTTTGCAACCCATGCATTGGTTAAAATCCATACTCTGGTTCCGGTTACGGTTTGAGCCATCTGCTGAGGTGCTCCTCCGTTAATATCGATCATTTCAATCTGAACGTTATTTCTGGGCATTTCACCACGCACTTCGCTTACACATTCCTGAATCCATGTTTTGAAAGCACTGTCTAATGTATAGCCCATTTTCAGGGTTACATTTCCGTGTTTTACCAGACCGGGAATTTTTACCGGTGACAGACTGTTTGCATTTCCCTGACGAAATTCAATTACATCTACTGAAGATTCTACACCGGTTACCTCACTAAAAGCAGCAGTTCCTGAGATTCCATCCACAGTCACCAGAAAATTCATTTTAGTTAATGGATATGCCAACTGCTTTCCATCACTTTCATATGTTGCCATGCTTTATCTCTCCTTTTATCTTATCTTTTCCTTAGGTTTTTCTCTATTCCTCTCCGGCATCTCCACCACCTGCTTCTGCAGTATGCTGTGTTACTCTGAAGATTACAAATTCAGCAGGACGGGAAGGTGCAATACCTACATTACAGATTAAACGTCCGTTCATAATATCATCTCTGGACATGGTTGTCTGTCCGATTTCTACAAAGTAAGCCTCTGAAGGTGAATTACCTGTCAACATACCTGTTCTCCACATTCCATCCAGGAAGGAGGTGATGGTAAGACTTACTCTCTGCCATAAGGTAGGATCGTTAGGTTCAAATACAACCCAGTTGGTATTTGCTTTGATACTTTCTTCCACATAGATAAATAAACGTCTTACGTTGACATATTTGAAGGCCGAATTGCTGCTGGCAGTTCTTGCTCCCCAAACGCGGATTCCCTGACCGGGAATGGAACGAATCAGATTAATTCCTTCGGGATTCAGGATATCCTGCTCTCCTTTGGTGTAATTTGTCTTTAAGCCTGTACAGAATACTACTTCGTTAGCAGGTGCTTTATGTACTCCGCGGTTGCTGTCTGTTCTGGAATAAATTCCAAGTACTGCTCCTGAGGGAGGAATGTAGTCAGATTTATTGGCAGAACGGTCAAATACCTGAATCCATGGATGATACATTGCTGCATAAGTAGAATCAATGATACCACGATATTCAATCAGGTCCTTTGTCTTATACATTTCCTTGGGCATATCAAAAACTGCAATTCTGCTTTTTACACCTTCACAATGTGCCACTAAGGATACAATTACCTCAGGATCTGTCACACCGGGAATTGCCATCATGCTTACTGTTGTATTTTCTAAGAAGGACTGAATACCTGTACGTTTTCCGGGACCATCATCTACACCAATAAAGGTTCCTGCATTTACCTGATTCATGGAACCGTCATATCCGCCTTCCAGGCAAATCATTCCGCTGGTCATTTCTTTTCCTAAAATGGCCTCAACAGGATTGCCGATTTCTGTCATCTGTTCTACCTGAACCTTAACCAGCTCACTGGTAGCCAGTCTTGAGGTAATATAGTTGGGAGATGCTGTATTAAAGCTGATTTCCCCATAATTTTCTACTTCATCGTTATAACGGATACTCATATCAGCGGTTACCAGATAAAGTACTGTCTTAGGAATAATACCGGCATCTACTACTTCCTGGTTGAATTTATTTTCAAAAGTAACAGAGTTATCATAAATCGTAACAATTCTGTTATACTCACCGTTTACTTCTACTAAATCACCTTCCCGGAAGCCTTCTACAGATTTTGCCACATAACCTGTCTGATTGCTGGCAATCAGCTGCAGTTTTCTTTTTGTTACGGTATTCATGGAAATCTGGATTCTGTTACCCCATTTTCCTTCGTTTGCAGCTTCTGCAGTAAAGATGCCGGCTTTCACAGACGCTTTCTTTGCATCAGCAGGTACAACACGGGATACATAACATCTTGTTCCTCCGTTTACAAAAAACTGCTCCACACTGTTGGCAAGATAACGATATTCTCCATGAGTAAACTCACTTAAGAATCCACCAAACTGTTTTGTAAAGCTTTTAAAATTTGTTACCAGTAAGGGTGCTCCCTGGGCACTTCCTTTTTCAGCAAAGCCAATAAAGCCTGCAGTACTGGTTCCTACACCTTCAATACTACGCGGAGAATTATCATATTCTTCCACATATACTCCTGGTGAAAAATATTCTGCCATATTTTTTTCCCCTTTCAATTACATAATAATTATACTAAAACCTTCATCTGCCCCGGCAAGGTAATACTGATACAGCCTCCATAGCTGCACATCAGCTTACTGTCACTGGTCAGACATGGTTTTCCTCCAATGATAACATTGGGTTTTGTGGGAATCCATCCTCCTGCTGCCACAAGCGTACAGGGCTGAGGAGTCAGTACTCCCATGGCTGCTGCCGTTGCAGCTGCCACCTGCGGATTCGACATGGTGGTACACATCCCAAAGGGTGTGATATTTGCCGGTGTACAGTCCTGAATGGTGGCGGAAGGCCTTCCCTCTGCCAGACAGGTTATCTGTGATGTTACGTTTAGATTTCCCGGTGCTGTTCCAAAAGTACAGGTACAAACGGCACCGCCGGTAATTAATTGTCCCATATCCTCTCCTTACTCTAAGATTGTTTCCTCCGGTTTTCGAAAATCAATTTCCCGAAAGTTTTCCTTTCCACTGACCACATATCGGATAATATACTTCAGATTCTCTCTGTCATCCCGTATTCTGAGACAATAATTTCCTCTCTCGTCTACCATTCCGAACACAATACGTGCAATGGGTGAGTTAATGGAAAATCCTTCTTTTAAGGGTTCCCGGATTTTCAGGATACAATCCGGCATTTCTTTTTCAACTACAAACTTTTCATAGTTCATCTTTTCCATGTTAATTAGTCCGTAGTAAAGATTTTCCAAGTTTGTCTGTCTTGTTTTAAACATTTTTATCAACCGTTTGCGCTCATCATAGGAATTAATGGTGCAACCGGACGGTTCAAGACTGACAGCTTCAATTTCTGAGATTCCGGAAAGCGTTCCCGTAAAACTGATTACAGGTCCTCCTCTGGATAAATTCTCTGATGGTATCAGGAATATTTCCCGGACAGGTACTACAGAATCCATATTCTCATAGTTGATATCCACGGTAATTGGTTCATAGCCATAGGTTTTTACCATTATTCTGCGGTTCTTGCGCTCATAATTAATAAAAACATAGTTACCGACTCCCCTTGCTCTGGGAAAAAGTTCTTTTTCATCCTCATAGAAGTGAACATCTCTTTCCCCTATTGGATAGCCGTTGGTGGTATCAATCAGTCTGACCAAAAGATCCAGACTATGATGAATAACAGATGCTTTCACCTTTTTTCTTTACCTCCCTTCTTCTCCTGCAATCTGCAGTCCGATATTGACATCCACTACTCTTGGAGTATCAATAATAACTTCACTGGATAGAAATACAGGTGCCGCCTTATAGAACAGGCTAATCTGATACGGTTTATTGATTGCCTGCCACACCCTTACCTTTTCCTCCAGACTTATCTTCGCCTGAGACAGTACAATCGGAGGTTCCTGGGTATCTAACCATGACTGCAGCTGGTTGGGAAGTACAGAATTATTATCATTAACAATCTGAGCTACCCTTCCGATAATTTTTTGTATATCCGGTGCCTTCAGACCCATCTGAGAGGAACCGTTAATAAATACCATATAGTATAGACCATATGGTCTTGGCGGCTTTTGTAACTGCACCCTTCCTCTTTGTAAAAAGGGTGGCTGTACCACATCGCTTTCTTCCCTAATATCATAAAGATAAAGTCCAAGGATATAGTCTACATCCTGGTCTGCAGGCGAAGAAATTTCTATATTGTTCGGAGAAGGAATAGGCTCCGGACACATTTTTTGTCTTAAGGTTCTTACAATATGTGCACTCACATCTGCTATAATGGGATAATCCGCCATCTATTCTTCTCCTTCCTTTAATAATTGATAAAACTCCTCTGCCTCCCGATACATCTTGGCTGTAAGGCAGATTCCTTTTTCTGTTTTTTCCAAATACTCTATTTGACAGCCAAAATAATTCCCGGCATCCTCTTCATAAAGATATAAATCCTTTTGGTAAAGAACATTTTTCTTTAAGCTTTCTTCCTTCTTAGGGTAGCATTCCATTTTACTGCTGTTGGCCTTAAATTTATAAGCCTTACTTCCTTTTGAAAGGGTTACTTCCTTCCCGGAATCTTCAAATACATAGCGATAATCTATCAGCTGTGCCAGTGTAAGCAGGGGGACATATTCCTGCTCCTGACGTTTAATTTTATCAAAGTCGGGAAGACTTTCCCTGGCAGCCTCATAGTAACGAAGAAACAGACTTTCCAGGGAAATATAGCCCTCCTCTATCAGCCAGTCCAGCACCACAAGCAGCTCTGCCTGTTTTTTACCATCCAGCTCTTCAAAAGCCATTCCGAAAAATTCTTCCAGCTTCTGTATTACCCTAAGTTCCTCCATGGATGCTCCTCCACCTTCCAAGGCACCGTATAAGCTACTGTTTTGACTGTCATTTGCTGCCTGGCTTGCCTGTTCTGCCACCTGCTCCTTTCCTGTCTCAGAAGCCTTTTGGGCAATTTCTTTTAAGGCTGCTTCTGCTCCCAGCTCTGTCAGGGCATTCAGCTGATCGCTGATATTTTCCTTCCCTTCTGCTAATGCTGATAAAGCCTCCTGCTTAATCTGATTAATATTATTCAGAACCGTAGCAGAACCCGACTGATTTTCTGCCTTCGCCTTGTCTGATTCCGAGCTTTCAGGATCCTCCATAATATTTGTCAGCTCCTGCTGCTTTTTCTTCATCTGCTCATCCAACAGCTCTATCATTGCCTGCTTCTTTTTGGCAAGAGCCAGATCATTCTCATCTAAGGCCTGCTGTAACTGAGCCGTTAATTCTTCCTTATCCAGCTCCAGCTTATCCATCTGAGAAGCCAGCTCCTGGTTTTCCATAATAATAGCCCTGGCTCTTTCCGTCAGCCATATTCTGTATTCTTCTATGCTTTCCACAGCCTTTGTCTGAAAAGCGTCCTTTTTTGCCAGAGTTTTCAAGCCACTGATGGAATCCAGCCTGTCATAAATGCCATTTAAAGCATCCTGGGGTGCCTGACGCTTTGTCTGTGCCGTAATCACAAATTCCAGTTCCTGAAGCACTGTATTTAATTCTGTTTTTTGCTGATTCAAGGTCTGTTCCACTGCTGCCTGACTGACACCGTTGGCTACTGCCACCTTATATCCCTCTCCGGCTCCCTTACTGATCCCCTCCTTAAATTTGCTTTCCACCTTGGAAAGAAGCTCAGACTCGATCATTTGCAATTCTTCTGTTTCCTGTCTTACTACATTTTCCTGAATATTAAATAGCAGCTGAAGCTGACTAATTACAGCCTCAGAAGAAGCCGGCTGACTGATTACCTGCATGGTTTTTTCATATTCCAGATTTTTAATTACCGTACTTCCCTTTTCAATACTGTTTCCAATATTTTCTGTATAGCTGTTTTGACAATTTTGCAGTGAATTTGCGATAGCATCCAAAACTCCGCTGTTTTCTACAAACTGTTCTTTTTCATATTCATACTGCTTTTCTTTGTCCTCTGTATTCTCTTCTCCATCCTCTGAGTCACCATCTTCCGTACTCTCAGCCGGAATCTCTATTTTTAATATATAATCTTCCTTCAAATATTCAGAACCGGTACAAAGCTCTTGCAATTTATTCAATAAATGATTTTCAGACTGACTTAAGGCATACAATACTTCTGCCCTTCTTTTAGCATCTATTTTTCCCATAATCTTGGATACAATTTCTGCCAAATCTTTTTTATCGGAAGTCTGTAATCCAATATAAATTTCCTGTAAAGCATTTAACTGCCTGTCGCATTCTGCTGTAGTATCATTTCTCACATCCTGCTCAAAAAACGCCTTCAGCTTATCATAATAATACTTCTTTACTCCCGTATCTTCCTCACTAAACTGCTGTTCAAACTGTTGTCTTAACTGCTCCAGCTCCTCCAGCTGATATAGGTCATAAGGCTCCCGGATATTGAAAATATTAATCGGATTGCCTGTAAGGGCGGAGCGGGTAATACCATCCTTAAAGGTATAATATTCCAGCTTTACATCCTTCATATCCTCTGAGGTAACTACAATTCCTTCCTCAGAAATATCTGCCAGACCCAAGGCATCGGTTATATCAAACCAGGCGCCATCTGCCAACTCTGATTTATAATAAACCATAGTTTGTTCAGATTCCGAACCACTGTCTACCGCCATTTCATATAAAGCATCTGTCATACTTTGGATATGAATTAAATGAGTACCTATCAAAAGTACAGAATCTTCAATTGTGTTCTTTTTGGAAAATTCACCAAAGGTAATTGTAGGCTTTTCTTCTCCCATTACCGTCAGGATTTTTCTTCCCGAAAAAATCCCCAGGAATATACAGACAGCTGCTGCCGTCAGTATTCCTATCATTTTCCCATATTTTTTCATTCTGTTGTATCCTCTTTTTTCAGCTTACTGTTCACTGTATCAAAATAACCTTTGTACAAAAGATTTTCTTCCTTGTCATAAAACTCTATTTCCAGTTCCTCCAAGCTTCCCGCCAGAAGTCCCAAATACTGTAAGCCCTGCTTAATAGGAAGCTTTTCCTTCTGTCCCAAAGGCTTACCATTCTTATTCAAAATTCTGTAATAGCCGATATTCTCTATAGGTTCTGTTTCCAGATTCAGAGTAATCAATCCTGTAATATTATTATTGGTATAGCTATAGCTGCCTACGATTGCTCCCGTCTTACTGTTGCTCTTATACTGCTGAATAATTTTCAAGGGACCACTGTTATTTTCCGGGTTGATAAGACAGTCATCTATAAATTCATCATCAGAATAAAAACGAATCTTTACTTCCTCTACATCTGATAATGCCAGCTTCAGATGACGCAGACTCTCTTCGATAGAGGTTCTTTCTCCTATCTGACGATTATTACACCATAATTCAAAATCCGTTATATCAATGGGAAAATCTACCGGCAGGCTGATACTGAGACGAAACTCTTCATTTTGAATTAAGGATTCCAGATAATAGTAGGCTCCCTGAGCATAAACTGCTTCTACGGAAGAACCCTGCGCCTTGGCTGTCATCAATAATTCCGTAATCCCCCCGCAGGTAAGTCTGTCATAGGCATATAAGCCGTTACTGTACTCCGACAAAGCCTCCAGCTGTTCTATTTGCAGCTCTTCATGCTCGTCTAATAGGGAAAGGTACTCTTCCTGGCTCATTTCTCCCAAGCGGTAAAGAATCCCGTTTTTTTCCAGTTCATTTTTACTTTTCTTCAGACTGCTTTGAGCCGTATCATAAGCCTTTCTCAGGCTTACAAGGTTATTATATTCAGACTCAATCCTGCCTTCCAATTCTTTTTGCTGGTTTTCCTTTTCCAGTATGGCATCCAAATAGCTGAGGGCTGCCTCAAAAAGGGAATAGGAGGAATCCTCCACATATCGAATTCCTGAAATTTCTCCCTTGAACCATTCCTTGGGAATCTTTAAAAATAAAATCTTTATATTTCCCTGCCAGGGTTCATCAATAGCCTTTAAAAATTCGTCATACTTTTGTTTAAATGCCTTACTGTCAATTTTCTGTCCTTCTAATGCTGTTTTCACGTAGTCAGAAACATAATTCATTTTATCTCCATACTGATTTTCCATCAGCCGGTAATTTGTTTCCAATGATATTTTTTCTGTTACTACAGTCATACTTGTTTCATAAAAGGACGCATCCTTATCCAGGGTGTTTTGAATCAGACCGGGAAGCTGACTTCTTGAAAGATTAATCCATGCCATTCCCTCTTCAAAACGATATCCGGTAGTAACGTCCATATCGCAGATATCTGATAGTTCTTTTTTAGCTGCGATCAGCTTGCTTTCCTCAGCAATCTGCTTTTCTTTTATGGTCTTAATCTTTTCCTCCAGGGCTTCCACATGACTTTGGGCTGCATTTCCTGTTTTTACAGCCAGCTTCGTCCTCTCAGTTCTTGTTTCCAGCTCCTGCAGCCGTTCCTTGTAGTATTCCAGATATTTCCCAGCCACAACAATCCTGGTATATACCTGATTTACCTTTTCCTGATCTGCCAGCTTCTGGTCAGACAGTTGATGCTTTAATACATTAATTTCTGATTCCAGCTGAATGGGCTTAAAGGTAAATTCATATTCCTCTTCCAAGTTTGCCTTCTCCGGCAATTTAAAATTAATCAGAGGAGACCAGCGAAAGGTAGACATATTCTTTTTTTTCAATTTAATATTCTTAACAGCCTGTGTCAGCTCTACTTCCTTTAATGCCAGTTCGCTTTCCAGCTTCTGATAATCATTGCTGTTTTGAATAGCCAGCTTCTGGGCAGCCGTCCTGGTAAGAAGGCTGTCTGCCGCCTTTACGGGGAAGCTAAGCGATGTCATTAAAAGAATTATGGCTGTTGCCAATAACCTCTTTTTTATCATTATTGCTCCTCATTATCTGTTTCAATGGTATAAAACAGAAAGCCTTCTTCCTCCAAATCTCTGACAAAGGTATAAATCAGCCCGTCTTTATAGTAGGAATCAATGGATACAATATAATTCTCCTCCATATCTTCCACATAACTATAGTCAGTAAAGCTTTCGTTTATTTTCATTTCCACCTTTTTCAGCGGTGAATACTGTGTGTCTGCCAACCGGTTAATTCCCAGAGCTTCTGCCAGAGTGACTACGGAATTTCCTTCATAAATCTTTTCCTCAAATAACTGATCCAGTTCACTCATTTGGGAATAAGTATGAGTTCCCATTCCTATCGTATTATTTAAAACCAGTATCTTCTCTACCTTATTTGTATTATCCAGAGCCTCACTATTACTTTTCGCCAGATACATGGCGCCGATATCCTCCATGATTACTGCCATACCTTCTTCACTTTCAAAAATCTTTCTTGTTCCGGTATAGTAATCACTGACCTCATTTGTATTTTTACCCAGCAGTTCACTGTAAAGAATCCTGTCCGAACGGAAGCTTCCCTGATAAACCAGATTATTACCGTTATCATAAAGCTTACCGCTTCCTTCCTTTATTCCACTGACAAACTCTCCCTCATAATCTAGACTGCCATTAGAACGGTACAGCTTACCGATTCCGTGAAATTTATTCTGTTCAAAGCTTCCCGTATATTCCTGTATTCCTTCAGGATAATAGCTGGTTCCATTTCCCTGGTATTTATTATTTTCAAAATTCCCCTGATAAACCATATCTCCATCAGGTGAGTACAAAATTCCGAAGCCATTTACAGCCCCTGACTGTACATTTCCTTCATAGGCCAAATAGCCTGATTTCCCTTTGATTCTAACCTTTCCTTTAGTAAATCTCAGCATTAGGGAATCATACTCATAAGTAGGAATCCCGGTAATTGACTTACTTTCTCCAAAGGACTGCCTGATACTATACAGATAGAAGGCACTTACCAGACCTAATACTACCATAGTTGCAAATACCAATCTTCTGCTGATCAGCCATCCGAAAACTTCATAGTAGTCCCGTTTATGCCTGGGCTTTATAGTTAAAATAGAAGCGAAGAAATTACGTATTCCTGCAATCAGTCTGGTACGTATAAAGTTCCAGCTTGTCCATAATCTGACTTTGGTTACTAACGGAGTGATTTTTGCTTTTGCCGTTGCCAATAAAACCGTCAGCAGATTATTCCCCATGATCTCTTCCTCCTTCTATTACTCTTCTTTTTCCCAAAGCTCAAAGCTTATTTCTCCGGAATATGATTGATTTAAATATTTCTGACAGGTAAATAAATACCATTTTGCTATCTGATCCTCCGGATTCTCTTTGATAATCTCTGAAAATGTACTTCTGGCCAGATAAAAATCATATTGATAAAATAATTCCAAAGCCTTTTGAAATTTAGCATCCAATGCAATTTTCTTTTTTCTTTCTTCTTCGCTACAGGCATCCAGTACTTCATAAAGATTTACCTTCTCTTCTCCTTCAAAAAGTATATATCCTATGTAACGTACTCCTGTATGTATACCTTCCCTGTTCTTTACAGCTTCTGTCATTACCAGCTTAATTCCCTGCTGCTGCAGCCAATATCCCAGTCTTTCCAGCCTCTCCATTTTCTGATAAAAGAGAAAGGAAAAGCACTGACTGTCACTGCCTGCCACTCCGTAAACATAGTGATCATGATGTAAAAGAATTCCTGCTTTAAAGCGGTCATAAACTGCCATCTGTTGAAATTCCTTCATGAAATTAATTCCAAAACGGCTGCTGTCACGACAATCCTGAAGAAAAAGCATTTTCATATTCTTCAGATTATTGTTTCCTGACAGGAAAAATACTTCCCTGTCTTCCTTATGTTTTTCCATCAGCTCTATATAGCTGTTTACCTGATGCATGGTAGGTACATCCATATAAAAGGTTTTAGCGGTATTAATCATGGCTAAGGTTCCGTATAATTCGATGGCATCTCCGCTTTGTACCTCTGTGATAGACTTTCTTCCTAATATTTTCTCTATATTTTTGGGTGCAAACCGATAACAGGATTCATACAGCTGAAACTTTGCATGATTTATTCTGGAAATTCTTTTTTTAATCTCCAACAATGCGTTCCACATAGTTTCCACATCTTTACCATGTACTGTTTCTTTTTGAATCTCATAATCACCCTTCGCCATTTTCACCATGGTTTGGTTTAATTTTCTCAAATCTCTTTCCTGGAAAAGAATCAGCAAAATACATAGAGCACTTCCCACAATGAAAATCATGCTTCCGTAATAAATAAAACGACCTGCTTCCTCTTCCTTTGCCACAGAATTATCTGCTTCTAACAGTCCCACATAGCAGTACCGTGACTTCAAGCCTTCTTTATCAGCTACTGCTATTACCAAATGGCTTTTCCCCTCCAGCCATACCTGGATTGCAGCATTATCCCCACCATCCTTGATTTGCTCTAATATGGGAAGTACTGAGGTGCTGTACTGATAAGCCACATGCTCTCTATTTTTACTGTTGGAAGCTACCATGACTCTGTTATCCTCTAAACGGACTACTGCCAGACTATGAAACAATTCATCCGGCCCTTCAGCTTTTACAAAGCCTTCCAGTTTCTCCAGAAGCTGATAGTAGCTTTCACTATTATAAAATGACTCTTCCTGAATAAATTCTTTGTAGTTAGGCCCTATTTGTCGTTTTAACTCTTTTAAATAATAAACACCAAATTTTTTATTTTGGTTAATTACCGTTTCCTCAGCTACCTGATAAGTAATTCCTGTTCCAAGAGCAGTAATGGCCAAAAGAACCAATTCTACCATTACCAGGGTATATACAATATGGTTTCTGTTTCTCAAAAGAATAGTTCCTAAAATCAGGACTGCGTAGCCTGCCACCAAAAGCTCCAGATAAAAAATCAGCTGTTCCTTTTGAAATTCCAAGGTCTGGGATAAATCTAATTTTCTTCCGTAATAAGCATCTAAAATTTCTTCTTTTAACAGAAACTCCTCTTTTCCCACGCCATCATCATAGCGAACCTGATAATCCCCCTCCTTAAAGGAAGCATCTACAATTTTTCTACCCACCGGGGCTTCTATCATTCTAACCATACGAAGAAAAGCCTGCTCTTCCTCTTCCTGAAGTTCAGTTACTTCCTGAAGTGCCGCAGTTTCCCGGGGAGCCGGAATACTCCTCATGATTTCCTCTTTTTCTGCAAAGTAAGTAACGGCCTGATCACCTTCAGGCAGAACCATAGTCAGATAAAATCCGGTATCATCTGCAAGAAAAGAAGAAATTTCTCCCTCTTCCTTGGTAATTATTTTTCTACTTTCTTCTACAGGTGTCATAAGTTCATCCAATTTTATAATCCGATGTTCTTCACCTTCTTCTACCAATACATATAAGCTGTCTGAATAGGAAAGTCTGGCTATGGAAATATTCTCTTTATAGCTTCCCGTTAAAAACATATCTGTCACCTGATGACTTTCATCAATTTGATAGATAACCCCTTCTTTTTCCCGGTTGTCCATAATATAAAAACGATTTTCTACCTGTAAGCCATCCTGACATAAATTCATACTTTCCTGACGACTCCAGGCACTTCCGTCCATAAAGGCCAGGCATGCAACAACAGCCAGCCAGATAAATGATAATATTGCAGGAATTGTTTTTCTCACTTGTTTTCCTCCCCGGTTTACTGCAATAAACTTTCAGATCCAATTTGCTTGAATCCGTTAAATATAACTCTAAGCCACGGAATATCTCCAAACAGCAGATGGGATACAAGGGAAACCACTGCTAAAATAATAAGAATTGTACATACCGTATAAAACATTCTTAATAAGATATTCTCTTTTTTTCTGATTTTAGATAACAGCTTATGGCCCAGTCCTTTTTCTTTTGCCGGCGTGGCTGAAATTCTAAGATCCTTATACACTTCTGCAAAATGACGATAGCTCTCACGTTGTATTTTCTTTTCTAATACCCGATAGGCGAAGCCTTTTGATGCAACTTTTGATTCTAAAAGCTTCTTTAGGATTACAGCACACAGAAGTACACAATCCTTCTCATCTTTATTCTGATCCAGCTTTTCCAGATTTAAAAAATAACTCCAGTAGATTGTATGGTCCTTTGCCAAATGAATTTGCTTTTGTTCTAAAAGCAAATATAAAATCGGGTACGGAAGAGAGGACTCCATGCAATGCAAAATCAGTCTGATACAGATTTCTTCACTTTCAGCCAGTGACATTCCTGCTCCCATATAAAAGTTTTCCAGGGGACGCTCCTGTTTATATTCAAAAACCATACAAAGCTGTCCATTATCAGAGAAGCTTTCAATATAGGAAGAACCTATTCTTTTTTCCCGGTTTTCAAATACCTCCAGGTACTTTCTTGCGATAGTATGATCCTTAATTACCAGTAAGGTATAGGGTGTATCTCCACCGGTATTTCTGTCCCTACAAACATACACATCATTTACTTTTCCCTGAAATACAGTACGGATACATTCCAGCATCATTTTATTCGACTGATAAAACATGTCCAACTTCCCTTTCCCTGCCCGAATCTTTATGATCGGGCATCCTGCCCTCTTGTTTTTTATTCTTCTTTTAATTCTTCCTGTTTTTTAACAATGGCATATGCATAAGTACAGATTACGGGTTTTTCTGCACAATAAATACGGATTTCATATACACCTTCCTTGGAGGGAGCTGTATATACACCGTCTGTAGTAATTTCTCCGCTTCCGGGCTCGGTCAATTCATAGACAATACCACAATGTTCCATATTTTTAAATTTCACCTTAAAATAATGGCTGTCTTTCGTACCCAATACTACTGTGGGTGTTTCTGTATATATACTCATTTCCTTTAAGCTGTTTTCCTCTTCCAAATCATTACCGGACGGAAAACGGATTGCTACCCAGCGGTATGTTAATACAAGAGAATCCACATTTTTCAACAGCTTGGCTGCCACAATAAAGCTTCCTCTATCATTTAATACCTTAATTGCTGTCTGGGCATCCACACCAATGGTGTCTTCTCCCTTAAACAGATCGGGATTACCATAAATAGTATTTTTAACCCCTGCTCCTCTTGCTTCATCTGAAGTAATATATTCATATCCGATTTCCACATAGACATTGCCGGTACCTAAGCCATGCATAATCTCTCCGGAATATTTGATATCACCCTTTTTGGCATTTTCTCCTAAAGGAATTTCTAAGGTTCCGGTAGCAAACTCCGGTTTCCTTTCCTTGGCTATTGCAGTCTCCTTCTCTTTTTCTCCATTTTCTGACAAATGATTTGTCCTTACAATATCATAGTCCTTTTCGAAAAATTCCAGATATTCATTTCTTAAATTCTCCTGGGCAGGAGCGATAATATAATTCTTACAGCTTTGTTCCTTAATATCCTCAATAACATAGGCAGTTCCTGTTCTTACCAGGAAAAGATCTGCTAAACGGATATATTCCTTCACCCCTCCCATATTCTTAATTTCCAGACTCATTCTTCCGATGGCTCTGTTTACAATGGATTTGGGACTTTCTGCAGAGAGCATTACGTCTACGGAAATTCCTGTAGGTGCAGCTATCTCCTCCCCTTCAATTTCTGCAAAGACACTGCCGCTTTTTACTACAAGGCTGGTAGTATCATTTTCACATTTTTCCACATACATCCAGTATTCTTTTCTTAATTTTTCTCCTTGTAAAAGACGTACTCCTTCTATACACAGATCCAGCTCATGCTCCCCATTTTCTGATAAAAATACAGGTGTCTGAAGCTTTGCTTTATAGCTCAGGCTCTTATCCTTTTCTGACAGCTTTTCTACCTCAAGTACCAGCTTTGTGTTTCTTCCTTTACTTACACCGGAAGGAACCAGAATCCTTACTTCATAATCATCACCTGACAGCAGTCCCAGCTGTGTCAGGAATTCTGTCTCCATCATGTATTCTTCCGGATCATCCTGGGCATCCATTAAAAACAGACGATAGCTTTCACTGATTCTGTTATACTCATACTCCCGTCCCTCTTCTGCAGCGGAGGTATTCATGCTGTATACCGTATGCACTTCTTCTTCCTTGTACTGAAGACAAAGGGCAGCATGCTCTGTCTGCAGAGAGTCAAAGCCTTCAATGGCAGATAATTTTTTTACCACGGAGCTGTCAATAATAATCTCTCTTCCCATACCATCAACGGCAACTCCACTTTCTACCATAATTGACAGATCATCCAGATTAAAAACTCCGCAGCCGCAAACAATACCGGCTCCGTACATCAGGTTATTAATAAACCTTCTTTTATTATTAAAATAGGTCTGCTCTGCCTGAAAGTCTGCAGATACCAGCATTTTTCCCGGATAATAGCGATTCCTTTCAAAAGGATATAATTTTGTATTTTTCATTTCTTTCCCCTTTGTCTTTTCATTTCCTGCTTAAGTATATTTTATATGTTTTTTTGACAACATTTAACCTTATTATTATAACGTTTTGGGCAAATATATGCAATTTATTTATTGTATTTCCTCTAATTACAAGTGATGCAACATTACAGTTCATTGTTCAGTTAATCACTTGCTGATTGGCCGACAGTTACCATTATAATTGCAAATAATATCCGTAGGGACCAAAGTCTGCTACAAAAACACTTTTTCCCTGCTTCACATATTCCTGTCTGATACTTCTGATAATCTGGCTCATACCCACCCCGGTACCTTCCTCGGCCGCCAAAAATACGGAATTCAGTACTACATTTTTTATGGAACCGCCGGAAAATTCAAAGGTTTTAGCCAAAAAGTCAAAATCTATGTTTTCCATGGGTGTCTCTTTGGTAAAGCAGCCCTTCCATAGCTCTTTTCTTACGTCCTCCTCCGGCATCTCAAAATGAACTAAATATCGGATTCTTCTCATAAAGGCCTCATCTATATTTTTTTGCAGATTGCTGGCCATGATTACTACACCGTCATATTGCTCCATTCTCTGCAAAATATAAGCTACTTCCGCATTGGCATAACGATCCTTGGAATCACTTACCTCGCTCCTCTTTCCAAAAATAGCATCTGCTTCATCAAAAAATAAAATACTGCTACTTTTTTCTGCTGCCACAAAGATTTCTTCCAGACGCTTTTGTGTTTCTCCGATATATTTATCTACCACCTGGGAGAGGTCAACAGTATACAGGGGAAGCCTCAGCATATTGGCAATCACATGGGCTGCCATGGTTTTCCCGGTTCCGGGCGGTCCTGTAAAAAGAGCAGATACTGTTTTTCCGTAGGGATATTTCTTTTCCAGCTTCCACTCATCATAAACTTGATAGCGATAAGTGATATGGGAAACAATATGACGGATAATATCCTTCTGAATCTGTGGAAGCTTCAGTTCCTCCAGTGTCTGAGGTGTTTTCTCACTTTTCAGGGTACCCATGGCATTATCCATCATTAAAAGCATACATTCCTGATGGATGATTTCCTCGGTGAGTTCTTCTCTCTCCTGTCGGAAGGCAAGACGGGAAGCAACCTTTTTTATCTCTTTTGCATTTAGCCGGAACTTACTGCTCAAAATCTCTTCCTGTAAGTCCCGCAAGCCCCATAAATCACTAAAGCCTTTCCATAAGGCATATCTTTCTGTTCTGTTTAAAGACTCTAACGGGATCTGGCCTACAAAAGTTTCCGTCTCTCCTATCAGATTTGTTTCCCCATTACTGCAGACAAAGATGGGGTAATCAGTTTCCAGCAGAGGATACATTACCTCCTCCAGGAAATATGGTATCTCCCAGCCTTTTGTATTCTTACTTTCCTGTTCTATACCATAAATGCAAAGAGCTGACTCCTGAAAGAGGATTTCTCTTTTCAGCTTACGGATCACTGCCTTCAGCTTTCCTAATTCCAGATAGCCCAGCTTTTTTCCGTTCACTTCCATCAATGGGAAACCATATCTATCGCAGACATAATGTACCAGATGACGTTTCCCTGCTCCCGGTTCTCCTCTTACCTGTAAAAAAGTAATACCACTCCGTAAATATTCCTCCAGCTCCTTTGCCTGCTCCTGATGTATCCAAAGATAAGGCTTATCTGTATCAGGCTTAGGATTCAGAAAAAAACTTATTTCCTCCTCAGGCTGCTGTTGCCCTAGCAAATATCCGTAAAGCCTGTCATCCATAACAAAGGGATGGTTTAAAAAAGATTCTCCGGTTATGGAAGGTATGAAAATCCGCTCCAGCAATCCATAGCTTTTTTTCAGTTGACTATAGGTGGGAGGTATTTCCTCGTTTCCAAAAAACAATTCCGTCACCAGCTGCAGAGTAATATCTTCCTTCATCCCCAGCCAGCGGAAAAATTCTTTCAGTACCGGATAGGTATAAACTGCCAGCGAAAGCTCTAACAGTCTTTGAGCTGTGGAATCGTATTCACATATTTCACATAGCCTTTCAAAGGGCACCGTAATCCCCTGTTTTCTTGCCTGATTTACTTTGCTTCTGTAATGTATTTTGGCAGTTTCCACCTCTTCTTTGCTGCTTACGGGCAGCAGCTCTCTGACTTTATAGGGAAGCTGCTCCCTGTCTCCTGCCATACTTCCTAATTTAGCAAGAATAAGGGTATTTAAGATATTAAGCCAATATTGCATTATTACGTCCTTTTTTCTTCTTTTTTCTAACTAATACAGTCATCGGATTATTCATCTTTCAAATTCCACATACCATACATGGCAGTTCTTCCTCTGATAAACATATCCTTTATTATTCTTTTTTCTTCTTCCGGTCTGTCTTTTATATAGCTGAGCTTTTCCATTTTTTTCCATACAGACTCTCTTCTTTGCTCCACGGTATCTCCTTCTTCTCCGGAAGCTTCTATCATGGCATCAAACACATTCCATAATTTATCATTGAAATTTCTTCGATTGGCTTCACCGTAAAATTCATTCCAGGACATATTTTCTGTATTATATTCATCATTCTGATGATATTCTTTGTTCTTTCCTCCCAGATGAGCTCCAAAAAATACTCCCATTAAAGTTCGTATTAAAACTGAAGGAGCAGTTCTAAGCCCCATAGCTCCATGCAAACTTATATTAGTATCTTTATCAAAAGACACTGCTGTATCAATAATATTCTGAACGGTCAGTTTCATGGTTTCTTTTTTAAATGCATCCATTCCTT
>JAFYWD010000021.1 GCA_017558205.1 Lachnospiraceae bacterium | reverse complement strand
TTGGCAGATGAACCGACAGGTGCTTTAGATTCAGAAACTGGAAGAATGGTAATGGATTTATTTCATAAGCTTCACAAAGAGCAGGGAAAGACCGTGGTTCTGATTACCCATTCGCCGGAATTAGCCGAAGAAACAGAGAGAATCATTACGATTAAAGATGGTTTGATTATCGGGGAAAGAAAGGGGAGTGGAAAGCCATGCTAATATACGAAAATATTCGATTGGCACTTTTTAGTTTAAAGGCCAATAAGATGCGAGCACTCCTTACTATGCTTGGAATTATCATAGGTATAGCCTCTGTAATTGCTATCATGACAGTGGGAAATTCTATTACTGCCTATGTATCAGATACGATGTCCTCTATGGGAGCATCCAATATTACAGTTGGACTTCAGCAAAAACAGGAGGAAGAAGAGAAGACACGAGAGGGAATGAGCTTTGGTGGACCACAGAGAATGAAAGCTGCTGAGGAAAAAGATTATTTCACAAAAGAAATGATCGAAAATTACTGTGAAACATTTGAAGATTCTGTAACAGCTATTTCAGTGCAGGAGAATGTTGGAAGTGGTCAAATATTAGAAGGTGCACGTTATGCCAATGTATCTGTAAGTGGTGTTAGTTTGGGCTATTTTCTTGCCAATGATATGAGCCTTTTAGAAGGAAGATTTTTCAGTGAAAAAGAAACTGAAGATGGAAAGATGGTAGCCATTATTTCTGATAAAGTTGTAAATAATATGTATGATGGAGACAATGAGAAGGCTTTAGGAAGCATTTTTCAAGTAAACGTGAATGATAAATATTATCAGTGTACTGTAGTGGGAATTTATGAATATGAGCAGTCTACCATGGGATTTTCATCCTCTTCAGAAAAAGACATTAGTACGTCGGTTTATGTACCATTAAAGGCTGCACAAAGTGCAAAACACACGACAGGATACTCTCAGTTTACAGTGGTAACAAAAACAGGTGTAGACGCGGATAGTTTTGCAGAAAAAACAGAAAGCTTTTTCAATACGTATTATAGAAAAAATAATGATTTTGCTCCTTCTGCATACAGCATGAGTACTATGGTAGAAAGTATGACAGAAATGCTATCTACGATTACCTTGGCAATTTCTATTATTGCTGGAATTGCTCTATTGGTAGGTGGTATAGGAGTTATGAATATTATGTTGGTTTCTATCACAGAGAGAACTAGAGAGATTGGAACGAGAAAAGCCTTGGGAGCAACCAATGGATCTATTCGATTACAGTTTATTGTAGAGTCTATCGTGATTTGTATTATCGGAGGAATCATAGGAATTATTCTTGGAATTATTATGGGAAGTGTGGCTGCAAATATGATGGATGCGCCTGCAACCCCATCTGTTTCAAGCATTATTCTATCTTTAACTTTTTCAATGGCAATTGGGGTGTTTTTTGGATATCATCCTGCAAACAAGGCTGCAAAAATGGATCCTATTGAAGCACTAAGATATGAATAAAGTTACTGGAATATAAAAAATATCGTGTAGGTAAAATCCCTTTCAAAATGGGTCAAGAAACTTTGACTTATCCTTGAAAGGGGTTCTTTTTAGGGTTGTATATTGTAAAAAATTGCCCTAAAATGAAAGTTAGGAATAAAAAGAATAGAGTAATTTTTTCAAGATAAAACAAGAGAAAGTATTACAATAAGACAGGGGAAAAGGGAGATAAAAATGGCAAAATATATTATGGCATTGGATGCTGGAACTACCAGTAATCGTTGTATTCTTTTTAACGAAAAAGGGGAAATGTGTAGTGTTGCACAAAGAGAATTTAAACAGTATTTTCCAAAACCAGGCTGGGTAGAACAGGATGCCGGAGAAATATGGGCATGTCAGTTAGGTGTAGCGGTTGAGGCTATGAATAAAATAGGGGCATCTGCCAAAGATATTGCAGCCATTGGAATTACCAATCAGCGAGAAACTACAATCGTGTGGGATAAGAATACAGGAGAACCTGTGTACAGAGCGATTGTATGGCAGTGTCGCAGAACCTCAGAATATTGTGATGCCTTAAAAGAAAAAGGATTAACTGATAAATTTAGAGAAAAAACAGGTTTGGTAATTGATGCTTATTTTAGTGGAACTAAAATCAAGTGGATTTTAGATAATGTAGAAGGTGCTAGAGAAAAAGCGGAAAAAGGGGATTTATTATTTGGTACAGTAGAAACCTGGTTAATATGGAAACTAACCAAAGGAGAGGTTCATGTAACCGATTATTCCAATGCATCCAGAACCATGCTTTTTAACATAACAACATTAGATTGGGATGATGAAATACTAGAAGAACTTCAAATTCCAAGATCCATGTTGCCACAGGTAAAACAATCCAGTGAAGTGTATGGAAATGCGGATCCTTCTTTCTTAGGTGGTCCAATTCCAATTGCAGGGGCAGCAGGAGACCAGCAGGCAGCACTTTTTGGTCAGACTTGTTTCCAGGCAGGAGAAGCAAAAAATACATATGGAACCGGATGTTTCCTTTTGATGAATACAGGAGAACAACCGGTGTTTTCAAAAAATGGACTTGTAACTACCATTGCATGGGGAATTGATGGAAAAGTAAATTATGCTTTAGAAGGTTCTATTTTCGTTGCAGGAGCAGCGATTCAGTGGCTTAGAGATGAAATGCGTTTAATTGACTCTGCAGAAGATTCTGAGTATATGGCTAAAAAAGTAAAAGACACCAATGGGTGTTATGTAGTGCCTGCATTTACAGGACTTGGAGCACCACATTGGGATCAGTACGCCAGAGGAACTATTGTAGGAATTACCAGAGGAGTGAATAAGTATCATATTATTCGTGCTACTTTGGAA
>JAFYWD010000210.1 GCA_017558205.1 Lachnospiraceae bacterium | reverse complement strand
CAGTCGGAATGACAAGACTTGAACTTGCGACCTCTACTTCCCTAAAGTAGCGCTCTACCACCTGAGCCACATCCCGAATTGTTATATAATGCTTATCGACATTTCTTATGCTGTCGAACTGACGAAAATTATATTAACATCATTTTTTAAGTTTGTAAATACCTTTTTTGAATTTTTTTTAAAAACTTTTTAGGATTTTGGAACTTATCTATAAAAGAAATGAAAATTGACAAAAGGAAGGCTGCTGTGTATACTGATAAAGCTTGTAATTTAAGTATTCATTGGAACATATAGATAAAATAGCAAAGGGTAAGGAGAGAGATATGAACAAAAAGCAAAATTTTTCACCTGTTAAATTGGGAATTCAAATTTTTCAAGGAGCTTTGGTAGGATTGGGAGCAGTACTTCCGGGAATATCGGGAGGTGTACTTTGTGTAGTTTTTGGCGTATACAAAACGATCATGGAATTTTTGGCTGATCCTTTTAGAAAAATGAAGACTCATCTTCCTATTTTGATTCCCTTTGGGATAGGAGGTGTCATAGGATTTTTAGGGATTGCCAAGGTTTTATCTATTTTACTTGACAATTATCCGTCCCCCAGTGTTTGTGTTTTTATAGGTCTGATTACAGGAATGCTTCCTTCTCTTTTTAGAGAGGCAGGAGAAAAAGGAAGAGATAAAAAAAGCTGGCTTTCTTTTATTATTGCCATGATGATTATTTTTGCATTATTAATCAGCTTAAAGATTTTTTCGGTAAGTATTACACCTAACTTTGTATGGTATTTATTCTGTGGTTTCTGTCTGGCTTTAAGTGTAATTGCACCGGGTATGAGTTTTTCTACGTTATTAATGCCTTTGGGCTTATATGAGCCCTTTGTAGAGGGAATTGGAGATTTTGATTTTGCGATTTTGATTCCGGGAGGAATCGGAGGACTGGTGACAGTAATTTTATTTGCAAAAGCAGTAAATTCATTATTTGAACATCATTACAGTGTGGCCTTCCATGCAATTGTAGGAGTGGTTATTGCAGCAACCATTATGATTATTCCTTTTGAAAGCTTTGGAGCCTCAGTAGGAAGTTTTATAATTAATATTGTATGTATAGTACTAGGTATTGTAGCAGCGCTGGCATTAGATAAGTTTAATCAGAAATTTGCGGATCAGAAGTAGTGTGTCATATTCCCCAACAGGCATTCTTTGATTCTTTGGGGAGTGGTAGAGCAGTTGTAAAAAATATGTAAAATTTTGGTGTTTCTTCTATACAAATAAAAATTCTGTGATATACTGTAGCGTGATAATATTTTAGAAAGTTATTTAACTTTAAGGAGGAGAAAAAATGGATTATTTATTGGAAGGCGTCCTTGCCCTCTGTGATTTTAGTGGTGGTGGCTGGAAATCGCTTGTTATGTTTGCTATCGGAATTATCTTAATCTGGTTAGCAATCAAAAAGGAATATGAACCATCTTTGTTACTACCTATGGGATTTGGAGCAATTCTCGTGAATCTGCCATTATCCGGTGTTTTAAACCAGACAGTTGGTGGAATTGAAGCCCACGGTATTATCGAGTGGTTATTCAATGTAGGAATTGAAGCTTCCGAAGCTATGCCTATTCTGTTATTTATCGGAATCGGAGCTATGATTGACTTTGGACCTTTATTGTCTAAGCCTTCTATGTTCTTATTTGGTGCAGGAGCACAGTTTGGTATTTTTGCAGCTATTTTACTGGCAGCATTTTTAGGCTTCCCTATCAGGGATGCAGCAGCAATCGGAACAATCGGAGCAGCAGACGGTCCTACAGCAATTCTTGTTTCTCAGGTTTTAAAATCTGAATATGTAGGAGCTATTGCAGTAGCTGCTTACTCTTATATGGCATTGGTACCTATTGTACAGCCTTTTGCTATCAAGCTGGTAACTACAAAAAAAGAAAGATGTATACATATGGAATATAAGCCGGATTCCGTTTCTAAAACAATGCGTATTGTATTCCCTATTGCAGTTACTCTTATTGTAGGTCTTGTAGCACCTCAGTCTGTAGCTTTAGTAGGATTTTTAATGTTTGGTAATCTGGTTCGTGAGTGTGGTGTACTGGGAACTATGTCTGAAACAGCCCAGGATCAGCTGGCTAACTTAATTACCTTATTACTTGGTATTACCATTTCCTTCAGTATGAGAGCAGAGGATTTTGTACGTTTTGAGACATTAATGATTATGGTAATCGGTTTATTTGCTTTCGTAATGGATACTATTGGTGGAGTATTACTTGCAAAATTTATGAACTTATTTACAAAGAAAAAAATCAATCCAATGATTGGTGGTGCAGGAATCTCTGCTTTCCCCATGTCCTCCAGAGTAGTACAGAAGCTGGCATTAGAGGAAGATCCTTCCAATATTCTGATCATGCATGCAGCAGGAGCTAATGTATCCGGTCAGATTGCATCTGTTGTAGCCGGTGGTTTGATTATTAATCTGGTGTCTCAGTTCTTATAAGGAGGAGTAATAGGTATGAACGAAACAGTTTTTCAGGCCTTAGAGATGATGTGGAAAGGTATGTTAGGTATCTTTGTTGCAATCATTATTATTATGTTTTTTGTAATGATTATGAGTAAGTTAGGCGAAAAAAAGGATAATTAAAAAAACACTATACTCCTACAAGATGGATTTCATTTTGTAGGAGTATTTTTTATCTTATAGAAAGTTCGTCCTATACGATAAAAACATTTCTTGAGGATGCACACGCCGAAGCAAAGGAAAATGTCGCCTTGCAACACTTTGGCGGCGCAGAATACGCGTTTACGCGTATACTTTCTTGTTCGAAAAAAATATGGTAGTATAAGAAGGATATGAACTGACGACATCATGAGACGTCGATATTTTAAGAATTAAAATAAGAAAGACAGGTTAAAAGAGTTGGAAATTACATTAAAAGAACTGAAAGAATTAAAGAAAGAAGACTATGTTATTTTAGATATCCGTAGTGAGTCTGAGTTATCCTATGGAAAAATTCCTGACAGTATTGCTGTTTCTGATAAAGAACTGTTGGATAATCCCCCGGAAAATAAGGAAAAAAAATATATTATTTGTTGTCACAAAGGCTGCTATAGTGAAAAGGTAGCGGAGGATTTAAGAAAGAAGGGCTATGATGCAGTAAGTCTGGCGGGAGGATATATTACCTGGCTGATGGAAGCAGTGATGAATCAGGAATCTGAGGAAATTTGTGATAAAGTAGAACGCAGTCTGCAGAAAAAATTCCGAAAGGATATCTGGAGCAGATTTACCAAGGCTGTAAAAGTATATGAGCTGGTAAAGGAAGGAGATTGTATTGCAGTATGTATTTCGGGAGGTAAGGATTCCATGCTGATGGCAAAGCTGTTCCAGCATTTGCAGCGTATCAGTGAAATTCCCTTTGAAGTAAAATATCTGGTTATGGATCCGGGCTACAGTGCAGCCAATCGAATGGTAATCAATGAAAATGCAAGGAAGCTGAAGATTCCGGTAGAGGTATTTGAATCGGATATTTTTGATTCCGTATATCATGTGGAAAAATCCCCCTGTTATTTATGTGCAAGAATGCGAAGAGGGCATCTTTACAGCTATGCCAAACAGCTGGGGTGTAATAAAATTGCATTAGGTCATCATTATGATGATGTCATAGAGACGATACTTATGGGAATGCTTTACGGCGCCCAAATTCAGACAATGATGCCAAAGCTTCACAGTACAAATTTTGAAGGGATGGAGCTGATTCGCCCTCTATACCTTATCAGAGAGGAAGATATTAAAAAATGGAGAGATTACAATGATCTTCATTTTATTCAGTGTGCCTGCAAATTTACAGATACCTGTACTACCTGTAACAGTCAGGAAAATAAATCAAAAAGAATTGAAATTAAAGAATTAATTGCAGATATGAAAAAATATAATCCGGAAGTGGAAAAGCATATTTTTAAAAGTGTGGAGAATGTAAATCTGGATACTTTGATCGCTTATAAAGCAGGTGGAGTCAGACATCATTTCCTGGATACTTATGATGAAAAGTAATTTGACACTAATTATTCAAGTCAGATGAAATATTTAAAAATGGTTTATCTGCTTAGTTAGATTTTGAAAATTATTTTTTGTGTCGGGGTCAAAAGCCTTTACTGTAATATTGAACGGTACAATATATACAAATCAGCATCGGGACGTTTTTAGAACCTCACTTTATGAATTGTATATCCTGTACAAAGAAAGATTAACTAAATGGCTTTTGATGCTGACATCATTTTACTAAAGTAGCAAAAGAATGGAGAATGAGATGGAACAAGGAAAAACGGGAAGTTCTTATAAAAAAAAGGATATTTCCCAAGATAGGGATAGAAGGAAAGAAAGGAAGAACTATCAGGAAAAGAACTTCCATGAAGGGAAGCTGGAAGTAAGGCAGAAGAGCAAAAACCGGGGAAAAGACCCGTTAACAGAACAGCCGGTTCTAAAGGAAAGCAGAAATTCCAGATGTCCTTATAGTACAAAATGCGGTGGGTGTCAGATGGTTGATATCCCTTATAAAATGCAATTAAAGAAAAAGGAAGATACCTTGAAGAACCTCTTAGGCAGCTTTGGAAAATTAGATACTATTTTAGGAATGGAGAATCCTGATCATTACAGAAATAAAGTACATGCTGTTTTTGGACTGGACAGAAGGAAACAGCCCATAGCCGGTGTTTATGAAGCAAAATCTCATAGAGTAGTAGATGTGGAAAAATGTTTTTTGGAAAATGAAAAATCAACGGAAATTATCCGTACCATTAAATCCTTGCTGAAATCCTTCAAAATTAAGACCTATGATGAGGACACCGGATATGGTCTTCTTCGTCATGTCTTGATCAGAACAGCCAGGGCAACAGGACAGATTATGGTGGTGCTGGTACTGGGCTCCCCTATTCTTCCTTCCAAAAATAATTTTGTAAAGGCATTAAGAAAAGAGCATCCGGAAATTACCACAGTGGTACTAAACGTGAATGACCGTTCTACCAGCATGGTTCTGGGAGATAAAGAGCAGGTAATTTATGGAAAGGGCTATATCGAAGATATTTTATGCGGTAAGAAATTTAAAATATCACCCAAATCCTTTTATCAGGTGAATCCTGTCCAGACAGAAAAGCTGTATCAAACTGCCATAGAATACGTAGGTCTTACAGGGAAGGAAACAGTTTTGGATGCCTACTGCGGAATCGGTACCATAGGGATGATTGCAGCAGATTTTGCCAAGCGTGTTATCGGTGTGGAATTAAATAATGATGCGGTAAAGGATGCCCGCACCAATGCCAAAATAAATGATATTAAAAATATAGAATTTTATAATAAGGATGCCGGACAATTTATGATTCAGCTGGCAGAGCAGCAGGAAAAAATAGATGTAGTATTTATGGATCCGCCACGGGCAGGAAGTGATGAGGCCTTTCTGAAAAGTGTAATTACCTGCGCTCCTTCAAGAATAGTATATATTTCCTGCAATCCGGAAACACTGGTCAGGGATTTGAAATATCTGACCAGGAATGGGTATCAGGTGAAGAGGATGAGAGGCTGCGATATGTTCTGTCATACGGAGCATGT
>JAFYWD010000209.1 GCA_017558205.1 Lachnospiraceae bacterium | reverse complement strand
TAGTCATTATAGGTTCCAAGATCAGTAGCAACTGCTACTTTTTTCTTTCCGTATTTAAAACGATAGGCCACCGGTTCCACTGCATCATGGGAAATTTTCATAGGATTTACCGTAATATCCTTTATCCGAAAGCTTTCGTCTGCTTTAATGGGAACAAACAGCTCCTCCTCAATTTTTCCCAGGGAGGTACAGCTTTTTATGGCCTCTATGGTTCGTCCTGTTGCATAGATGGGAATATGGTACTTTCTGCTTAATACCCCAAGACCGCAAATATGATCTGTATGCTCATGGGTAATTAAAATTCCGTCAATATCCCGACAGCTTATTCCCAAGGTGTTTAAGCCTGTTTCAGCCTTCTTTCCGCTAATACCAACATCTACCAGCAGATGGGTTGCATCAGAGCCTACATAAATACAATTACCGCTGCTTCCACTGGCAATACTGCATAATTCCATTTTTCTTTCTAACTCTCTTTCTAAATTGGTTTCCAATAAATATCTAAAATATCTCCATCGTGAAGCTCTTCCATAAACTGTGCCTGAAGACCGTTAATGGTAGTTACAATGGCTCCTTTTGGCTTGGACAAATCAAATTCAATATAATCAAATACATCTACAAACACATAACGGCTTTTCCCACTCATTAATACCGGTTTTTTATTTACCATAACTACTATCTGAAAAGGTTCTGCTTTTTTTTCTTCGGAAATTACCTCTTTCTCATTTGTCAAAGTCTTTCCACTCTCCGGCTCTGATTCTTTTTCATAGAAATTAGCATTATCTAAAAAAGGAAGGTCTTCCTGTAAAAATAGATCCTCTTCCAAATCTTCATTTATTTCATACTCTTCCTCACTAAGCATAGCTACAGTAAAATTTTCATATACCTTAGTTTCCCTGTCAGCTCTTTCATTATTGACCAGATAGCCTGCATAGGAATCCCAGGAAATATCCATAAACTGAAGTAATTGCTCCAGAGTATAATATTTTAAGAATTCAATTCTGTCCTGATCATGAATTTCATAGGAGCCTGATTCCAATTTTCCATTAACTGATGCAAACTTAGGAAGCTGTACATTCTTTTTATTAATTTCAACTACCAGGGAACCCTTACTTTCGCCCAACATTCCCAATTGCATCTTTGCAGCTGCACCGGCTGTAGATTCCTGTACCTGAATAAGATCCTCTTTATGTATGGTAGTGTGAATATTGGCAGGCTTTCCGTTTACCGTAATAACAGCCCCTTCACCGGCTTCTCCTCTTACAATCTTTTTAATGCCGTCTACTGTAAAATTCAGCTCCTTGCCTCTTTTGGGGAAAAACCCGTCATTGGGGAAATTTGCTGCAATGGCAGCATCTGTTACCGTTAATCGTTTATTATCATAGAGCTTTATTTTTTCCCCATTAAAGGATACAAAAATAAAATTATTATTATTCTCATAAAAATTCAAACAGATACCAATCGGTGTAACAAGCAGAGAGTCCTTTTCAATCTGGGAATCAGGAAATTCAATTTTTTGCATAACTTCCTTTCCTCTCAGCGCCACTCTTTCTGCCTGAATTCCCAGTTTTTCCGATAGCTTAGAGGTGTATCTGTTGACCTTTCCGCCTCCGCCGACTACGAATACAGCACTTACCGTTTTGTTTCCGTTTAATTCTTTAATTTTATCCGATACCCTGGTAGTCATTTCTTCCAATACCGGTTCCATAATATCGTCTACTTCGTTAGCGGTGATGGTCTGCTTCAATCCCATAATATCTTCATAGTGAACAATATCGGTTAAGGTAGAATTCTGTTTCATCTTATCTGCTTCATAAAAATCGGTCAGACAATGCATGGCAATGGCCTCTGTTAAGCTGTCTCCTGCCGTAGGAATCATGCCATAGGCAATAATACTTCCATCCTTGGTAATGGAAATATCGCTGGTACCTGCCCCCACATCCACTAACGCAATATTAAGTAGTCTAAAACGTTCCGGAATCGCCACCTGAATAGCGGCAATAGGCTCCAGGGTCATATTTACCACCTGAAGATTAGCCAGCTCTACCGCCTTATTTAAGCCATCTACTACTTCATCCGGCAGGAAGGTAGCAATTAAATCTACTGCAATCTTTCTGGCTTTATGATTTTCCAAATTGCTCATTTGTAAATCATTCAGATAGTAATTTACTACAGAATTACCTACGCAGTAAAATTTCTGATTCGTATCATTTTTTTCTAAAAAGCCTGAATAAGCCTTCTCTACAGCCATAGAATTCAAGGTATAAATATCTTCCTTGGTAACAGTATGATCCTCCGTAAATTCAATCTCTCCGTAGGCGTTTGCTGTCTCCAGAACACGGCCTGCGGCAGCGATACATACATCTGTCAGCTTTCTTCCGATTTTTGCTTCCAGTGCTTCCTTTACCTTTTTAATGGAAGTCCCTACCTTTTCAATATCATGAATCTGCCCATCTAACATTGCCCTGGTTTCATGTTCTTTTACCTCCTGGGCAACTACAATAAAACGGTCTTCTTCCTTATATCCCACCGTTCCTACAATACTTCTGGTTCCGATATCTAAACCAAATACTAAATGGCCTGCATAAGCTTTCTTATTTAGCTCTGTGCTGTTCAAATTTTCCATCGGAATGCCCCCTCTCGAATTTTATTTCATAGCAGAAGCCTAAGGCTGAACTGTTACTTTATTTCCATAACTGCCTTTTACTGCATTCTGCTTCCAGCTGTTTTATTGTTTCTTCAAACTCTTTACTGTTATCTATTACTAAGTCTGCCTGTTCCTGAAATGCTTCCTCTGATAACTGACATCGAATAATACTTTCTGTTTTTTCTCTGGAATAATTTCTTCCCAGACTAAGGCGCCTTACTCTCTCTTCTTTTTCTACATAGATATACCATAACTCATCTAAGTAGGGCTGATAACCTGCTTCAATTAAAAGAGCCGCCTCTAAAAAAATCACCTTTAATTGTTTCTTCTCTCTCTCTTCTTGTATACGCTGTAAAATATATTCCTTTACCAAAGGATGTACACAATCATTCACAGCCTGTAACAAGCTCTCATTACCAAAAATCAAAGAGGCCATTTTCTCCCGGCAAATACTGCCATCCTCCTTCAGGATACCATTCCCAAGTAAGTCCACCAAAGCCAGGTAGCATTTTTCTCCCGGTTCCTTCAAGTGATTGGCAATCTGATCTGCCACAAGAATCTCACATTCTGTATTTTTCTTTAAATATTCCAATATCTTTGTTTTCCCGGAGCCCACTCCCCCGGTAATACCGATTACCTTCATTATTTTGCTTCGTACCAGTTACTGCCTGAATGGACATCAATCTCTAATGCCACCTTTAAATTGGCAGCGCCCTTCATTTCTTCCTCTAAAATTTTCTTTATCTGTTCCAGTTCTTCTTCCTTTGTTTCGATGAGTATTTCATCATGAACCTGAAGAATCATTCTGGATTCCAGCTTTTCTTCTTTGATTCTGCGATATACACCAATCATGGCTATTTTCATAATATCGGCAGCCGTTCCCTGTAAGGGAGAATTCATGGCTACTCTTTCCCCAAAGCTTCTTTGCATAAAATTGGCTGAGGATAGTTCCGGAATGGGTCTTCTTCTTCCGTAAATAGTGCTAACATAACCCATCTCTTTTCCCTGCTCTACCAATTGATCCAAGAAGGTTTTTACACCGGGATAGGTAGTAAAATATTTTTCAATATACTCCCCCGCTTCTTTTCTGGTAATACTTAAATCCTGACTTAAACCAAAGGAGCTGATACCGTAGACAATTCCGAAATTTACTGCCTTGGCATTTCTTCTTTGCAAATCCGTAACCTCTTCCATGGGAATATGAAAGACCTGGGAGGCTGTAATACGGTGGATATCTGAATCAGTACGATAGGCCTCTATCAGCCGATCGTCTGCTGACATATGAGCCAGCAGCCTAAGCTCAATCTGAGAATAGTCAGCATCTACAAATACATACCCCTCTTTGGGAACAAATACCTTTCTGATTCTCCTTCCCAGCTCCAAACGCATAGGGATATTTTGAAGATTAGGCTCAGTTGAGCTGATTCTTCCCGTGGCAGTAATTGTCTGATTGAAGGTACTGTGAATTCTTCCGTCCTCTCCAATATAATTCTCTAAGCCATCTGCATAGGTAGATTTTAATTTAGCAAGTGTACGATATTCTAAAATATCAGCTACAATAGGGTAATCTGCAGAAAGCTTTTCCAAAACATCTGCCGCAGTAGAATAACCGGTTTTCGTCTTTTTACCACCGGGCATATTCAGCTTTCCGAATAAAATTTCTCCCAGCTGTTTGGGCGAGTTCAGGTTAAATTCTTCTCCCGCCTGTTCATATACACTTTTTTCCAATACCTCAATTTTTTCTGCCAAAGCAGCACCATACTGCTTCAGCTCCTCTTTTTCCACCTTTACTCCTTCTTTTTCCATGGAATAAAGTACATAGGAAAGAGGCATTTCTATCTCATTAAATAAGGAATCCATCTTTGTATCCTTTAGCTTTTCATTAATAGGCTCTACCGCCATATAAGATACATAAGATAAATATCCTGCATATTCTCTAAATTCTTCCGGTTTTAAATCCCGGGCTTTTTTCAGGCTCAGCTTCTCTAGCAGCTGATTTCTTTCCGGTATAAGAAGACCCAAATATTCATTGGCGATATCTGTAATCTGATAATCACTTTTTAAAGGATTACATAAATAGGCACCAATCATACAATCAAAATAATTACCTTCCTCTGATAAATAATCATACTGACTTTTAATATCAAAGGTAGATAAAGAAATTCTGTCAGAAAGCTGCTTTAAATTAGAAACAAGCTCCCTCTTGGTCAGAGAATCATTGGCTAATAAAATATACGTTTCTTCCTCTGAAAGTGAGAGGGAAATTCCTACAAACTCCTCCTCTTCTTTTCCGTCCTGCAGTACACAAAAGCCTGCTCTTTTTACCTGTTCCAGTTTTCTCCAAATTTCATTAGCCTGATTCCGATCTGTGACAAGCACAAAGGAATCACTTTCTTTATTTTTTACAATAGATTCCTGCTCAAAGCGTGACAAAAGATTTTTAAATTCCAGCTTCTTACAAAGCACGTAAGCTTCCTTTGTAAAAGGATCACTAAATTTAGCCTGTCCCAAGGTATAGGGAATATCACCGTTTACCTCTATGGTGGCCAAAACCTTACTTAAATCGGCTAAATGTCTGTTTTCCCGTAAGGTTTCCCTAACACTTTTTTTCGTAATTTCTTCTAAATGCTCATAAATATTATCTATACTTCCATAGGTTACCATAAGCTCAGTAGCTGTTTTAGGACCGATTTTAGGTACTCCCGGAATATTATCTGCCGTATCTCCCATTAAAGCTTTCAGCTCTATAAATTGAAGAGGACTTACCTGATAAGCCTCATACACATCCTTTTCAAAATAATCTTCAATTTCTGTTCTGCCGCCCTTTGTCTTAGGAATTCTGATTTTAATATTTTCAGAAGCTATTTGTAATAAATCACGGTCTCCCGATACAAGTGCCACCTGAAGATTTTCTTTTTCAGCTTTTTTTGCAAAGGTACCAAGAACATCATCTGCCTCCAGACCTTCTTTCTCCATAATAAGAATCCCCATAGCCTGTAGCATTTCTTTCATAACAGGTACCTGCTGACGAAGCTCCTCCGGCATTCCCTTTCTTGTCCCCTTATATTCCGCATACATTTTGTGACGGAAGGTAGGTGCCTTAAGGTCAAAGGCTACTGCCAGATAGGAGGGCTTTTCCTCCTCCAACAGCTTAAATAAGATATTCAAAAAACCATAAACTGCATTGGTATGAAGTCCCTCAGAATTTGTTAAATCGGGAACTCCGTAAAATGCTCTGTTTAATATACTATGACCATCAATTAAAACAATTTTTTCTTTCATTATAATACCACCATCATTAAAATTATTACTACTGCTGCAATGGTTAAGGCCTCTGCCACATAGGAAAGGGCATATAAGACCCGCCATCGTTTTATCCTTTTATTTGCATCTGCAAGAAGGAGGTTTAAGGCCTCACGCAAATCAAAGCTCTTTCCTTCCTCTAAAATGGAAGAACCTATCATTACCAAATACTGTATTGTAAGTTCTTCCATGCATTCCTCACATTTATTCACATGATTTAAAAATTTATATAAATCCTTATTTCTAAGCTGATCCGTCAAAAACAAGGGAATCATTTTATCACTATCCTTACAGTTCATTCTCTATCCTTTCGACTACTCTCCTGAACCTATAACAGTTCTACCTTAGGCTTCCTGTTACCTGTGACTGAACTATTACCTGTATAGTTTACACTAAAATAGAGCTGTTGTAAAACACAACAGCTCTTGAAATAATCATTATTTTACACTAAGGATAAAGCAGCTTCATCTGCTACAACAGTAACATCAGGATGGAACTGTAATATAGAAGCAGGTACCTGAGGTGTGACAGGTCCAAAGAACGCTTCCTTTACAATTTTCGCTTTATCAGCACCACTAACTACTACTAAGATTTTCTTAGCCTTCATAATGGTTCCGATACCCATGGTATAGGCCTGCTTGGGAACATCATCAGCAGATGCAAAAAATCTCTTATTAGCTTCAATGGTACTTTCAGTAAGATCTACACAATGTGTCATCTTATCAAACTCATCATTAGGCTCATTGAATCCGATATGGCCATTATGACCTAAACCTAACAGCTGTAAATCCTGTCCGCCTACAGCTTCAATAATAGCTTCATATTCTGTACATGCCTTGTCACTGTCCGGCTCTGTTCCGTCGGGTAAATGAGTATTGGCAAGATCAATATTTACATGCTTGAAAAGATTATCATGCATGAAGTAATAATAGGACTGATCATTTTCTCTGGGAAGACCTCTGTATTCATCAAGATTTACACTTTTTACCTGTGAAAAATCAAGATCTCCGTTTTTATATGCTTCTACCAGATTTTTATAGGTTCCGATAGGGGTAGAGCCTGTTGCCAGACCTAAAACACAATCAGGTTTTAAAACCACCTGAGAAGCAATAATATTAGCAGCCTTACGGCTCATATCCTCATAGTCTTTTGTTCTGATAATTCTCATGGCAACCTCCTCTTAGAAGTTTTCTTTGAAGAATTCTTCTAAAGCTTTAGCAGCTGCTGCTTCATCTTCACCTTCAATAGTAACCTCTACGGTATCACCTTTTTTAGCACCTAAGGACATAACACCCATAATTCTCTTTGCGTCTGCACTTTTACCTTTACAGGAAATAGTAATATTACTCTTAAATTCAGCACTCTTTTTAACAAGAACACCTGCCGGTCTTCCATGAATTCCTACTTCATCTGTAACTACATAAGTAAATTTGCTCATTTTAAAATCCTCCATTCTGTGTTCTTCACACCTATTATTTTATATTTTTATCAGGTAACTATTCATCTCATTCATAGTTCCTTAATTAGTAACAATTCATATTTTTTTTAGATTTCTCTAATCTTTTTACGTAAAGGTAATACATAGGTAGGAGAAACTGATAATTCATCAATTCCCATATCCATAAAGGTTTCTGTCAATGTCAAATCACTTGCCAGCTCGCCGCAAATACCTACCCAGATACCATTTTTATGACCATTATCAATAGTCATCTGAATCATCTTTAATACAGCGGGATGATGGGAATCATAGAATCTGTTAATACATTCATTCTGCCTGTCAATGGCCAGAGTATACTGTGTTAAGTCATTGGTACCTATACTAAAGAATTCAACCTCTTTGGCCAGTTCGTCAGACATCATAACTGCAGCCGGTGTTTCAATCATAATACCAAGCTCTACTTCTCCAATTGCATGTCCCTCTGCTGTTAATTCCTTCTTTACCACTTCTACAATTTCTTTAATCTTTTTAATTTCCCAAACAGAAATAATCATAGGGAACATAATAGAGCATTTTCCGAAAGCAGAAGCTCTGTAAATGGCACGAAGCTGGGTTTTAAAAACTTCCATTCTCTCCAGGCAGATACGAATAGCACGAAGCCCCATAGCAGGGTTCTCTTCATGATCTAAGTGGAAGTAATCAGCTTGTTTATCGGCACCGATATCTAAGGTACGGATAATAACCTTTTTACCTCCCATACCCTCAACTACCTGACGATAAGCCTCAAACTGCTCATCCTCCGTAGGATAATCCTTACTTCCCAGATATACAAACTCACTACGGAAAAGACCGATTCCGCCGGCATCATTTTTTAATACCTTGGGTAAGTCCTCTACGTTACCGATATTGGCATAAACATTTACTTTTCTTCCGTCTCTGGTAACATTTTCCTGTCCAATCAGTTCATCTAAGGCTGCTAAATCATCTTTCCATCTCTTAAGATCGGCCTCTGCAATTCTCATGGTATTTTCATCAGGATTAACAATTAAAGTATCATGGAAGCTGTCCACTACAGCAATCTTGCCGTCAAATTCATCAAGTAATTCAATATTAGTATTAATTAAAGAAGGCAAATTCATACTTCTTGCTAAAATAGCAGTATGTGAATTCTGAGAACCATATCTTGTTACAAATGCCAAAATCTTAGATTTATCCATCTGAACAGTTTCACTGGGAGTTAAATCATCAGCCACAATAATTACAGGCTCGTCAGAATCAATTCCGGCTTCCTTGATACCTGCAAGAACTCTTACAATTCTTCTGGAAATATCAAGAACGTCAGCACTTCTGGCTTTGAAATAATCATCATCCATGCTGGCAAAGGTATCTGCAAAAGTATCACCTGTTGTAGTAACCGCATATTCTGCATTGCAGGATTCCTCTCTGATCATAGCCTCAATAGCTTCTAAATAATCCAAATCTTCCATCATCATTTTATGAACTTCAAAAATAGCTGCATGCTCTTCTCCTACATCAGCCAGGGTTTTTTCGTATAATTTGTCCAGCTGTGCCTTGCCTTTTTCGCATGCATCATGAAATCTGGTAATTTCTGCTTCTGCATCAGCTACTTTTTCCTTTACTAAAGTGTATTCCTGTTTCTTAAAAATATACATCTTACCGATAGCTACTCCGGGTAATACACTTTTACCACTAAATTTTAACATTCCTCAACCTCTTTTCTTCTGGCAATAAAAAAGTCACAAGAAAAAATCAATCTGACGACACGATTTAATTTCTTCTTCTGACTTTACCTCCAATTCTGATAATATTATTTCCTATTTTACGGATTTGTTAAAATTATCTTAACAATTTTATATTTAAATGTCAACCTGATAATAGTTTGTCAATGTTAAATATCCTTTTTAATGACTATAAGCCCCACACTCGGCAATGCCGATTTATGTGAGGCTTATAAAATACTTTATTATCTCTTATTGGAACGTCTCCAAATATTCATTTTTTCTGCATCCTTAATCAATTCATCTCTGAAATCAGGATGGGCAATGGAAATAATTGCTTCTGCCTTCTGCCAGGTAGACATACCCTTAATATTGGCACGACCATATTCCGTTACCAGGAAATGGGTATTAGCTCTGGTATCAGTAATAATTGAACCCTGCTTCATGGTAGGTACAATTCTTGATTTTACTTCTCCTGTCTTAGTTTTAAAGGTGGAAGAACAACAGATAAAGCTCTTTCCTCCCTTAGAAAGATAAGCACCCAGTACGAAGTCCAGCTGTCCGCCGGCACCACTGATGTGGGCAACACCTGAGCTTTCTGCATTTACCTGTCCAAATAAGTCAAATTCAACAGCATTATTAATGGACATAAAGTTATCAATGCTGGAAAGTGTTCTGATATCATTGGTGTAGTTTACGGGAGCCGCCATAACCTTGGGATTTTCATTGATAAAGTCGTAAAGCTTCTGAGTACCTGCTGCAAAAGCAAATACCTGTCTTCCCTTATCAATTGTCTTTTTCATACCGGTAATTCGGCCATTCTCTGTCATTTCTACGAAAGCATCTACATACATCTCTGTATGTACTCCTAAATCCTTTAAGTCTGATCCGGCAATCATCATACCTACTGCATTGGGCATACCTCCGATACCAAGCTGGATACATGCTCCGTTAGGAATTTCTTCCATAATATGTTTTGCAACCTGACGATCAATATCAGTTACTCCGGGAGAAAACAGCTGAGCAATATTATCATTTCTTCCCTCTACAATCATATCTACCTGGGAAACATGAATACATTCTTCAAAACCACCTAAAACTCTGGGAAGATTTTTATTAACCTCTACAATAATTTTGTTAGAGTTTTCTGCAGCTGCCATAAGATGAGAAGGATTCGGTCCAAAGTTAAAGTATCCATGCTCATCCATTTCGGTAACCTGGCACATCAATACATCATTCTCTAAAATATGATCTCTGTAGTATCTTGGTAATTCAGAATAACGAATGGGTGCATAGAAACAACCTCCGGTAGCAATTTGTTTTCTTTCTGCACCACTCATATGCCAGGAATTCCAGGTGAAATGCTCTGCAAAATCAGGTACATCAAAAATAGCAGGCTTCCACAGACATACACCACCTCTGATATTTACATCATGAAGCTCTTCATAACGGGCTGCCAATGCTTCATCTAATACTCTGGGATGACCACTGCACCAGCCATAATCTACCCAGTCTCCACTTTTTATAATGCTAACCGCTTCTTCTGCTGTTGTTAATTTGCGGTCATATAATTGTCTTACATCCATAGACTACTTCCTTTCCTTGTTAATTTTTTTACAAAGAAAGCGGCTCCTTTAATCGGAGCCGCTTCATTAATTTCTTTCCGAAAATATTATTTGTTAAGTGAATTAATCAGCGCATCCGCTAAACCTTCAAATTCTAATTCGTTTGCTTCACGAGCCGCAGAGTTAATGGAAACCTGCTCTCCTAAAACAACACATTCTTTCAGATTTTCTTCGATATACTCTTTCATCAAAGTTCCAGATTTAATAGCCCAGGTACCGTTTTCTAAAATACCGAAGGTTCTCTTCTGGAAGTTTAATGCCTTTAAGTGGTGAAGGAAATCATGCATTACAGGATAAATTTCCAGGTTGTAGGTTACAGATGCAAGTACGATATGGCTGTATTTGAATGCTTCTGCTACCAGGTAGGAAACATGAGTTTTGGAAACATCATATACTTTAATATTTGTAAAGCCTTTTTTAGCAAGTGTAGATGCTAAAGAGTAAGCTGCTGATTCTGTATTACCATACATGGATGCGTATACAATCAGTACACCCTTTTCTTCAGGCTCATAACGACTCCATTTATCATGCTTATCAATATAATATCCTAAATCTGTTCTCCAAACAGGTCCATGTAAAGGACAGAACATTTTAATCGGAACTGTAGATGCTTTCTTTAATAAGTGCTGAACGAAAGGACCATATTTTCCTACAATGTTTGTAAAGTATCTTCTGGCATCATCAATCCAGTCACGATCAAAGTTAAATTCATCGTTGAACAGCTTTCCGTCTAAGGAACCGAAGGATCCGAAAGCATCTGCTGAGAATAATACTCCATTAGTTGTATCAAAGGTTACCATAGCTTCCGGCCAGTGAACCATGGGAGCAGCTACGAAAGTAACTGTATGCTTTCCAAAATTCATGGTGTCGCCTTCTTTAACCTCTACCTTACGTCCCTCTGTATGGAAACCAAACTGATGCATAAACATGAAGGATTTTTCATTGCTGATTACTTTACAGTTAGGATAACGAAGTAAAATTTCTTCCATAGAGGCTGCATGGTCAGGCTCCATATGGTTGATTACAAGATAATCTAAATCTTTTCCGTTTAAAACTTCTGCTACATTCTTTAATAATTCTCTACAGCAAGACCAGTCTACTGTATCAAAAAGTACTCTCTTTTTATCCATTAACAAGTAAGAGTTATAGGATACTCCTCTTGGAATAGGATGAATATTTTCAAATAAGTGGGTGCGGTTATCATTGGCACCAACCCAATATAAATCTTCAGTTATTTTTCTAACGCTACTCATTCTTTTTCCCTCCTAATTAGTTAGATGATGGTATAAAGTTAGGTTTTTCTTCTCCACAGTCAGGACATACCCAATCTTCAGGAAGATCTTTATAACTTGTACCGGGTTTTACATCATTTTCTTCGTCACCTTTTTCAGGAATATATTCGTATCCACATCCCATACATACATATCTTCCAACAGGTGCCGGCTTAGGTTCTTCGATTACGGCTTTTTTCATCTTAACCATTGGTGGAGCAGGTTTTTTAGGAGCTGTTCCGCCTAAAGCTTCTGTAAGTAAAGGAACGATTTCATTTAAGTCTCCTACAATACCGTAGTCTGCGTTCTTAAAGATAGGAGCATTTGCGTTATTGTTAATTGCAACGATAGTTGTTGCTTCTTTAATTCCTTTTAAGTGCTGTCCTGCACCGGAAATACCTACTGCAATGTAAAGGTTACCAATGAACTTCTGTCCACTCATACCTACATAACGATTTAACGGTACATACATTAAGGTTTCTGCTACAGGTCTGGAAGAACCAATGGCTGCTCCGGCAGCTGCTGCAAGGTCATTGATCAGCTTCATATTTTCTTTGCTGCCAATACCTTTTCCTACGCTGACAACTCTTTCAGCAGAGGTAATAGGTGTATTGATATCAATACCTACAGTAAAGTCGTGGCCATCCGCCTTTAAAGCTTCTACTAATTTTTCTACTTTTTCCTGCGCGCTTCCTTCTTTGAGAATTACCTTTTTTCTTGATCCTGTGATAGGAAGCTTTTTTGCTGATCTTGCTGCCGGCGCTGCCGCGGGAGCTTTTGCAGCCTTTCCCAGAATGTAAGAGGAAATAACAACATTCTGAATTTCGTTAGTTCCTTCGTAAATTGTTGTAATCTTAGCATCACGGTAGAAACGTTCTACATCCATACCCTTCAGGTAACCGCTACCTCCGAAGATCTGAAGTGCATCATTTACTACTTCCAAGCTGATATCAGATGCATATTTTTTAGCCATAGCTGCTTCCATACCGTAAGGTACGTGTGCTTCTTTTAAGTCTGCCGCACTGTAAACAAGTAATCTTGCTGCACGGATTTTTGTTGCCATCTCAGCAATTTTAAACTGAATAGCCTGTAAGGTTGCGATAGGAGCATTGAACTGTTCTCTTTCCTTCGCATATTCAACAGCTGCTTCATAAGCGCCCTGAGCAATACCAAGTGCCTGAGCTGCGATACCGATACGTCCGCCATCCAAGGTAGACATTGCAATCTTAAAGCCTTCGCCTTCTTTTCCAAGAAGATTTTCCTTGGGAACTTTAACGTCATTAAATAATAACTGACGTGTTGCAGAAGAACGGATACCTAATTTGTCATAATGATCTCCGAAGGTAAATCCTTCCCATCCTTTTTCTACGATAAATGCACTGATTCCCTTTGTTCCGATTCCCGGAGTTGTAACTGCAAATACGATATAAATATCAGCAGGACCTGCATTTGTAATAAAGATTTTTTCACCATTTAAGAGATAGTAATCTCCCTTTAATTCAGCAGTGGTTTCTGTTCCACCGGCATCAGAACCGGCATTGGGTTCTGTTAAACCAAAGGCTCCGATTTTTTCTCCGTTAGCCAAAGGTACTAAATATTTCTGCTTCTGTTCTTCTGTACCATAAGCAAAAATAGGATAAGTTCCTAAAGATACATGAGCAGAAAGAATAACACCGGTACCTCCGTCTACTCTTGATAATTCTTCTACTGCGATGGCATAGCTGAGAATATCTTTTCCCATTCCGCCATATTCTTTAGGATAAGGAAGTCCCATAAAACCTCTCTTACCAAAATCTGCGATCTGTTCTGTTGGAAACTCATTATTTTTATCCAACTGGAATGCGATAGGTTTAATTTCTCTTTCCACCCATTCTCTGATTTGGAGACGTAATTCCTCGTGCTCCTGTGAAGTTCTAAAATACATATAAATTTTCCTCCTTCCTAATTTTCAATTGTGACATTGCACAAAAATGTTTTGCATACTTGACTTTCTTTGTCCATTTTATCAACAATAAAAAAGCAATTATGTAACCGAAGTTACATAATTGCAAATTATTCACTAAATTCTCGAATTTTGTCATTATCCACAATATAAAAGATATCTTTTTTAACTTTTATCAATCCGTCCTCCTGCATTTTCATCAATGCCCTGGACAAAGAAGGCCTTGCAACCCCGAAATAATTGGCTAATTCCTCTCTTCCCATTCCGCTTTTTACTATTCCTTTACTATCGGCATTATTCACAAGCCAAATGGAAATTTTACTAAAAAGTGAGGAAGAACTGTTAATATATATCTTTTTTAAAATAATTTTCTCTTTTTTGGTAATTATTGTTAAAAGATTTCTCATCATCTGTTTACAGCATACACATTTTTCCTCACACATATCCGTAAAAAATTTTAAGGAAATCTCTAAAATCTCTGAGTTCACCACCGCCTCAGCATCATACCAATATTCTTCCTCCCGATCCAGGAAAAAGTCCTCCCCAAAGACACTTCCCTCCTTCAGCTCGCAAAGAATATTTTTCTTTCCAAGAGCGATATTTTTCACTAAAGCTACCCTTCCGCTGATTACGGCATAAAACTTATTGGGCTTTTCTTCCTGACTGAAAATAATCTGTCCCGCTCTGTATTTTCTCAGCCGTGACTGGGAACAATTCAGTACATTTTCTAAATTGGTACGTGTCATGTTACTGAACAGCTCATTATTTTCCAATATACTTCTTACTTCTGCATCCATATCCCTATACTCTCTTATCCTTTGTTTATATATAAGTCTTATTATATCACACTATGTAAAAAAAAGCAGGATTCCTCCTGCTTTTTCTTTTTCTTTTTATTATTTTATTTATTCTTCCCCTGCTTCTTCCTGCTCTGTAATGGAAATTCCCAGCTCTACCAGCTGTTTTTCATCTACAATATCAGGAGCATTTGTCATAAGACAGGAGGCATCCTTTACTTTAGGGAAGGCAATGACTTCACGGATACTGTCAGCCTTTACTAAAAGCATGGCAAGACGGTCTAATCCATAGGCAAGTCCTGCATGAGGTGGTACCCCATACTTGAAGGCATTCAGTAAGAAGCCAAATCTGTCATAGGCCTGTTCTTTACTAAAGCCTAATACCTCAAACATTTTTTCCTGTACGTCACTTTGAAAGATTCGAACACTACCTCCTCCCAGCTCTGTACCATTTAAGACGATATCATAAGCCTTGGCACGTACCTTTCCGGGAGCAGAGTCAAGCAGCTCCAAATCCTCGTCCATAGGCATGGTAAAGGGATGATGCATGGCTGTATATCTGTTTTCTTCCTCATCCCACTCCAATAAGGGGAATTCTGTTACCCAGAGGAAGTTAAACTTATCTTCATCAATCATACCCATCTGAGAAGCAATTTCAATACGAAGAGCTCCCAGAACATTGTATACAATCTTATTCTTATCAGCAGCAAATAACAACAGGTCCCCCGGTTCTCCTGCCATGGCAGCTACTAATGCCTTCAGCTCCTCTTCTGTCATAAATTTGGCAAAGGAGGATTTGTAGCTTCCGTCAGGAAGAACAGCCAGATAAGCTAAGCCCTTGGCGCCATATCCTTTGGCAAATTCTACCAAGGCATCGATTTTCTTACGAGGCATTTCCGCCTGTCCCTTTGCATTAATGCCACGAACAGAACCTCCGTTTTCAAGGGCAGAGGTAAATACAGAAAAACCACAGCCTTTTACAGCATCTGAAACATTCTGTAACTCCATGCCAAATCGGGTATCAGGCTTATCACTTCCAAAACGGTCCATAGCCTCCTGCCAGGAAATTCTTGGTAACGGAAGGCTAACCTCAAGACCAATGGCTTCTTTACATACATACTGAATCAGTCGTTCATTTACTTCAATTACATCCTCTACATCTACAAAGGATAATTCCATATCCACCTGGGTAAATTCCGGCTGACGGTCTGCACGCAAATCCTCATCACGGAAACACTTGGCAATCTGGAAATAACGGTCATAACCGGAACACATCAATAGCTGCTTGAACAGCTGGGGAGACTGGGGAAGTGCATAAAAGCTTCCCGGATGCACACGGCTGGGAACAAGATAATCTCTTGCTCCTTCCGGTGTAGACTTTTGTAAAATAGGTGTTTCCATTTCCAAAAATCCTTCTTCTGTCAGGAAGGAACGGATTT
>JAFYWD010000208.1 GCA_017558205.1 Lachnospiraceae bacterium | reverse complement strand
ACCGGAAATCCCCTGATTCTTCTCCAGCTTATGGTAGATAACACGGGAATCTGATTTCCCGTACTCTTTGCAAATTTCTCCTACAAATCCATGTTCGTTATCAGAACCGTCCGCCAGACAAAGTTCCCAATTCCCATAAGTCTGTGTAGTTACAGACTGAATCATTTCATGCAGGAAATCCTTAGGTGTATTATACAAAGGAACCAAAATACTGATTTTGACCATACGCTCAAATACAGTTTCTTCCTGCTGTTTTCTTTCTTCTGCTGTTGGAAAACTATCTGTACCAAACTGTTTTTTAGCCTCTGCTTCTCTTTTTTTATAATCTATTTTAGCAAGAACACCTTTTACACCACCACAGTTTTTCACACGGGTAGTCTGACGTAATACTGCATGCATAATTTTTCGAAGTCCGGTGGTATGTACCCACAATGGATTTGTTTTGATTCTGTTTAATTTAAATTCTAACAAATCATTTTTCTCTTCTAACTCTGCTACACGACCGGCCAATTCAGCTGCCTTCAAATGTTCTCTCTCATATGCTTCTTTATAATTCATTTCTTCCGGAATTTTTGTCATGAATATAATTCCTTTCTGTTTATCTATTCTCAATACTTCTGGTAGTTACCTTAAATAAATGCTGTCCGGATATCTTGTCCTTCGCAAGAATTCCAACCTCGTATCTACCATCAGGCATTTCTTTCATATTTAGCAGACATGCAAAACCACTTAACGCCACATTAACCTGATCCTGCAAATTATGAAATACATCCGGTCGATAATACCACTCCGGTAAAATCTGATAAAACTGCCCGCTTTCTTCATGTCGAAGAATAATTCTCTTTTCAAAACAGGCATTATTAGATCCCAGTACTACAGCATTCCCCTGTAAATAAGCTGCTTTGGTACAATTCATCGTATCCTGAATCTTTTCTACCAAATCCTCCTCAAGGAACCATCCCTTTAAGTCTCCCGCATATTCTGCCATAATTGCCACACATTCATCCATCCGGGTTCCCTTCGGAAGTCCCTGCATATGGATAGGATATTCTACTGCAAGATGTTTATGATGAGGATATTCATAATCAAAAGAATACCCTGTATCTAAAATATCCATTGTTAATCCGGGATGGTAATAAGGATCTTCTTCCCACAAAACATGGTGCTTTTTGTACAATTTTTGTTTTTCCTGCATCAGTCGGTTTAACTTTTCAGGACTTTCATCACTGCCCCTGCTTAAGGACTCATGATGCCACAAGTGGGTTTCATTATCTATAACATTGTTATATCCTGCTTTGTATAATTTGTAGCAAAAATCCACATCATTAAAAGCCACTCTCAGATTTTCATCAAATCCGTTTATTTTTTCAAATACGGATTTTCTGACCATAAGACATGCTGCTGTTACTGCCAACACATTTCTTACGTCCATATTTCTTCTGTCATAATATGGTCTGATATCTTCCTTAAACTGTAATTTATGGACCGGTCCAACCTGTATATTATAAATACCGCAATGCTGAATCCGTTTGCTTTCCGGATAGTACAATTTAGCACCTACCGCACCTGTAGTTT
>JAFYWD010000207.1 GCA_017558205.1 Lachnospiraceae bacterium | reverse complement strand
GAGAGGATGGATGTCTAAGATGGATGAAAATATCAGAGTAAGAACGGAAGAAAAAATCAGAGAGTTAATGGAGCTTGCAAAAAAGAAAAAGAATGTTCTGGAGCTTCAGGAAATTAAAGATGCCTTAGCTACACTGTTGCTTTCTGAGGAACAGATTGAGCGGGTAATTGAGACCTTGGAAAAATGCGGAGTGGATGTTTTACGTATTATTGAAGAAGAGGTTGTGGTAGAGGATGATGAAATCATCCTTTCCGAGGAAGATGAAGTAGATATTGAGAATATTGATCTTAGTGTTCCTGACGGTGTAAGTATTGAAGATCCGGTAAGAATGTATTTAAAGGAAATAGGAAAGGTTCCCCTGTTAAGTGCGGAAGAAGAGATAGAACTGGCTTTACGTATGGAAGAAGGGGATGAGGTTGCTAAAAAGCGTTTAGCTGAAGCTAACCTTCGTCTGGTAGTAAGTATTGCCAAAAGATACGTGGGAAGAGGAATGCTGTTCCTTGACTTAATTCAGGAAGGAAATTTAGGCTTAATCAAAGCGGTAGAAAAATTTGATTATCGTAAAGGCTTTAAGTTTTCTACTTATGCTACCTGGTGGATAAGACAGGCAATTACAAGAGCCATTGCAGATCAGGCAAGAACTATCAGAATTCCGGTTCATATGGTAGAAACCATTAATAAGCTAATCCGTGTAAGCAGACAATTATTACAGGAGCTGGGAAGGGAACCCAGTCCGGAAGAAATATCAGAAGCAATGGACATGCCCGTGGAACGTGTAAGAGAAATTTTGAAAATTTCCCAGGAGCCCGTTTCTTTGGAAACTCCCATTGGAGAAGAAGAGGACAGTCATTTGGGAGATTTTATTCAGGATGATAATGTACCTATTCCGGCAGATGCAGCAGCGTTCACTTTATTAAAGGAACAGCTGGTAGAAGTATTAGGTACCTTAACAGAGCGTGAGCAGAACGTACTTCGACTTCGTTTTGGTTTAGATGACGGAAGAGCCAGAACTTTGGAAGAAGTTGGAAAAGAATTCAAGGTTACAAGAGAAAGAATCCGACAGATTGAAGCAAAAGCACTTCGTAAGCTTCGTCACCCCAGCAGAAGTCGTAAGTTAAAGGATTATTTAGATTAAAATGGAATTATCAAAAAGATTACAGGCAGTAGCTGATTTATTGGAATCTCATTCCTGTGTGGCTGACATAGGATGTGATCATGGTTTTGTATCTATTTATTTAATACGTTCGCGGAAAGCAGAAAAATGTATTGCCATGGATGTGAATAAAGGTCCTATTCAGCGTGCTGCCCAACATATATCGGAAGAAGGGCTTTCTACATATATAGAAACCAGGCTTTCAGACGGTGCTAAGGAATTAAAATTTCTGACAGAAGAAGGCGAAGGTAATAGATTAGAGGTCCAGGCTGCTATCATAGCCGGTATGGGTGGAAAGCTTACAATAAAAATTATAGAGGATAGTTTGGAAAAGTTTCTTGCCATGGAGGAATTTATTCTTCAGCCTCAATCAGAGATATGGAAGGTAAGAGAGTATCTGGCAAGTATCGGCTGTGAAATTCTAAAAGAAGACATGATCTTTGAAGATGGAAAGTTTTATCCTATGATGAAAGCAGCTTTCAAAAATATAAGTGATAAGAAAACTTTTCCATGCAAAATACAGGAATTATTTTATTATTATGGTGAAGATTTACTACAAAACCAAAATCCTGTACTATATGATTTTTTGATAAATGAAAAAAAATTATATGAAGAAATTCTGGAACAGCTGTCTTGTACCCAAACAGAAAAAACACAGATGAGAAAACAGGAGATTTTGGCAAAGTTGAATCGGATCCAAAAGGGATTGGAGTGGTTTTAAGTGAAATGTAAAGAAGTTATGGAGACACTTGAAAAGATAGCCCCTTCCTATTTGGCGGAAAAATGGGATAATGTAGGCTTATTGGCCGGTCGCGAGGACAAGGAAATTAAAAAGATTTTACTGGCCCTGGATCCTTCTACGCAAGTAGTGGAAGAGGCTATCCGTGAGAATGTGGATTTATTGATAACACATCATCCCCTAATTTTCTCAGGTATAAAATCGCTAACCAGAGAAAATTTTATAGGGAAAAGAATTTATGATCTTATTCGTAATGATATTTGTTATTATGCGATGCATACAAATTTTGATGTTATGGGAATGGCAGATGCAGTGGCGGATCAGTTAGAGCTGGACAAATGCAGAGTACTGGAAGTTACTTATCAGGATGAAATTGCGGTGGAAGGAATCGGGAGAATTGGAGAATTATCACGCACCATGTCTTTGGAGGAATTTGCTGCTTATTTAAAAGAAAAATGTAATCTTCCGGGAATAAGAATTTACGGGGATCCCTCTTTGCTGATTGATACGGTGGCACTGGTGCCGGGTTCGGGAAAGGACTTTATAGGAGAGGCCATCAGGCAGAAGGTTGATGTTTATGTTACAGGGGATTTGGGACATCATCATGGATTAGATGCCATGGAGCGTCAGCTGGCTTTAATTGATGCCGGCCATTATGGCCTGGAAAAAGTTTTTTCTACTTATATGTTTGAGGTATTAAAACGGGAATTTCCTAATATTTCTGTAAAAAGAGCATTTGAGGAATCACCGTTTTGGGTAATGTAGAGAGATAGAAAAGAGAGGGTGTGAGTATGATGAAGGTAAATTGTAATGGGAAAGAAGTCATGTATGAAAAAGGAACCTTGTTTGAAAGTATTGCAGGAGATTTCCAGGCGGATTATGACGGAAGAATTGTTTTAGTAATTGAAAACGGAAAAATTAAGGAATTATCCAAGCCGTTGGAAAAGGAAGGAGCAGAAATTAAGTTTCTGACAACCAAGGATAAAATTGGTCATTCTACCTATGTAAGAAGTGCTACCATGCTTTTGGTGAAGGCTGTGGCAGATATGGTGGGAGATGAGACTAAGGGAAAAATTAAAGTAGAATTTTCCTTAGGACAGGGCTATTATTGTTCGGTACGTGGGGATTTTACTGTAACCGAGGAATTGATTTCTAAGGTAAAAGCCAGAATGGAAGAGATGGTAGCTGCTGATATGCCGATTACCAAAAAAGCATTTCCTATTGATCAGGCCAGAGAGATATTTTCTGCTCAGGGAATGGAAGATAAGCAGGAGCTGTTCTGGTACAGAAGAAGCTCTTACGTCAATCTTTATTATCTTGACGGTTATTATGATTATAATTATGGCTATATGGTACCATCTACAGGGTATATTAAACATTTTGATGTGGTAGCTTACAAGGAAGGAATTTTACTGATTCTTCCCACAAGAGAGAATCCGGAACAAATCACTCCTGTAGCTCCCAGAGAGAAGCTGTTTGCAACACTGATGGAATCAAAAAAATGGGCGGAGGATATTGGTGTTATTTCCGTAGGTGATTTAAATAAAGCCATCTGCGAACAAAGATTTCAGGATGTAGTTTTGATGCAGGAAGCACTGCAGGAAAGAAAAATTGCAGAAATTGCCAGTGAAATAGCCAAAAGAGGTAATGTAAAATTTGTTATGATTGCAGGCCCTTCCTCTTCCGGAAAAACAACCTTATCTCACAGATTATCAGTACAGCTTAGAACACATGGATTGATTCCTCATCCTATTGCAGTGGATGATTATTTTGTAAACAGGGATGATACTCCAAAAGATGAAAACGGTGATTATAATTTTGAGTGTCTGGAAGCAATTGATGTTAAACAGTTTAATAAGGATATGCTGGATTTATTAGATGGTAAAACAGTAGATATGCCATCCTTTAATTTTAAAACAGGACATAGAGAATATCATGGAAATTATAAAACTTTGGGAAAAGATGATATTCTTGTAATCGAGGGTATTCATGGCTTGAATGATAAAATGTCTTATGCGCTACCAAAGGAAAGCAAATTTAAAATTTACATCAGTGCTCTTACCTGTCTCAATGTAGATGAACATAATCGTATACCTACAACTGATGGAAGACTGCTTCGAAGAATGGTGAGAGATGCCAGAACGAGAGGAGCAAATGCGAAAAGAACTTTGGAAATGTGGAGTTCAGTAAGAAGAGGAGAGGAAGAAAATATTTTTCCCTATCAGGAAAGTGCTGATGCCATGTTTAATTCGGCAACCATTTACGAGCTGGCAATTTTAAAAACTTATGCAGAACCCTTGCTCTTTGGTATCAGCAAGGAGGAGCCGGAGTATTATGAGGCAAAACGACTTTTGAAGTTTCTTGGATATTTTTTAGGTGCCGGAAGTGAAGATATTCCTACGAATTCTATCGTAAGAGAGTTTGCGGGAGGAAGTATTTTTAAGGTATAGTTTATCTATTAACTTATGGTAGCCCATAAGCTAATATAAATATTGATTTAAGTGGGATAAGTGATCGCGGCTGTCGTAAGACAGGTGAGGAAAGTCCGGGCTTCACAGGGCAGGATGCCGGATAACGTCCGGTGGAGGCGACTCCAAGGCCAGTGCAACAGAAATATACCGCCATTTATTGGTAAGGGTGGAAAGGCAGTGTAAGAGACTACCGCCCTTCTGGTAACAGAGGGGGCACATGTAAACCCCATCCGAAGCAAGACCAAAAAGAGAACCATAGATTTGCCCGATCTGTTCTCAGGTAGGTCGCTTGAAGCTATCGGTAACGGTAGCTCTAGATAGATGATCACTCAAGACATAACCCGGCTTATCGTCCCGCTTGTAAAAAAGAATGTGCTTTGGTACATTCTTTTTTTATGCAGTTGAGGATATAGAGTTAGTTTGATGAAACTTTTATTAAAAGTTTCTAAAATCTTAGGATTTATGGCTTGAAAATTAAAAACAAGGGGATATAATAAGAAAGGATTATAGAAAGAAGCTTTTAATCAAGGGACTTGGTCTGTAACAGGAAAGGAAGTATTATGACTAAAATTGATATTATCTCCGGATTTTTAGGAGCCGGGAAAACAACATTGATAAAGAAATTATTAAAAGAAGCTTTTAATGGTGAAAAAGTAGTTTTAATTGAAAATGAATTTGGAGAAATAGGAGTAGACGGCGGTTTTTTGAAGGAAGCCGGTATTGAAATTAAAGAAATGAATTCCGGTTGTATCTGCTGCTCTCTGGTAGGTGACTTTGGAACATCTTTAAAGGAAGTACTGGAGACCTATCATCCGGAAAGAATTATTATTGAGCCTTCAGGAGTAGGAAAGCTATCTGATGTGGCAGCGGCAGTGGAAAATGTAAAGTTTGAAGAGGAAGTAAAAATTAATAGTACCGTTGCAGTAGTTGATGCTACAAAATGTAAAATGTATATGAAAAATTTTGGGGAATTTTTCCTGAACCAGATTCAACATGCAGGAACGGTAATTCTTAGCAGAACTGCTGCTATTTCAGAAGAAAAACTAAAAAAGGTCGTAGATTTAATCAGAGAACAAAATGATACGGCAACTATCATTACTACTGATTGGGAGCTTTTAGAAGGCACATCAATTCTTCATCATATGGAAAAAAGAGTAAGTCTGGAAGAAGAATTATTACAGGATACTATGGAAAATCACCATGATCATGAAGAAGGCTGTTGCTGCGGTCACGACCATCATGAGCATGAGGAGCACCACCATCATGCCCATGAAGAGGGTTGCTGCTGCGGTCACGACCATCATGAGCATGAGGAGCACCACCATCATGCCCATGAAGAAGGCTGCTGCTGCGGTCACGACCATCATGAGCACGAGGAGCATCATCACGATCATGAAGAAGGATGCAGCTGCTGCGGTCACGACCATCATGAGCACGAGGAGCATCATCACGATCATGAAGAGGGCTGTAGCTGCGGATGCGGTCATGAACATCATAATCATCATGCTTCAGAAGTATTCACCAGCTGGGGAAAAGAGACTCCGGTTAGTTTTTCTAAGGAACAGATTGAGGAAATCTTGGAAGCGCTGGAAGATGATGACAGATATGGTATGGTATTAAGAGCCAAGGGAATGGTAAAAGGAAAAGAAGCAGAGGAATGGATTTACTTTGATTATGTACCGGGAGAAGTTTCCGTAAGAAGCGGAAAGCCGGAGGTAACAGGAAAAATATGTGTCATTGGTTCTAATATAAAAGAAGATAATTTAGGAGAATTGTTCGGTGTTTAAGAAAAAAGATAACAGATTACCCGTATATTTTATCAATGGATTTTTAGAAAGCGGTAAAACGGAATTTATTAAATTTACCCTTGCTCAACCCTATTTTCAATCAAAGGGGAAGACGCTTCTTATACTTTGTGAAGAGGGAGAAGAAGAGTATGAAAGAGATTTATTGAAAGGAACGAAAACCTTTCTTGAAATTATAGAAGAGGAAGAAGATTTTACGGTTGAAAATCTTCTTGCCTTGGAAGAAAAGTATCGTCCTGCCAGAGTAATTATCGAATATAATGGAATGTGGAATATGAAGGATCTGAGTATTCCCGCTTCCTGGAGTCTGGATCAGCAGATTACCATGATTGATGCTTCTACCTTTCCCATGTATTATACCAATATGAGATCTATGGTTGCAGAAATGGTACGTAATTCAGAAATGATTATATTTAACCGCTGTGACCAAATTAAGGAATTAAGTAATTTTAAAAGAAATGTAAAGGCAGTTAATCCCAAGGCAGAAATTATTTTTGAGGATTCTAAGGGAGAGATTAATGAAATGATGGAAGAAGAGCTTCCTTATGATATTAATCTGCCTGTTATTTCCCTGGATGATACGGGCTTTGGAATATGGTATCTGGATGCTATGGACCATTTGGAACGATATGAAAATAAAACCATTGAATTTGTGGGTCAGGTGTTAAAGCCCTCCAGCTTTCCTGAAGATTTTTTTGTGCCTGGAAGACTGGCTATGACCTGTTGTGCTGATGATATGGCCTTTTTAGGCTATGCCTGTAATTATGCAGGATGCCGGTCATTGAAGGAAAAAGACTGGGTAAAGGTACGAGCTGTAGTTAAAATAGGCTATTGGCCTGACTATGGTGGAGAAGGCCCTATTTTGGAAGCTGTCTCTGTGGAAAGCACCAAGAAGCCAAAGATGGAGATTATTAACTTTGCCTAACTATTCGGGATAACGAGGGAGAATGCCATGGAGAAAGAGGAAATACTTCTTCAAAAAAGGCTGCAGGAACTGGCAAAGCGATCTTATGACAAAGGTATTTACTGCTTTACGGAATTTTTAGATCCTGCGGGCTTAGATTTATTTTTTAGAATGGAAAAAGAATTAAAATATGCCGGAATTACCTTGTTCGGAGGTGCACAGCAATGTGACAGAAGGGTGATTCGTTTTGGAAATCCTGAGGAATTGGGATATGAAGAGAATTTTCCTATTGCCTGTATTCAAATAGAGCCGTTACAGGAAAAGTTTTCAGAGCAGCTTTCCCATCGTGATTATTTAGGTGCTCTAATGAATCAGGGAATTGAAAGATCTAATTTGGGAGATATTTTAATTAAAGAAAAGAAGGCCTATTTATTTTGTCTGGACAGGATTGAGAAGTATCTTTTGGAAAGCTTAACAAGGATACGTCATACTGATGTTAGATGTACCAAAATAGAAGAAGCAATTGAGTTTTTAAAGCCGGAGCGTCAAAGGGAGATTGTTCTTTGTCCTTCAGAAAGAATCGATGTGGTAATTGCGAAATTATATCATTTATCCAGAACACAAAGTACGGAAATGTTTCGCAGTAAAAAAATTTTTGTTAATAGCAGACTTTGTGAAAATAACAGCTACCAGCTAAAAGCAGATGATATTGTCAGTGTCAGAGGCTTTGGGAAATTTCAATATATGGGAATTTCACATCAAACGAAAAAAGGTAAGCTGTCCATACAGGCAGACATCTATAAATAAGTCCTGTAAGAAAAAGGAGAAAGAGAGTGTTACATATATTAGAGCATGCTTTTGTACATGCTATAGAAGATAATATAAAAATATTACCATTTTTGTTAGTTACTTACTTATTAATGGAATATTTAGAGCATAAAACCAATAATGGTCTCATACAGTTATTAAAACGGCCTAAGGGAGGGCCTGTAATTGGTGGAATTTTAGGAATTATACCTCAGTGCGGTATGTCTGCCATGGCTTCCAATTTTTATTCCGGCAGGATGATTACTGCGGGAACTGTGATAGCAGTTTTTCTATCTACGTCAGATGAAATGCTTCCTATCATGCTGTCATATTCCATTTCTGTTACTGATATTGTGAAAATTTTAATTTTCAAGTCTGTGATAGCAATTTTTGTAGGATTTTTAGTAGATTTTATCATAAGAATGTTAAAAAAAGAAAAGAAAGAATTGAGGATTCATTCCATGTGTGAGCAGGAACATTGTAACTGCGAAAAGGGAATTGTCCGTTCAGCTTTGCATCATACCATCCATATTTTTATATTTGTGGTGATTATTACTTTTTTCATTAATTTATTACTGGAAGGAATTGGAGAGGACAGATTAGGAGGAATTATATTGAATAATCCTATTGTGGGTCCGGTTGTGGCTTCCCTGATAGGTCTTATTCCAAATTGTGCTGCTTCCGTGGTAATAACTACAATGTATCTTGATGGTCTTATGACATTTGGTACCATGATGGCAGGACTTTTATCCGGAGCCGGGGTAGGGACTATCGTTTTATTGAGAGTGAATGAAAATAAAAAAGAAAGCCTCGGTATTATTGGAATTTTATATCTCTCCGGGGTATTGATTGGAATTTTATTAAATCTCATAGGGCTATAAAAAAAACGGTGTTAGAACGCATAACACCGGTTTTTTTCTTTTCGTAAAAATTAAAAGAAGGAACGTGTATCAAATTTTTCTTCACAATATTTGCAACGGTATACCTCTTTTTTTCCATCGGATAAAACAAAAATATGTGGTAATTCCTGTTCGATAGAAGTGATGCAACGGGGATTTTTACATTTAAAAATATTTTTAATCTCTTTGGGAAGTATTAATTCTTTCTTAGAAACAATTTCACCATTTTTAATCACATTTACGGTTATATTATGATCGATTACAGCTATAACATCCATATCAATTAAATTTATATCACATTCAACCTTTAGTAAATCCTTTTTTCCCATTTTATTACTACGTGCGTTCTTTATTATTGCAACTGTACAATCTAACTTATCTAATTGAAGATGATGATATATTGCCAGACTTTTTCCGGCAGGAATATGGTCTAAAACAAATCCTTCTTCTATCTTACCTACATTTAACATATGAGCTTCCTTTCTGCTTTTATCAATACTATTATTTATCTGTTTTATGCTAATTCAAGAAGTGTAAGAATCAGAGCCATACGGACATAAACACCGTATTTTACCTGACGGAAATAGGCGGCTCTGGGATCGGAATCTACTTCTATTGAAATTTCATTTACACGAGGGAGGGGATGAAGAACCAGCATATCCTCTTTAGCCAGCTTCATTTTAGCCTTATCTAGAATGTAGAAATCTTTTAAGCGAACATAGTCCTGTTCATTAAAGAAACGTTCTCTTTGTACACGGGTCATGTAGAGAAGATCCAGCTTGGGCATTACATCCTCAAGACGAATTACCTCTTCAAAGGGAATATCCTTTTCCTTTAACATTTCAATAATGTAATCAGGAATACGAAGCTCTTCCGGAGAAATAAATACAAATTTTACGTCAGGATATCTTACAAGTGCGTTAATCAGAGAGTGCACGGTACGTCCAAATTTTAAATCACCGCAAAGACCAATGGTAAAGTTATTTAAACGCTTTTTGAGAGAGCGGATAGTTAAAAGGTCGGTTAAGGTCTGGGTAGGATGCTGATGTCCGCCATCTCCGGCATTGATAACAGGAATGGAGGCAGCTGTAGAGGCAACCATGGCAGAGCCTTCCTTAGGATGACGCATGGCACAGATATCAGTATAAGCAGATATCATTCGAATGGTATCAGAAACACTTTCTCCTTTGGAAGCGGAGGAGGATCCGGCATCTGAAAATCCTAAAACCTGTCCACCTAGCTGCAGCATTGCTGATTCAAAGCTTAAGCGTGTTCTTGTACTGGGCTCATAGAAGCAGGTGGCCAGAATCTTTCCTTCACATATTTTAGAGTATTTACTTTTGTTGTTCTCAATATCATTGGCTAAATCAAAAAGCTTTTCCAATTCATCTGTTGTAAAATCCAGAGGGGTAATTAAATGTCTCATGTTTTTCTTCCTTTCCTTAAATAAACAGGCAGCTCCGGCAATTCATAGCAATGAATTTCCAGGGAGGTGCGACAACATAAGAGTAGCTGTCACATAAAAAATGTGACAGCTATCACGTTAAGATTTATAGCTCAAAAGATCACTAACAGGTTTTCTTTTGGGAGCATTAGGTGTTTCATCGGGATATCCAACAGCCATTAGGGCAACCAATTCACGATCTTCCGGAATTTCAAGATAAGAAGAAGTTATATCCTGATCGAAAATACCAAGAACAACAGAGGCAAGACCCTGCTCATGCAAGGCAAGACCAAAGGTCTGGCAGGAAATACCACAATCAAACATCTGCCATGCATCGCCACGCCAGGTACTGAAGGAGCCGTCTCTTTCATAGGCACATCTGTTTTTAATAACAGTTAAAGCTACCAACAAAGGAGCATTCTCTGTAATTTCTCCATTTCTTGGCCAGGCTGCAAAACAGTCCTTTGCAATTTTATTTTTTAATTCGCCTTCTACAGCAATGTAACGAACGATTTGAGTATGTTTCCAGCTGGGGGAATAAGATGATACTTCAATAATATTTTCTAAAAGCTGATGATCCACAGGAGTATCCTTAAATTTACGAACACTGCGTCTGGATAAAATACATTCTTTTGCTTCCATAACTAACCTCCTAAGTACATTTTTATCATTCTAGCATAAGATAAGGTTAGTTTCAAGTAACAGTTAGGGTTTGAGGAGGAAGAAAATAGTTGAATTGCCTCATTGCAATCATTTACTTAATGAAGTACAATGAAATAAAATAAATGATTAAGGAAGGAGATAAGTATGACATATATTGAGAAAAAAAGATTATTATTTTTTGGACTTCCATGGACCTTTACCAAGTATGAAATTAAGGAAGATTTAATTACCGTAATCCAGGGCTTATTTACTACTACAGAGAATGACTGTTATATGTATAAGGTACAGGATGTACAGCTTCGTACCTCTTTCCTGGAAAAAATTGTAGGCCTGGGCACCGTAGTTTGCTTTACCGGAGATAATACTAACCCTAATCTGGTGTTGGAGCATATTAAAAATGCCAAAGAAATTAAAAATTATATTCTTCAGGCATCAGAAGAGGCAAGAATTAAAAGAAGGGTTTTAACAACTATGGATATAGGAAATCATACAGAAGAAGCTTACATTGGCTTGGACGGTAATGAGTAAAACTAAAGGGACAAATTTAAAAGTACAATAATGGAAGCTAATTTTTCTGTTATTGTATTTTTTTATGAAATGAGGGGTAAGATGAAATATCAGGATGCAATGGAATATATAGAAAACTGCGGAAAATACGGAATTGTACCGGGACTTGATAATATGAAAGAATTATTAAAACGCCTGGGAAATCCTGAAAAGCAATTAAAGATCATTCATATTGCCGGAACTAACGGAAAAGGCTCTGTATTAGCCTTTATTTCTCAGATGCTTCACAAGAACGGATATCAGGTAGGACGTTATATCTCTCCCACTATCACAGAGTATCGGGAGCGTTTTCAGATATTGCAAAAGCCGGTGTCTAAAAAGAAAATAGGCGAATTAATGGAAGAGGTAGGAGTCGCAGCAGATAAGATGGAGGAGGAGGGATTTTCTCATCCGACTGCCTTTGAAATAGAAACTGCTTTATGTTTTTTATTATTTTTCCGGGAAAAATGTGATTTTGTTGTACTGGAGACAGGTATGGGAGGTGCTCTTGATGCAACAAATGTAATAGAAGCCCCATTGGTTTGTGTTCTTACCTCTATCAGTAAGGATCATATGAAGTTTTTAGGAGAAACCATTGAAGAAATAGCATGGCAGAAGTCAGGGATTCTAAAGAAGAATGCATGGGTGGTTTCAGCCGTACAACAAACAGGGATTAAAAATCTTCTGATAGAGGAAGGAAGAAAAAGAGAAGTAAAGGAGCTTATCTTTGTACAGGAGGATAATATTCATCAGGTAAAAGCTACATTAAATCTCCAACGCTTTCATTATAAAGGTGAAAAAAATCTGGAAATAACTCTGGCAGGAATATGGCAGCAGGAAAATGCCTGTGTGGCGTGGGAGGTCATGGAATGTCTGAAAAAGGAAGGAGTGTCTTTGGAGGACAGGAAATCAAGAGCAGGACTGAAAGAAGCAGTATGGCAGGGAAGATTTCAGATACTTTCTAAGAAGCCTTATTTTATTATAGACGGAGCACATAATCACAGCTCTGCCTTAAAATTAAGGAAAACCATAGAGTTTTATTTTACAAATAAACGAATTATATATATAATGGGTATGTTTAAGGACAAGGAATATGCGGAAGTGATAAAAGAGACTCAGGAATTGGCAGAACATATAATTACCATAACAATTCCGGAGAATCCCAGAAGTCTGTCTGCCTTAGAATTGGCACAGGAGGCCGGAAAGTATCATTCACGGGTTACGGCAGCAGATAGTCTGGAGGAGGCCATAGAGCTGAGCTATCTTTTGTCGGATAAGGATTCCGTAATTATTGCCTTTGGTTCATTATCTTATTTAGGAAGATGTATACAGATTGTAAAAAAGTCATTGGAAGTGAGGAAATAAACTGGTGATAGATAAAGAAAAAATTATAGAAGGGGTAAAACTGATTCTGGAAGGTATCGGAGAGGACTCTAACCGGGAGGGACTTCGGGAAACACCGGATAGAATTGCACGGATGTATGAAGAGATTTTTGCCGGACTTAATCAAGATCCTGCAGAATATTTGTCCAAGCAATTTCGGGTGGACAATAATCAGATGATTTTAGAAAAGGATATCCCTTTTTATTCCATGTGCGAGCATCATTTTCTTCCTTTTTTTGGAAGAGTACATGTGGCCTATGTTCCTAACGGGAGGGTTTTGGGATTAAGTAAGATTCCAAGAACAGTAGAGGTCTTTGCCAAAAGACCACAGCTTCAGGAGAGAATGACGGAAGAAATAGCAGAGGCTATTATGAAGGAAGCTAAGCCTCAGGGAGTAATGGTTATGATAGAGGCAGATGAGCACATGTGTATGACCATGAGGGGTGTAAAAAAGCCGGGTTCAAAAACAATAACCACATCAGTTAAGGGATGCTTTGAAAAAGAAGAATTATGGCAGGAAAAGTTTTTCAGAATGTTAAGATAGGTATGATAGATGGAACGTATCAGCAGAATTTTAAGTCATCAAAAATATAGAGAACATCTGAAGAAAATTGAAGTATGGGAAAAGGACAGAGTTTTCTGTAAGCATGATAAAAAGCATTTTTTAGATGTAGCAAGAATTGCCTATATTCTTTACTTAGAGGAAATGTCTTCTCATGATAGTAAATATGATACAAAAGCTAAAGTGAAGGAGCTTCTTTATGCAGCAGGGCTGCTTCATGATATCGGCAGATGGAAGGAATATGAAGAAGGAATAGAACATCATCTGGCAAGTGTACAGTTGGCAGAACCTATTTTAAAGGATTGTAGCTTTTCTCCGGAGGAGACAGAACAAATCCTCTCCATTATTAAAACTCATCGTAAGGAAGTGCAGGAAGAGAAAGAAAGCCTTTCATCAATCTTTTATCGGGCGGATAAGCTAAGTAGAGAATGCTTTTGGTGCCCGGCAGAAAAAGAATGTAATTGGAAAAAAGAAAAGAAGAATTTTAGAATACAAGGATAGTTATGGTTATTGGCGGCAAAGAATTTAAGACAAAAGAGAAGACTTATTTGATGGGAATCCTGAATTTTACTCCGGATTCCTTTTCAGACGGAGGAAAATATTCCGGGTTAGACAGAGCCCTGTTTCGTGTAGAGGAAATGGTTAAGGAAGGAGCAGATATTCTGGATTTGGGTGGAGAATCTACCAGACCGGGGGCCACACCGGTAGAAGTGTCAGAGGAGTTAAACAGGGTGATTCCCGTAATAGAGGCTGTTAAGAAAAATTTTGATATTCCTTTATCTTTGGATACGTATAAGGCAGTGGTAGCCGAAGAAGGTATTAAAGCAGGGGTCGATTTGATTAACGACATCTGGGGGCTTCAGCAGGGAGAAGATATGGCAAGGATAATAGCAAAGTATCAGATTCCCTGTTGTCTGATGCATAACAGAAAGCAGGGAGAGTATCAGAATTTTATTGAGGATATCATGTCGGATTTTTCAAGTATTATCCATACTGCCATTAAAGCGGGAATTAGGAAAGAAAATATTATTTTGGATCCCGGTATAGGCTTTGCCAAAGACACTAAGCAAAATCTGGTACTGTTATCCCGGTTAAAGGAGTTAAAGGTTTTAGGCTTTCCTCTGTTATTGGGAGTATCACGAAAATCTGTGGTAGGGAATATTCTGAAGTTGCCGGTAGAAGAACGGTTAAACGGAACACTTGCGTTAAATATCTTGGGATATATGGAAGGCTGTGCTTTTTTAAGAGTTCATGATGTAAGGCCACATAAAGAGGCTTTAACAATGCTGGAGGCAGTGCGAGGAAGATAGGCTTGTAATTGTCCTGTGATTTAAATACAAAAGTATATTATATAAGGATAGCATATGGGAAAAGATATCATAAGAATTAAAGGGCTAAAAATCTATGCCTACCATGGAGTCTTTCCGGAGGAAAAGGAGCTGGGGCAGTTTTTTGTTATAGATTGTGAAATAACTACTGACTTTATTAAGGCAGCCAGGAAGGATGACTTAAATTACTCTATTCATTACGGAGAGGTTTGTCTTTTTATTGAAAAGGAGTTCACAAGAACCAAGTATGATTTAATAGAAACAGCAGCAGTCAACACGGCAGAGGCACTTTTAAATAACTTTTACGGTATTAAATCTCTTATACTGGAGGTGAAGAAGCCGGAAGCACCAATTCCTATGGAATTTCATTCTGTTTCTGTACAGGTTGAGAGACAGTGGCATCAGGTTTATTGTTCCTTTGGTTCTAACATGGGAGAACGTAAAAAGTATGTGACAGAGGCTCTGGAGCAATTAAAGGATGACAGACGCTTTAGAAATTTAAAAGCTTCTTCTTTTTATGAATCTAAGGCCTACGGAGGAATAGAGCAGGAGGATTTTTTAAATGGTGCTTTTTATATTGAAACCTTTCTGTCTCCCTATGAGTTATTGGAAGTAATTCATGAAATAGAGGCTAAGGCAGGCAGAAAAAGAGAGCTTCGTTGGGGACCAAGAACCTTAGATTTAGATATTTTATTGTATGATCAGTTAATATTGGATGAAGAGGAGCTTCAGATTCCTCATAAGGATATGGCCAACAGAGATTTTGTATTAATTCCTCTGAAGGAAATAGCATCTTATGTACGTCATCCCTTAAATAAGAAAACAGTGGAAGAAATGGCAGAGGAATTATCTCAGAATTACCTTTTATAGCCATGCGGATAGATACATAAACATGAATTTTTATAATAATTAAGGACAGGCAATTGCCTGTCCTTAATTAATTTATTTTTCTGTGATAGGCTGAAAAACACTTACATTAATAGGTCCTGCCACACTTTGTTTAAATACAGGAGTGGGCTCATCAAAAAGATTGAAGTATACATAATTGGAGGTAATATTAATATTTTGGTAGTTTCCTGAGCTTACCAGCTCCTGATTGCTGCCGTTGGTATACATTCTCATTAAGGCGGCATCATTAGGATTGCTTCTCTGATAGTAAATCATATCTCCGCTAATATTAAATAAATCTACACGATCAGTTGTTAATACCTCAAAGGAACCGGAGGAAGGATGATAACGATGCAGCTGGTAATCAGTTTCCAAATCCATATAGTAGATATATCCATCAGAATGATAAACAGGATTCCATACCTGATGATCCCATAACAATTGGTTGGTACCGGTAACAGTATCGTAAGCATATAAATAGAAGCTGTCATTAGTATTTGCATAATAAATGATTCCGTTAGCTACTGAACCCGGCTGGAAACGATGATCAAGAATTACACTTTCATTTTCCTTATCAATACCAATACGCTTTAGATTCATAGGACTTTCTGACATATTTTTAAAATACAGATAATTATCAATTAAGGTTACATCGGAAACAGCATCTCTTCTTAGTAAAGTAGAACGACGTCCTTTTTTATCAAGTCGATAAATACCGGTAGTTTTAATTACATAACCAAGACCGGAGCCTTCATTACTGTCATTCTGATAAAAATAAAGGTATTTACCTGCAGCATTGAGCCATTTTACAGACATACTGTTTAATTTTTTCATATTGGATTCATCGGGGTCCATGCGATAGAGTGTATAATCGTCATAGGCATTGGCAAAATATACAACACCATCCTGTTCGCAAAACAGACCATTATTTTGAAGATTACCGGAAGTATTACCCAGAGTACCGGAAGGATTCTCAGGAACCAGGTTCATAAAATAATTACTTACAGCAATGGCAGTAAGAATAAGTATAATGGCAATAATACCTAATGTTAATTTTAATTTACTCATATGTTTTCCCACCTTTTCATTTCTTAATTATAGTATAGTCTTAGATTAACTTGCTATCAAGCAAAATTTGGAGTAAAATTCCTTTATATAAGAAAATATAAGAAAAATTCTGAAAAAAGGTGGAAATAAAATGACTGAACTTTCAATTATCAGAGAAAAACTTGATGGAATTGATAAAAAAATTGTGGATTTATATCAGGAACGTATGGAGCTTTGTAAAGAAGTAGCTGAATATAAAATCGCTAACGGTAAAATGGTACTGGATAGGGAAAGAGAGCTGCAGAAGCTAAGCAGCTTAAAGCAGCTGGCTAATAATGATTTTAATGAAAAGGGAATCAATGAGCTTTTTGAACAGATTATGTCTATGAGCAGAAAACTGCAATATCAGATTCTGGCAAAGGAGGATCATAAGCTGAGACTACCCTTTCAGCCGGTTGAAACGTTATTTGATTCTGATATTAAGGTAGTTTTTCAAGGGGCAGAAGGGGCCTATTCCCAAATAGCCATGGAACGTTTTTTCGGAGAAGAAATTGACAGCTTTCATGTAGATACCTTCCGTCAGGCTATGTGTGCTTTGGAAGAAGGAAGTGCAGACTATGCTGTTTTACCTATTGAAAACTCTACAGCAGGTATTGTAAGTGAAATTTATGATTTACTGGTAGAGTTTGAAAACTATATTGTAGGAGAGCAGGTTGTGGAGATTGAACATTGCCTTTTAGGTGTGGAAGAGGCAGAACTGGAGGATATCCGTGTGGTTTACTCCCATCCACAGTCATTGATGCAAAGTGCCTCCTATTTAGGTACACATCAGTGGCAGCAAATCAGCCTTTTAAATAATGCCTTTGCTGCACGTAAGGTAAAGGAAGAGGGGAAAAAAGAGCAGGCAGCCATTGCCAGTGAAAAGGCAGGCAGATTATATGGATTAAAGATTTTGGAAAGAGGAGTAAATCAGGAGGAAAATAATTGTACCAGATTTATCGTAGTATCCAGCAAAAAAATCTTTCTGGAGAAAGCCGATAAAATCAGCCTGTGCTTTGAAATTCCCCATAAAAGCGGTTCCCTGTATCATATTTTATCACATTTTATTTACAATAATTTAAATATGTCCAAGATTGAATCCAGGCCGATTCCTGAAAGAAATTTTGAATATCGTTTCTTCATAGATTTTGACGGAAATCTTAAGGACAGCGCTGTTAGAAATGCATTAAGGGGCTTGAGAGAAGAAACCACGAACTTGAAGATTTTGGGAAATTATTAAAATCCGGAGGCGGAAGATGAGAGAAAAAGAATTGATTTTATATCGGGATTTTGAAGATGGCCGCTTATTATCAGATATGATTTACCTGCTGGAAAACTATGAAAATCCGGAATGGAAGGAAGAGGAAAAAAGAGCCCTGGCCTATGAAAATCTTCATGGATTACTGGAACGTGGGGGAGAATATGGATTCAGCGGTAATTTATGGCATTGCTATCTGACAAATTTATTGGTGAATAAGGAAAATACCTACAGTAAGTCCTGTGAAATAAGAGGAGCCATAGAAGGAACGATTAATGAGGCAGTGCTTCATGATATAGAGATTATAAAAGAATTGTTTGATTATGATTTTACCCATTTGACAGAAACACTCCGGGTGAAAGGCTTTTCCATGGCCCTGGATTATCATGCCAGCAGTCAGGAAAGTAAGATCTATAACAGTAGAATCAGGGACAGAATCATGTCACTTACAGCAAGATTTGAGAAAGCAGAATCTGCTGCAAAAATGAAGGAGTACCTGACAGAATTTTATAAAGAATACGGAGTAGGTAAATTCGGTCTTCACAAGGCCTTCCGTATACAGCAAAAAAATGAAAAGGTAGAAATTGTTCCTATCCTGAATATTGCCCATGTAAAGCTGGAGGATTTGGTAGGCTATGAAATAGCTAAGAAAAAGCTGATAGATAATACTCAGGCCTTTGTTCAAGGGAAAAAAGCCAATAACTGTCTGTTATTTGGAGATGCCGGTACCGGAAAATCTTCCAGTATTAAAGCCATTGCCAATAAATATTATGAAGATGGTCTCAGAATTATTGAAATTTATAAGCATCAGTTTCATGCACTAAATGAGGTAATAGCGCAGATTAAAAACAGAAATTATAAATTTATTATCTATATGGATGACCTTAGCTTTGAAGAATTTGAAATAGAATATAAATATTTAAAAGCTATTATAGAGGGAGGACTGGAGAAAAAACCTGAAAATATTCTTATTTATGCTACCTCCAACAGAAGACATTTGATAAAAGAAAGCTTTGCAGATAAAGAGGGTAGAAGAGATATGCTCCATGCCAGTGATACCGTTCAGGAAAAGCTTTCTTTGGTATCACGCTTTGGAGTTACTATTTTCTTCTCATCTCCTGATAAAAAAGAATTTGAAACTATTGTTAAAATATTGGCTGAAAGAAATAATATTGAAATGGATCAGCAGGAGCTTCTGTTAGAGGCTAATAAATGGGAGCTGGCTCATGGCGGTTTGTCAGGAAGAACTGCCCAGCAGTTTATTGATTATATTTTAGGAGGAAGTAAATGAAGGTAAGGTTGTTCGCGGCAATTGATATCGGTTCCTTTGAGTTATCCTGTAAAATATTTGAATTTACTTCCAAAAACGGAATGAAGGAGATAGAAAATCTTCGTTACCGCCTGGATCTGGGAGGAGAATCATTTGCGAACGGAAAAATCAGTGGAGAAAAGGTAGACGAGTTATGTCATACGCTGTTATCCTTTCGCAAAATTATGGAATTGTATCAGGTGGAGGCTTATAAAGCTTACGGTACAAGTGCCATCAGAGAAACTCAAAACAGAATGATTCTTTTGGATCAGATAGAGCAACGAACCGGTATTAAAATTGAAGTAATCAGTAATTCAGAACAAAGATTTCTAAATTATAAGGCCATTGCTTCCCGAGGGGAAGAATTTAATAAAATTATTGAAAAAGGTACGGCCATTCTCGATATTGGGGGTGGAAGTATTCAGCTTTCTTTATTTGATAAGGATACTCTTGTAGCTACACAGAATTTAAAGATTGGTGTGTTTCGTTTGGAAGAACAAATCCGTCATTTGGCCGGTAACAATGTCAGATATGAAGAGCTTTTGGATGAGTATATCAGCAGCCAGCTTTCGGTTTTTAAAAAATTATATTTGAAGGATCGAATAATAGAAAATATTATTGTAGTAGATGATTATGTATCTTCCATTATGCAGAAGTTTGAAAAGGAAGGCGCAGGAACAGCGCATCTGACTTATGATGAATTTGTAAAATTTTTAGGAGGAGAAAAAAATTTTCATTTACAGGAGCAAGCCAAAAGGTTTGGAATTTCAGAAGATAATATGGCTCACACCTTTGTATCATCGGTTATTATCAAACGATGTATGAAGACCTTGGGAGCTGATCATATCTGGTCTCCGGGAGTAGTATTGTGTGATGGTATCGGTTATGAATATGGTGAAAAAAAGGGATTATTAACGGAAATCCATGATTTTCGTCAGGATATTATTGCCTGTGCTCATAATATCAGTAAAAGATATCAGGGAAATAAAAAAAGAAGTGAGACACTGGAAAGTATTGCCCTTACTATTTTCGACAGTATGAAAAAAATTCATGGACTGGGAAAAAGAGAACGTCTCTTACTTCAGCTGGCAACTATCCTTCATGACTGCGGAAAATATATCAGTATGGTTAATTTAGGAGAATGCTCCTATAATATTATTTTATATACGGAAATTATAGGGATTTCCCATATTGAGCGTGAGATTGTAGCTAATGTAGTAAAATTTAATCATGAAGAGTTTACTTATTTTGATATCCTGACAAGAAATTCATTATTGGAAAAGAATAATTATATGGTAATAGCCAAGCTGACAGCTATTTTAAAGCTGGCAAATGCCCTTGATCGAAGTCAGAAGCAAAAGTTTAAGGATATTAAGGTAGCTCTTAAGGAGCATATCCTTTCCATTAGTGTGGTAACTGATGAGGATATTACCTTAGAACAAGGGCTGTTACGGGAAAGAGCAGATTTTTTTGAGGAAGTATATAGTATAAAGCCTGTTATTAAGCAAAAGAAAAGTATGATAATTTAAAAGGGAAAAAGTATGAAGAATAAATATTTAGATCCAAATTATTATTATAATAGGGAATTAAGCTGGATTTCTTTTAATAAAAGAGTATTACTGGAGGCCAGGGATAAGCAAAATCTTTTGTTTGAAAGATTAAAGTTTTTAAGTATTACCTCTTCGAATTTAGATGAGTTTTTTATGGTAAGAGTGGCATCCCTTAAGGATATGGTAAATGCAGATTATACGAAGAAGGATATTGCGGGACTAACGCCAAAACAGCAGCTGGAAGAGATTAATAAGGTAACCCATGAGCTGGTAAACCTTCAGTACAGCACCTATAACCGTTCGCTGTATCCAATGCTTTTACAGCAGGGCCTGCAGATCATTGCAAAACATGAGGAGCTGACGAAAGAGCAGGCAGAATATGTAGATCGTTATTTTGAAGAGGCAGTTTATCCGGTGCTGACTCCCATGGCAGTAGATTCCTCCAGACCCTTTCCGCTTATCAGAAATAAAACTCTGAATATCGGTGCCTTAATCAGAAACAGACATAAAGAAAAAAATGAGCTGGAATTTGCGACGGTACAGGTACCTAATGTATTGCCCAGAGTAGTGAAGCTTCCCGGAAAAGAAGGTATGACAACCGTAATTTTTTTGGAGGAGGTTATTGAGCGAAACATCGGAAAGCTGTTTTTAAGCTATGATATTGTAAGTACTTATCCCTTCCGTATCATGAGAAATGCAGACTTAACAATAGAAGAGGATGAAGCAGAGGATTTATTAAAAGAGATAGAAAAACAGATTAAGAAGCGTCAGTGGGGGCAGGTAATCCGATTAGAGGTAGAAGCCGGCATAGATAAAAAACTTCTTGGTGTATTAAAGGAAGATTTGCAGGTAGAAGAATCTGATATTTATTATATTGATGGTCCTTTAGATCTTACTGTTATGATGAAGGTATACGGCATGGAAGGGTTTGAGAATTTAAGAGAACCAAAGCATGAGCCGGCACAGGTACCGGAGCTTCCGGAAGGCTGTAATGTTTTTGAACAAATCCAAAAATCTGATATTATCATGCATCATCCCTATCAGTCCTTTCAACCGGTAGTGGAATTTATTCGACAGGCATCAAGAGATCCCCAGGTTCTGGCAATAAAGCAGACCTTATACCGTGTAAGTGGTAATTCTCCTATTATTGCAGCCCTGGCAACAGCAGCTGAAAACGGGAAACAGGTTACGGTACTGGTAGAGCTGAAGGCACGTTTTGATGAAGAAAATAATATTGTCTGGGCCAGAAAGCTGGAGCAGGCAGGCTGTCATGTAATTTATGGTTTGGTAGGCTTAAAAACTCATAGTAAGATTACTCTCGTAGTCAGGAAGGAAGAGGACGGAATTCGCAGGTATGTTCATTTAGGTACGGGAAACTATAATGATGCAACAGCAAAATTATATACAGACGTAGGACTTTTCACCTGTAAGGAATCCTTTGGAGAAGATGCCACGGCAGTATTTAACATGTTATCAGGCTATTCAGAACCGTTAAGCTGGAATAAGCTGGCAGTGGCTCCGCTTTGGCTGAAGGATAAATTTTTATACTGGATTGAAAGAGAGAAAGAACAGGCCTTAAACAAAAAGCCGGCAAGGATTATTGCAAAAATGAATTCCCTATGTGACAGAGATATTATTGCTGCACTATATGAAGCTTCCGCTGCCGGAGTAGAGATTGAATTAATTATCAGAGGAATTTGTTGTTTGAAAACAGGGATTCCCGGAATTAGTGAAAATATAAAAGTGCGCTCTATTGTAGGCCGGTTTTTGGAACACAGCAGAATCTTTTATTTTGAAAACGGAGGCAGGGAAGAAATTTATTGCGGTAGCTCAGATTGGATGCCACGTAATTTGGAACGAAGGGTAGAAATTGTGTTTCCTATAGAAGATGAAAGATTAAAGAAAAAAATATATCATATTTTAGAAGGCGAGCTCCGGGATACCATAAAGGCCAGTATTATGACGTTAGAAGGTACCTATGAGAAAATTGACAGAAGGGGGAAGGAAGCTTATTCTTCACAGGAAGTTTTTACCAAGGAAGCAAAGCAGGAAATAAATAAAATAAAAGAAGGGGTTGATAACAGAGTTTTCATTCCCGCCAAACATTTGGAGGATTAACCAGGATGGAGAGTATTATTTTAGCATCTGCTTCACCTAGAAGGAAGGAATTATTACAGCAGATTAATATGGAATTTCAAGTGGTACCCAGTCAGTGCGAAGAGACTATCATAGGGAATGCTCCTGAAGAAATCGTACAGGAATTAGCCAGACAGAAAGCAGAGGAGGTAGTTCAAAGGTTAAGCTTACCGGGAAGAATTGTACTTGGAGCAGATACTGTGGTAGCTTTTGAAAATCAGATTTTGGGAAAGCCCTCTGACAGAAAGGAAGCTTTGGAAATGATTCGTTTGCTTCAGGGAAAGGAGCATCAGGTATATACAGGAGTATGCCTTAGCTTTCTTCAGGGAAGCGGAGAGATAATTTCCAGAAACTTTTACGAGAAAACATCAGTCATTGTTAATCCCATGTCAGAAGCAGAAATCAATGCTTATATTGACGGAAGCTTTCAACAGGATAAAGAGTCCGGTCTTCAATGGGCTGACAAGGCGGGAGCTTACGGTATTCAAGGTTGCTTTGCTGCATTTATTAAAGAAATCAGAGGAGATTATAATAATGTGGTAGGGCTTCCCATTTCCAGGGTATATGAAGAATTAAAGGTATTGATTCCTGGGAAAATATGATTTATGATTAAATGTAAAGGAGTGTATGAATATGCATGAATATGATGATGCTGTATTACAGTGTTTTTTAAAGAATCAGGAGCAGCTTTTTCCCGAGCCGGTAGCTGAGAATATGGAAGAAGCAGAGGTTTTTTTAGAGGAATGTATGGCTATTGTAGTTAATTCTCCTAAGGAAGTATGGGAGTATTTTGACGAACAGGGGATTGATATAGAGGGTGCAGATGAGGATGAGATTTTATTAGCCGATGAAATCTTTGATATTGGTGATGGCAGGTATTTAATAGTAGAGGGTTAAATCATGGATGAGCAGCTGAGGGGAATGGAAGTATTTTCTAAAAAATTAAGATTAATCAGTGACAGAATGGAAGAGATCGTGGCTGCTGAGTCTCAGACTGATACAGAAATACATATGGTAAGTGACAGTATGGATGTGATTTCTGATACTTCTGATACTATTTTTGGTATTACTGAATTTATGAAGGAGAAATCCAACGAATTAAAGGAAGTATCTGACTACCATAGAGAGGAAGCTGAAAATGCGGTAAACAGAATCTGTGATTTGCTTGAGGAATGTGCAGAGCTGGAGAGCATTGCAGAGGACGAAGAATTAAAAAGCAGGTTAGGAGAGCTGGTATCACAGTTGGAAAAGCTGGCGGAGGATTTGTCGGAAAAAGTGGTAACAGGCTATGACGATTTTGTGACTGTGGCAGAGGGATATGATCATGATATTGAAATGATTGACCATTCTATTTGCGATTTTCTTGATATGTCTCATGATATTCAAAAAGTGGTAAGAGTGATTGCAGATTCTGTGAATGAGATAACAGAAGCCTCTGAAGGCGTTGCAAAAGAGTTTAAAAGTTTATTGGATGAGATGAAGGAATAGGGGGAATTCCAAGGAAGAAAGAGTAAAAATAGAAAGGAGAGGACTAAATCCCTCTCCTTTTGTTGTCAAGAATTTCTGCTAACCCATCATGATTATTATCAAAGGCAGTAACCAGATCGGCAGAAGTTTTTACTTCACATCTTCCGTTACACATAGCAATCCCACAGCCGGCAGCCTGAATCATGGAAAGATCATTTAATTCATCGCCGGCAGCCAGTGAGTTTTCCACCGGAAGATTAAGATGATTACATAACCAATGAACAGCAGAACCTTTTCCTGACTCTGCGGGAAAAACTTCAATATAGTTAGCATTAGAATAAATTACGGCAAGTTCTTTTCCAAGTTCCTGTGTCAGAGCCAGCCGGAAGCTTTCAAAGCGTTCTAAATCTTTTAGTTCGATAGCAAGGCATTTACATGGTTCGGTGGTAAGATGCTCTAAAATATCAGAGGTAATAATGGCAGGTGTATGAATAGCACGCTTATAATAGGCTAGTTCATCACCGCCTTTTTTAGTTATAATATGAGTTTCGGTATAAGTTTGAATATGAATATCAAAGCTTTCGGCAATACTAAAAATTTTTAAAACATTATCCAGGGAAATTGTTCTTCTAAGTAATAATATTTTATTGCTGCAGTCATAGATCTCGCCACCATTACAGCCCACCAGATAAATATTGGGAAAATCAAGATTTAATGTTTCTTTGACATGGAGAATACTGTCTAAGGCACGGCCGGAGCATAATACCAGCTTGTGCCCACTTTCACACCATTTTTTTAAAGCATCATATGTTTTTTGCGTGATTTTTTTCTCATCATTTAATAAAGTACCATCTAAATCGGTAAAAAAGATCATTGTTTTCATTGTAAATTTCCTTCCAAACTTTGCGTTATAAATTGGGAGCAGAAAAATATCGTCTGTCCCGTTCCTTTTTTAAGTCATCTAAAATATGCTGTCCAACAACTAAATTACCATATCCGGTTGCCAGCTCCAGCTTGGGTTTAATAGTACCATGAAAATCAGAGCCACCGGAAATCAGAAGATCATATTTTTGTGCTAATTTACGTATTTGTAATTCTTCTCGTTTGGTATAGGTACAATAAACAGCTTCAATTCCTGCCAAACCGGCTTCTTTTAAAGAGCTTACCAGATTTTCTAAATTTTCTTTACTCATTCTGTAAAGAATGGGATGAGCCAGGATTGCAATTCCCTTTACCTCATTAATTAGTTTCACGGCCTGGGTAGGGGTGATTTTTTCCCTGGGAACAAAATAAGGGGCATGATCGCCAATATAGCGCTCAAAGGCTTCAGCCATAGATGTGGTATAACCATGATTTAACAGATATTTTGCATAATGACTTCTGGTAATAATACAACAGGGAAATTCCTCCAGTAGCTTTTCATAGGTAATGTCAATGCCTGCAGAAGCCAGGCCATCACACATTTTTTTGTTTCTAAGAATTCTGGTATCTACAAATTCCTGAATCTTATTTTTGAAAATATCAGATTGATATTCAATAAATAAACCTACGATATGGATATCCTTTCCCATATATTCTGTGGAAAATTCAATACCGGGAATAATTTCCAAAGGCTTACCGTTGAAAAAACCTTCCCTGTTATTATAATCACAGGCTGCCTGAATGGCTTCGTCCAGTCCCTCAGTTGTATCGTGATCCGTTAATGCAAAGGCAGAAAGCCCTTTTTCTACTGCCAAATCTACAAGTTCAGTTGGAGAAAGACTTCCGTCAGATTTATTGGAATGTACATGTAAATCTACAATATTCATATTGTCAGTGAGATTCTTAAGATAAGAATCCTGCTCCTTTCAGAAGATTTTTTCTTATAATATTTCATGTTTTAAAATATCATAAGTTTTCACAGATTATCAAGTTAATTTTCAGCATAAGAAGGTAACAGTTCAGCCTTTGTCTTCCTGTTACATAAGAAGTATCTTCGATGGAAAAATGTTAAAATGGTAAGAGAAAAAAACTACGTACCGGTACCATTATTGGGAGCTTGAGAAGGAGGTAAAATAGCTAAAAGTAGAAAAAATCAGATAATTTAAGGAAAAACATGGAAAAAGATATGTAATTTTAGAATTATGTGTTATAATGAACAAATAGGAGGGATAAGAAAATGGATAATATAAAGGGTTCAATTAAGAAAAAGGTAGAAAAACCGCTAAAGCGGATGATGGCTGTCGCCATTCTGTTACTGGGAGCAATAGGGATTATACTTACTTTTTTTGCTACGGTGAATACCATGAACAGGAATCTTCCTGTTTTGGCTGAATTTGCATCTCAGGCATTGGGAAAAGAAATTAATAGTATGGCAAATGTAGTGGAAGTGGCAGGTACCTTTAAGCGTTTATCCACTGATGACAGTACCTGGAATTCCAAAGAAGAGATTTTAAGAGGATTTCAGGAAAAATATGGTTGGGAAGAGTATGTCCTGGCAGATGTAAACGGTAATGACATGTCTTCGAATAATCAGGTAATAGACATGGAGCTACATAAAACAGCACTTTCCGGAAAAGTAGCGATAGGAGATCCTGTATGGGACGATAAACATAATAGTGTAAATATTACAGTATGTGCACCTTTGTGGGAAGATGGTATCAGAGATACCAAGGTAGTGGGTTCGATTACAGCTGTGATAGATGGGGCAGAGTTATGTGACATTATGTCTGATTTAGCCGTTGGTAAAGGTGGAATTGCCTATGTACTTGATAAAAACGGTAAGCTGATTTTACATACCGACAGCAGTAAAATAAGTGCGGGAATTAATCTGATTCAAGAGGCAGAGGCGAAAGGCAAATGGTCATCTCATGCTGAATTAGAAAAACAGATGGTGGAACAAAAGTCTGATTTTGGACAGTACTATGATAATGATACAAAAGCAAGCAGATTACTGGCTTTTGTACCTGTAGATTTAAATAACTGGAGCGTGGCTATATCTGTTCCTTATACTGATTACTTAACAGAGATTATTATCAGTATTGTTGTTACAGTGATTATTACCATGATTATGATGCCGATGTCTGCCATTATCGGTAAAAGAGTAGGAGTAAAGATTACAGAACCTTTGGCTCAATGTGCAGGAAGACTGGATCTTTTAGCACAGGGAGATCTTGATACTCCCATGCCGGATATTAGTACAGATGATGAGATTATGTTGCTGGCAGAATCAACAGAGCAGATCGTAGACAAAATGAAGATTATTATTGGTGATATGGATTATGTATTATCAGAGATGGCTTCCGGTAACTTTGCGGTAAGAACCAAGGTGGGAGATGATGCTTACCCCGGTAATTTTAAACAATTACTTTTATTAATCCGTAAAACTAATACTCAATTAAAGCAGACACTGAAAGAGATTAATGAAGGATCTAAGCAGGTAGAAACAGGAGCACAGCAAATGGCGTCCAGCTCTGGTGATTTAGCAGAGGGTGCCGGTGAACAGGCGCAGGGAGTGGAAGAGCTGTTAGCCAATATTACCGATGTTTCTAATCATGTCAATAATAATAGTGAAGCTACAGAACGAGTTTATGAACAGGCTTCTAAAGTTGTGGAAGAGGCAAAGCTTAGTCAGCAGAAGATGAATGAGCTGGAAGATGCTATGGTAAAAATAGAAGAAGCTTCCAAAAAGATTAGTAATATTATTGAAAATATTGAAGAGATTGCCTCTGAAACCAATCTATTATCATTAAACGCAGCCATTGAAGCTGCCCGTGCAGGAGAGGCCGGAAGAGGCTTTTCTGTGGTGGCAGATCAGATTAGAAAATTAGTGGAGCAAAGTGCAGAATCTGCCGTTAATACAAGAGAGTTGATTGAAACTTCAATAGGTGTAGTAAATGATGGAGGAGAAGTAGCTAAGGATACAGCAGTATACCTGAATAAGGTAATTCAGGGTATTGAAGAGATTATGGTAGAAATGAACGAAGTTAGAGAAGCTTCCAATAAGCAGGCTGAAGTAATCAGAGAAATCGGAGGAAGTGTGCAGGGAATTTCTCAAGTGGTAGAAATGAATTCTGCAGCAGCAGAAGAAGGTTCTGCTACCAGTGAAGAATTATTTGCTCAGGCAGAAAATTTAGGTGCCCTGATAGCTAAATTCAGACTGGAATAATTAAATAAGAACAAGGCATAAAAAAACCATCCTCATCCCGAGGATGGTTTTTTACAATATTTAATTATCATCTTCAGTATTTGTGTATACTGTACGTTTTCTAGCCATTTCATCACTGGCAAGGTACTCATCATAAGTTGTAATTTTATCAATGAGAGCTCCGTTAGGTAAAATCTCCATAATACGGTTGGCAGTTGTCTGAACAAACTGATGATCATGACAGGAGAATAATTCCACTCCGGAGAATTTAATCAGACCGTTGTTTAAAGCGGTAATAGACTCCATATCAAGGTGGTTGGTAGGTTCATCAAGAATCAGACAGTTGGCACCGCTAATCATCATTTTAGACAGAAGACAACGAACCTTTTCACCTCCGGAAAGTACGCGAACCTTCTTCACACCATCATCTCCGGCAAATAACATACGGCCAAGGAAGCCACGAACATAGGTAACATCCTTAACAGGAGAGTATCCTGTCAGCCAGTCTACGATAGTATAGTCATTATCAAATTCCTCTGTATTATCCTTAGGGAAGTAGGCCTGGGAAGTAGTAACACCCCATTTATAAGTTCCTTCATCAGGTTCGATTTCACCCATTAAAATCTTAAAAAGAGTGGTTTTGGCAAGTTCATTGCTTCCTACAAAAGCAATTTTATCATCATGACCTACAATAAAGGAAATATTATCAAGAACCTTTTCTCCGTTGATGGTCTTGGAAAGTCCTTCTACAGTCAGGACTTCGTTACCGATTTCTCTTTCAGGTCTAAAGTCAATATAAGGATATTTACGGCTGGAAGGACGAATATCATCCAGCTGGATTTTTTCTAAGGCACGTTTTCTGGAAGTTGCCTGCTTTGATTTGGAAGCATTAGCAGAGAAACGGGAAATAAATTCCTGTAATTCCTTGATTTTTTCTTCCTTCTTCTTATTGGCTTCCTTCATCTGTTTGATTAACAGCTGACTGGATTCATACCAGAAATCATAGTTACCTGCATAAAGCTGAATCTTACCATAGTCAATATCTGCAGTATGGGTACAAACCTTATTTAAGAAATAACGGTCATGAGATACCACGATAACAGTATTTTCAAAGTTGATTAAGAATTCTTCTAGCCAGGCAATAGCATCTAAGTCTAAATGGTTGGTAGGCTCGTCAAGAAGAAGAATATCAGGATTACCAAATAATGCTTTGGCCAAAAGAACCTTTACCTTCTGATTACCATCTAAATCTGCCAGAAGAGAGTAATGAACATCAGTTTCAATGCCTAATCCGTTTAGAAGAGTGGCAGCATTAGATTCAGCTTCCCATCCATCCATTTCTGCAAATTCAGCTTCCAATTCACTGGCGCGGATACCATCTTCATCTGTAAAGTCTTCTTTTGCGTAGATAGCATCCTTTTCTTTCATAATATCATAAAGACGCTGATTTCCCATAATTACCACATCTAAAACATTAAAAGCATCATATTTAAAATGATCCTGTTCCAAAACGGATAAACGCTGCCCCGGTGTAATAACAATGTCACCATTGGTAGTTTCCAACTGTCCCGATAAAATCTTCAAAAAGGTAGATTTTCCGGCACCGTTAGCACCGATTAATCCATAACAGTTACCTTCTGTAAACTTAATATTTACTTCTTCAAACAAAGCTTTTTTACCAACTCTGTATGTTACATTATTTGCACTAATCATATACAAAACCTCTTATTTTCTGTGTTTGCCATATTTTTACACTATCGTTTCTATTATACATAAACGAAAGTTTTTTTCAAGAAAAGAAGAGAAAATCTTCTACATTTAAAGGAAACAAAAGTTTTGTGGTTACTTATCTTTGGGGAATTACTTCCAGCCAGTATCCGTCAGGGTCCTGAATAAAATAAATTCCCATTTGGGGATTTTCATAACAGATACATCCCATTTCTTCATGAAGCTTATGAGCTGCTTCATAGTCCTCTGTCCGGAAAG
>JAFYWD010000020.1 GCA_017558205.1 Lachnospiraceae bacterium | reverse complement strand
CAGAGCTGTACTAAGTTGGTGATCATTTTCTATAAGCAATATTTTATATTTATTATTAGTCACAACAATATCCTCCCGGGTTTAAAAAAAACCTCAACGATTTAATCGTTGAGGTTTTTAGCAGGGCTACAAGGATTCGAACCTTGAGATGACGGAGTCAGAGTCCGTTGCCTTACCGTTTGGCGATAGCCCTATATTCATCTGTCTGCTGAGCACTTAATCATACTACTATACTTTTAAAAATAATGCAAGTCTTTTTTTATATTTTTTTCATTTTATTAAATTTGTCTTTAATGGTATATTTTTTTAAAAAAATAATTACAGAAAATTTGTGCATTTAATATAAATTTAACATTATTTTGTACTTTTTTAAAAACCTTATAGAAAATTAAAAATATAGGTGTATAATTATAAAATAATAACTTTAAAGGGGGAAAGGAAAAATATGAAAAACATCAGCGTTTCATTCAAAATGATAATCTTAACCTTACTGGTACTGTTAGGATTATCAGCAATCACAGGAGTAGTAGTTTATCAATTAAAGAAAACCTCAGAGGAAATGTTAACTCAACAGGAGCAAATCATTCGAGATGACTATGACAAGAGTATTAAAGAACAGGTTCAGAATGTAATTTCGCTGTTAGAGGAGATTGAACTTCTTATTGAAGAGGGGCAGCTTACCCGTAAGGAGGGGGAAAAGCTGGCAGCAGATTTAATCAGACAGCTGCGTTATGGTGATGATCAGGGTGGCTATTTCTGGGTAGATACTTATGAAGGAACCAATGTAGTTCTCTTGGGAAATGCTACAGAAGGAACTAATCGTTTGGAGGCTAAGGACGAGTATGGAACAGCTTATGTAAAGCTGTTTATAGAAAATGGAAAAAAAGCAGAGGGAGGATATTCGGAATATTGGTTTCCTAAAAGCGGAGGAACCGTGGCATTTCCGAAAAGAGCCTATACCTATGCTTTTGAACCCTTTGGCTGGATTGTTGGTACAGGGAATTATATTGATAATATAGACAGTACCATTGAACAGGCCCGGCTGGAGTCTGAAAGTAATCTGACAGCAAACATTCAAGGGATTCTTGTAGTGGATATTATTATTATTTTAATTGTAGTAGGAATATGCTTCTATATCTCTAATGATTTAAGTAAGAATATCAGACAGGCTTTAGGTTATATAGGCTTTATTGCAGATGGTGATTTTACCTGCGATTTACCCAAGCGTCTGAATAACAGAAAGGATGAGTTTGGGAAGCTGGCCACTGATTTGGAAAGAATGAAGGCCAGTATCGGAGGTCTTGTGCTTCAGATTGTGGAGCAGAGTAAGAATCTTTATGGTGTTGTTGAAAATGTAGATCAGAGGATGAAGGAGCTGGGAACAGATATTGAGACAATCTCTTCTACCACCCAGGAATTGGCAGCCTCCATGGAGGAAACAGCCTCTACAGCATCATCAGTAGCCAGCATGTCAGAAGAAATCGGAGGTGCGGCTAAAAATGTAGCAGCCAGATCACAAGACGGAGCAAAGCAGGCTGCGGATATTCACAGCAGAGCATCAGAAGCGCAGGCATTAGCTATAGAGCAGAAAAAAGAGATGGTTCATGTACATACGAAAATGAAAGCAGGCTTAGTAAAAGCATTGGAGGATTCCAAGGTTGTACAGCAGATCAGCGTACTTTCGGATGCTGTAATGGATATTACAAGTCAGACTAATTTATTGGCGTTAAATGCTTCCATAGAAGCAGCAAGAGCAGGGGAGGCTGGAAGAGGCTTTGCCGTAGTAGCAACAGAAATAGGAAATTTAGCAAATCAATCAAGAGATACGGTAAACCAGATTATGACAATTACGGAAAAGGTAATGGTTGCGGTAGACAGCTTAGCCAATGACTCAAAAACCCTGTTGGAATATGTGGGTAATAATGTAATGCAAAGTTATGATATGTTTGAGCAGGTAGCCGGAGAATATAATACAGATGCAACGGAAGTAGACAGTCTAATTTCTGATTTCAGTGCGGCTTCAGAGGAGCTGTTGGCTTCAGCAGAGGGAGTATCGGATGCCATGATCGGAATTAGCCGTGCAGCGGATGACGGAGCACAGGGTACCTCGGAAATTGCAGGAAGTACCATAGAGATTAAAAATACCTTTTCAGAAGTTGCAAAAGAGGTAAAAGCTTGTGCTGAGATTGCAGAAAAATTAAAGGAAAATATTTCTGTCTTCAAGGTATAGCAAGGGGGAATGTAGTGAAATATATCAAATTGATAGAAAAAAATTTATCATATTTTCTATATGTTTAAAAAATAACAAGACTTTATTGTAAAACCTCACAGAATTTATTATATAAAACAACCATTTTCAATAATAGATATTGCTTTTCGTAAAAGATTATAGTTAAATTATCTAAATATTTTGAAGCAATGTATATATGAGAAGGGGGAAAAATATGGAGGGGATACATGGGCTTAAAAGTATTGTGGCCAACAGGCTGATTAAGAAAACATTTGCAATGATGTTTTTACTGTTGTTTTTGGGGATTTCTACTATTAACATAGTGGAACAGTTAAATGCACAGGAATACCTTTATAAGCAGGCATTAGAGGATTACAGTAAGCTGGGTAAGGTATTGGCAAAATTTATTACCAAAGAGCAGGAGCCTGAAACGCAGCAAGAGATTTTAAGAGCGATTAAGGAAGAAAACGGACTTGCTTTTTTAAGCTATCAAAGTGATTTGACAGCATCAGATCATAACCTTATGGTAGAAGGTAAGGCGGAGGAAGAACTGGTGGCTTTAGAGCCACAGCAGCTGGAGGGTTTAAAAAAGGGAGAAATACAGACAGCATTAATCAAGATAGAAGGCTCAGCCTTTTCCTTAATGAATGTATGGGTACCTATTCTTGATGAGAATAACATACCCTATGGAATTTTACATTTGGCAGTGTATCTGAATCAAAGCTATTTATATGATATGTTTGAAGATTCTGCTCTTTTGGTAATTGGTTCTTCCATATTTTGGAGTGTGGTCATTTGTACCATTATTAATCAGACCATAGGAAAACCGATCAGCCTACTGGATAGGTATCTGGAAAAAATCTCGAACTATGATTTAAGAGAAGATCATGATCCTAAATTCCAAAGGATTAAGAAAAGAAATGATGAAATTGGCGACATTAGTCGTAAATTCACAATGATGCAGAATAAGTTGGAGAATATTATTCATGATATCCGTGATATTTCTCATATTATTGAAGAACAGTCTGAAATCCTGTATGATATGTCAGAAAATGTCACTGAGTATGGAAAAGAGATGACCTTTACGGTAAATGAACTGGAAAAGGGAGCCATCAGTCAGGAATCCCAGATTGTAGAGGGAAAAATACAGATTCATAAGTTAAAAGAACTGATTAACATTGTAGATAAAAACAGTAAGAATCTGATAGAAAGTACCAGGTCGGTAGAAGAAAGAAAAAAAGAAGGCCTGGAGGCATTGTATGAAGTAGTGAAAAATACAGAAAAGAATAATGAGATAACATCACGGGTGCAGGAGGTTATTAAAGAAGCTAATATCAGAACGGAGCGGATTAAGGCAGCCAGTACTCAAATTGATGCTATTTCCTACCAGACAAATCTTTTGGCTTTAAATGCCTCTATTGAAGCAGCCAGAGCAGGTGACAGCGGCAGGGGATTTGCTGTTGTAGCTACTGAAATCGGAAAGCTGGCAGGTGAAACCAATGCCCTGACAGAGCAGATTGCAGTAATCATTAAGGATTTGGTATTAGAGATGAATAATGCGGTAAGTCTGACGACTACCATGCAGGATACCGTAATGCGGCAGACCGGAAGTGTAAAAAATGCCATGGAACGGTTTGAGGAAATTTCTGAAAATCTGGCAAAGATGAATGATAACTGCGAAAAGATAGAGTCTTCCGTAGGAGAATTGGAAAGCAGCAAGGAAGGAATTGTAGAGATGATTTCTGAATTATCCTCAATTTCAGAAGAGCATGCATTGAGTACACAAAAAGCAAGTACTGCCATAGAAGAGGAAGAAAATATTTTAAAACAGCTGTCTGTATTAGCCGTAGAAGTAGAAGAGTTGTCCGGACGATTGACCGGAAATACTGATCAGTTTATCATTGCCTAATTATCTGATTTACAATAAATTATTTAATAAATAGCTAATAAGGTCCAAGAGTATCTGCTCTTGGACCTTATTCTATGGGAAAGAGATTGTTTTGAAGGAAAGTTTATGTTACCATCAAACATGGAATGTTTATAGGAAAGGAAAGAGGGAAAATGGTAGCGATAATATTATTGATAATATGCTTGGCAGCTTCCTCTGTAGGAGCTGTAGTAGGTGCAGGGGGCGGTGTAATTATAAAACCTGTTCTTGACATGCTGGGTATTTTGCCGGTATCTACAGTAAGCTTCTGTTCCGGCTGTACTGTTTTGGGAATGTCAGTATGTTCCTTGATAAGAAACAGAAACGACGGAGTAAAGCTGCAGCTGAAAACCAGTACAGCCCTTGCTATAGGGGCAGTAACAGGAGGCCTGGTAGGAAAGTGGTTATTTGAGCTGGTAAAAACAGGCTATGGTAATGAAAGAGTGCTGGGAGCTGTTCAGGCAATTTTTCTTACTCTGATTACCATTGGAGTATTTCTTTATGTATGTAATAAGGATAAATTACCTTCTAAGAATGTAAAAAATGTAGTTGCAGCTGTAATTATCGGAATTTTTTTAGGAATTATTTCTTCCTTCTTAGGAATCGGAGGAGGAACCAGCAATGTTGCCGTATTATTCTTCTTTTTTTCCATGGAGGCGAAGCAGGCGGCTAAAAATTCATTGTATATCATTATTTTTTCACAAATATCAAGTATAATATCTGCTTTCGTAACCGGTTCTGTACCGGATTTTCAGTGGATAGATTTAGCTTGTATGGTTGTAGGAGGAATCGGGGGAGCCTTAATCGGTGCTGCAATCTCAAAGAGAATTGATAATAAGGGAGTGGAAAAGGTTCTTAAGCTCTTATTGATTATTATTATTTTAATTGATTTTTATAATGTACTTAAATTTACTATTTTGTAAATTTATAAGGGATAAAGTATAAGAAAAGAGGATATGTCATGAAGAAGAAAAAGGTAAGTATATTTCATTCCGTCAAAACAAAGCTGACTTTACTGGTGGCCGTAGCTATTCTGGCTACAGGCTTTTGGATGATGTATGCTTATTCACCCAGCGCAAAGTCAGAATTAACCATCATGTCACAAAATTACTTAAATGATTTGGCGTTTGCTTACGGAACGATTTTAAATGATGAAATTGAGTTAGAGGGAAAAGATAAGGCTTTTTCCAAAGATTATTTATTCAGACATTTGGATGGTGTTGGATTAAAGGGCGTAGAATCCAGTTATGTCTATCTTGTTGATCCTGCCGGTATTATGCTATATCACCCACAGGATGATAAAATAGGAAAGCCGGTAGAAAATTCTGTAATTAAGGAAGTTACGGCAAAGCTCCAGGCCGGTCAGAAAGTTGAAAATACAGTAGTAAGCTACTCTTATAAGGGAGCTATGAAATATGCTGCCTATTATGTAAATGAAAATATTGATTTTATTCTTGTGGTTACGGCAGATGAGGATGAAATTTTTCTTCCCATTGACCACATAACAAAAGTGGGAATTAATGGCTTGATTTTATCCTTTGTTATTTGCAGTTCGTTAGCCACTTTTTATGTAATTTTTGCAATTATCCGTCCTATTCTTCAAGTGCAGAATTTAACAGAAAAAATAGCAGTGATGGATTTTACGGAGAGTGAAGAACAAAAGAAATTGAATAAACGTAAGGATGAAATAGGCTTAATGGCACAATCCTTTGGTCGATTAAGGGAAAGTCTGGCTGATATTGCCATAGCAATCCGTAATGAAAGTAAGGATTTAATTAAGGCAGCAGATATTTTGGAGAATGGTGCAGAAAATTCGGCCAATACCATGAATCAGGTGGAAAATGCAGTAAATGATATTGCCAAAGGTGCCAGTGGCCAGGCAGAGGAAACACAATCAGCCTCTGAGAATGTGGTTTATATGGGTGATATGATACATGATACCGGTGATAAGGTGGAGTCCTTATTGGTATCAGCTCAAAATGTGGAGGATGCTAATGAGCATGCCCAGACAATATTGGTACAGCTTCGTGAAATCAGTCGTCAGTCTGATGAATATATTGATATTATCGCCAGGCAGACAGAAACCACTAATGAATCTGCTCTTAAGATTGTAGAAGCAACCAAGTTAATTGCCGATATTGCCAGTGAAACTAATTTGCTGTCACTTAATGCTTCTATTGAGGCGGCAAGAGCAGGTGAAGCAGGAAGAGGCTTTGCAGTAGTTGCATCAGAGATTCAAAAATTAGCGGAGCAGTCTACTAATTCTGCAGTAAGAATAGAAGAGATTATTGATATTCTGTTAAGAGATTCATCAGAGGCAGTAAAAACCATGGTACAGGTAAAGGAGATCCTTGGTAAGCAGAGAGAGTGTATTCAGTCTACGGATCAAGCTTTTATAGATATTGCTACCGGAATTGCTGAGGCCATTGATGGTATGCATATTATTGCAGAAAAAACCAAGGAAATGGATAAGGCCAGAGTAAATGTGGTGGACGGAGTAAATAATTTAACAGCCATTGCCCAGGAAAATGCAGCAGCAACAGAAGAAACCTCTGCTTCGGTAGCAGAAGTCACTTCTATTATTACAGATATGGCAGAACAGTCCAAGAATTTACATATGATTGCAGAAGAGCTGGAAGACCAGGTTTCTGTATTTAAATTATAAAAGATATTAGTAATAGTAAAAAGAAGCACAAAAGTGGACAAGAATCTGCTCCACCGCGAAGTGCTTGCATTCGACACTTTAGTGCGTTATAATATCAAAGAATTAAAGAGTAAAATATAAGAAAGATCATAATTGAAATTTACGACAAGCAGGATGGGAAAAATGGAGGAGAAAAAATGATTAAATTATACGATGGTGGTGCCTATCTTTTAAATGGTAATGAAATATTGGCAGACACACCGGAGGTTTTACAGGAAGTAAAAGCTAAAACAGGGAAAGATATTACGAAGGAAGAGGCGCAAAAGGGAACGATTGCCTATGGTATTTTAGAAGCGCATAATACTTCCGGGAATATGGAAAAATTAAAGATTAAATTTGACCAGCTTTGTTCCCATGATATTACCTTTGTAGGAATTATACAGACAGCAAGAGCTTCAGGACTGGAAAAATTTCCTATTCCTTATGTACTGACTAATTGTCACAACTCCTTATGTGCAGTAGGAGGAACCATCAATGAGGATGACCATATGTTTGGTCTCAGTGCCGCTAAAAAATACGGCGGAATCTATGTGCCTCCTCATCAGGCAGTAATCCATCAATATGCCAGAGAAATGATGGCGGGAGGAGGTAGAATGATCTTAGGATCAGACTCCCATACCCGTTACGGAGCCTTAGGAACCATGGCAATGGGAGAAGGCGGACCGGAGCTGGTGAAACAGATTTTAAGTCAGACCTATGATATCAATATGCCTCAGGTGGTAGGTATTTATATGACCGGAGCACCTAAGAGAGGTGTGGGTCCTCAGGACGTAGCCCTGGCCATTATCGGTGCAGTGTTTGCCAATGGTTATGTAAAAAATAAAGTCATGGAATTTGTAGGCCCCGGTATTTCTAATCTAAGTGCAGATTTCAGAATAGGTATTGATGTAATGACTACGGAAACTACCTGTCTTTCTTCCATTTGGAGAACTGATAGTGAGATTGAAGAATATTACGAAATCCATGGAAGAAAAGAAGTTCATAAGGAATTAAATCCGGCAGATATTACTTACTATGACGGTATGGTAGAGGTAGACTTAAGTGCTATTAAGCCTATGATCGCCATGCCCTTCCATCCCAGTAATGTATATACCATCGATGAAGTGAATGCCAATCTGAAGGATATCCTTCATGAGGTGGAAAAAAAGGCTATGGTAAGCCTGGATGGAGCAGTGGAATATTCCTTGCAGGATAAAATCCGTAACGGAAAGCTTTATGTAGAGCAGGGAATTATTGGAGGCTGTTCCGGAGGTGGCTTTGAAAATATTTGTGAGGCTGCAGATATTTTAAAAGGAAAATATATCGGAGCAGACGAATTTACCTTAAGTGTATATCCTTCTTCTACTCCCATTTATATGGAACTGATCAGAAACGGCTGTATGGCAACCTTAATGGAAACAGGTGCCATTGTGAAGACAGCATTCTGCGGTCCCTGCTTCGGTGCAGGAGATACTCCCAGTAATAATGCCTTCAGTATCCGTCATAATACAAGAAACTTCCCCAACAGAGAAGGAAGTAAATTACAAAATGGACAGATTTCTTCTGTAGCATTAATGGATGCCAGATCTATTGCTGCAACAGCGGCAAATCAGGGGTATTTAACCTCGGCAGAAGGCTATGAAGCAGATTACGGAAAATATAAATATCATTTTGATTCTAAAATATATGCGAATCGTGTCTTTGATTCCAAGGGTGTGGCAGATGAAAACGTAGAAGTAAAATTAGGACCCAATATCAAGGACTGGCCGGAAATGGCAGCATTGCCGGAAAATCTTGTACTTCAGGTAGTGGCAGAGATTCATGATCCGGTAACTACAACAGATGAGTTGATTCCTTCGGGAGAAACCTCTTCTTACCGTTCCAATCCTTTAGGGCTGGCAGAATTTGCCCTATCCAGAAAGGATCCCCAGTATGTGGGACGGGCAAAAGAAATTGCAAAAGCTCAGAAGGCTGTGATGGAAGGAAAATGTCCAATGACAGTGAAGCCGGAATTAAAAGAGGTTATGAAAGTCATCAATGAGAAATTCCCACAGGCAGGAATGGGAAATGTAGGCTTTGGATCTACCATTTTTGCAGTAAAGCCGGGGGATGGATCTGCCAGAGAACAGGCAGCCAGCTGTCAGAAGGTATTGGGAGGCTGGGCTAACATAGCTAACGAATATGCTACCAAGAGATACCGTTCCAATCTGATTAACTGGGGTATGCTGCCACTTGTTATCAAGGAGGGAGAGCTTCCTTTTAAGAACCTTGATTATCTATTCTTCCCTGAAATCCGTAAGGCTGTGGAGGAGAAGGATGAAATTATTAAAGCTTATGCAGTAAAGGATAATCAGCTGGCAGAGTTTGAACTTACCATGGGAGAGCTGACAGCAGAGGAAAGAGAAATTATCTTAAAGGGATGTCTGATTAATTATAACCGAGTATAAGAAGAAATTTATTATTTATAAAAGTAAAGGGACAGTTGGGAAAGATACTGTCCCTTTATTGTTTTATAGGAGTAAGATAGAGTATAATTAAGAATATTTAGTACAAAAGAAAAGAGAGAAACCATATGAAAATGTTTAAGATGTCTATTGGTCTGCTTCTACTTTGTATTCTTGCAGGATGCAGTAAAGAAGGGACAGCAGTGAAAGACACAAGTATTATTGAAACCACGGTTAATAATAGGACACAGCCTTTGGGGATTGATGGTCCCGTAGCTTTTAGCTGGAAAATGGAATCTGTGAAAGCCAACCGGAAACAAAAGGCATTTCAGATTCTTGTAAGTGATACAGAAGATAATCTGACAGAGGGCAATTATCTATGGGATACAGGGAAAGTTTTATCCGATCTGTCTGTGGCAATTGCTTATGAGGGGCCTCCGCTGAAGGAGATGGAGGATTATTTTTGGAAGGTTTTGGTGTGGGATCAGGAGGAGAATTGTCACACCTCAGAAGTTTCTTTTTTTGAAATGGGGAAGAATAATAGCCTTTGGCAGGACACCTATTGGATTACAGTGCCTGAACAAAGGGAAAAAAAGCAGGATGAAAAAGACAGACCGGTATCTGAGATAAGATATGAATTTGAAATGGAAAATACTCATACCGGCTTTGTCTGGGGAGCAGATAAGGGACAGTATGGGAAGCATTATCTTTGGAATTTCCTGATCTCAGAAAATGGAGTAGAGCTGTCAATTGAAGTACGTAAGGCAGAAGAGGTCACAGAGATCATGGACAAAGTCACGGTAGCTTCTGAGATCGAGGAATTTCTTAGTAAAAAACATGTAGTGGAAATCAAGATAGAGGAGGGATATGCCTGTACTTTTTTAGACCAGACTTTAGTTTCCGGGGATATCGAATTAAAAGAAACTAAGGTAGGAGAAATAGGTTTATGGGTAACAAGAGGAGAAAATAATGCCTGGTATGATAATATTGAAATTAAGGATGAGGAAGGAAGGGTTCTTTATCAGGAAAATTTTGAAGGACAGGATCATATCTTTTCTCCGTTTTATTTGAAGATAGAGGAAGGAAAAGCCAGAGCCGGCTCCGGATATTTACTGACGCCGGGAGGAGAAAAGCCGTCACCTATGTTCCGTAAAACTTTTGAAGTAGAAAATATGGAAGAAATTGAGAGTGCAAGACTTTATGCTGCGTCTTTAGGTATCTATGATATTTTTATGAATGGAACAGATATTAATCCCTATTATGGTGCACCGGGGCAATCAGTTTATTCTCAGCAGGTGTATTATCGTACCTATGAGCTGGAAGACTATCTTACCCGGGGGGGAAATGCCCTGGGTATTATGCTGGGACACGGAAGATATGACAGAGCCAATGGAAGCTGGGGAGACAAACTGGCTTTATATGCCCAAATAGTAATAAAATATAAGGATGGCAGCACCCGGATTATAGGCTCTGATGATAGCTGGTTGGTAAGTGAGAATAGTCCCATTCGTAGTGATGACGTTTATTTAGGGGAATATTATGATGCCGGTTATGAACAATCAAATTGGACAGAGTATGGGTTTGAGGCAGAGGGATCAACATGGTTTCCAGCAAAGATATATCAGCAGGAAAAGTCTCCGATTTTGTGGGCAGCTCCTGACGAAGGCGTAAAATGTGTAGAAATGATTACTCCGCAATCGGTAAGTGAACCGGAAGAAGGAACCTTTCTCTATGATTTTGGGAAGAACTTTCATGGAGTCTGTCATTTGGAGATTGAAGGAAAAAAGGGAGACGTAGTAACAATTCGTCACGGAGAATACCTGAATTCAGATGCATTAGAAAGAAAAGATGATAAACCGGGAACCTTATGGACAAGAAATTTATGTAATGCAGAGAATACCGATTATTATATTTTTAAAGAGGATGGAACGATTACCTATTCTCCCACCTTTAGCTATCGCGGTTTTCGCTATGTACAAATTACAGGAATAGAAAATGCCATTCCCTTAGAGAAGATTAGCGGAATGGTATTAACCACGGAAAATAAGAGAACGGGTTACTTCAGCTGTTCTGATGAAAGACTGAATCGTCTATATGATGCAATTTATACTTCACAATTAAGTAACTATGTGGATGTTCCCACAGATTGTCCTCAAAGAGATGAACGTCTTGGCTGGACCGGGGATGCTCAGGTATTTACCTATACCGGCTCATTAAATGCTGATACAGCTGCCTTTATGAAAAAGTATGTGGATTTCTTAAGAATTTCCCAATTAGATAACGGAGCCTATCGACAAATAGTTCCTTTTGTAGATGCTACAGGAGGTTCCAATGGCTGGAGTGATGCCGGCGTTATTATTGTCTGGGAGTTATTTCAGCAATATGGAGATTTGAGAATTGTAAAAGAGAATTTATCCTCCATGAAAAAATATGTAGACTATTTAGTGGATACCAGTGAAAATTATCTAAGAAAAGATCTAGGATATAATGATCATAATGCTCTTTCTTATATGGAAGACAGCTGCTGTAATACGGCACAGTGTGCTTATGTTTCCGGACTGTTAGCCAAAATGTGTGAATTTGCAGGAGAGACTAAGGAGGCAGAAAAATATTATGAGATACAGGAGAAATTTACAGATACCTGGAGAAGTAATTTTTTAAAGGAAGATGGTTCCATTGGGAACTGGCTTCAGTCAGAGTATGCTTTGGCCTTAGGATACGGCTTATACCCTCAGGGACTTGGGGAAAAAGGTGCAGAAAAGCTGAACATTTCCATTACTCAGGGAGATTATCATATTGGAACAGGCTACATAACAACGCCTCTGATATTAACACAATTATGTAATTACGGATATACGGATACTGCCTATAAATTGATACAGCAGGAAAGCTATCCTTCCTGGGGCTATATGCTGCAGGAGGCTTCAGCCTTAACAGAGTCCTGGTTTACCATATTAAAAACAGAGGAAGAAAAAATAAGAATTACAGGATCTTTAAATCATCTGGCCTTAGGCTCGGTGGGACAGTGGTTTTATACGGATGTGTTGGGAATAAAAAGAGATGAGAAAAATCCGGCATATAAACATTTTTATTTAGAGCCTCGTATAGGTGGAGAGCTTACCTATGCAGGAGGAAGCTATGACAGTGCTTATGGAAAAATTGAAAGCAGCTGGGAAATTATAGGAGAAGAAATCAAGTTTCGTTTTGTGATTCCTGCCAATACAACGGCAACAGTTACTTTACCTGATGAACGTTATCGGGGAGTAGAGCTGGGTTCAGGTGAGCATGAAATAAGTATTCCTGTTGTAAATTAAATCCTGTTGGTTATGATAAAAGTAATAAATTGTTAATTTACTCATATACTTGAAAAAGCAAGTCTTAGTTTTTACTGATTAAGAGCTATAGAAATAATACAGGATGTGAGTAAAATGAGAATATATAGATCCCATATTTATAAAAAAGAAAGAAGAAGTTCGAAAGCAGGTCTTTTGATATTTCTTCTTTTTTTTCTTATCTTTCCTTATTTATTAAGTACCTTTGCTAAAAACGAAAAGGAGGTTTTAAAAAAAGAAGAAAGCTATGGAAAAATATGGATTGAAGAAAAGTATTTTTGGGGTACAAGACAAACAGAGATGGAGGAATATCTGACGGGAATGGTGGCAGGTACCATTCCGGCCTCCTTTGAGAAGGAAGCATTAAAGGCACAGGCAGTGATTCTGAGATCTTATTGTGTTTTTCTGGCAGAAAATAAAGACGGAAGAAAGGTAGTGGAAGGAGAAAAGATTAGAGATTACTATTTTTCCAAAAAGGATTGGATGCATGGTACAAAAAAAGAAGAGGAAAAATATTATGAGAGAGTAGAACAGGCGGTAAAAGAAACGGAAGGAAAAATTCTGCTGTATCAGAATGAAGTAATTGCCCCACCCTTTTTTTACTCAGGAAACGGGAGAACAAGGGAAATTTCAGATTATCCCGGTGTAGGAGGGCAGTATGCTTATTTACAGTCAGTAGTTTGTGAACAGGATATGGAAGCTGAATATTACAGTAATTATAAAGAGATTGATGGGAAAAGATTTGAAGAGAAAATTAAAAAATATTTTGGAAAAAAAGATCTGAGTCCGGGAAAAATAATTTTATACAGGGATCGCTCTGATTATGTAAAGGTGGTAGAAATTGATAACAGACAGATGGGGGGAGAAGAGTTTCGGGATTTATTTTCCCTGGAATCTTCCTGCTTTGGCATAGAAAAGGTGAATGAAAAAATATTATTTCAAACAAAAGGCAGGGGACACGGCTTTGGTTTTTCCCAGTTTCAGGCCAATGAATTGGCAAAACAGGGAATGACGGCAGAAGAAATATTACAGTATTTTTTTAAGGAAATATTCCTGGAAAAAATTTAAAAAAGATTCTGTTATAAATTTGCATAAAGACAGGACAACGGGAAAAACTAAGGACAAAGGAGGAGATACCATGAAACGAAAAAGAAGAAACAGAAGACGGGAAAAAATGATTATGCTCTGTTCCAGTGCCCTTGTATTAACGGTATTGACATTGACAGGAGTTTATGTAAAGGAAAGTAATAAAAAGCAGGAGGATCATGTGATTGATCTGTCATTACTGGAAGAAAAAAAGATTGCAGAAGCTGAATATGAGGAAACTGAATCACCGAATGAAGAGGTAGCTTTGGTAGATTCCAAAAAGGTAGAGAATAATAAGACTCTTAAAAAAGAAGAGGAAGATCTTTGGGATTCAGTAATGTCAGAAGAAAGAAATACAGAATTTGTAGTAGTGGAAAACAAAGCTGATAGAAAAGAAGAGATTCAGGAGCCGGTTTTGGAATTTACACAAGAAGATTGCTTATTGTGGCCGGTTGTAGGTAATATTTTAATTGATTATAGTATGGATAAGCCGGTATATTTTTCTTCTCTGGAGCAATATAAATATCATCCGGCTATTGTAATCAAGGCAGAAGTGGGACAGAACATTACGGCAGCAGCCGACGGAAAAATTACGAAGATAGAAAAGCAGGATCAATTAGGGAATGTGATTACCATGGAACTGGGAAGCGGTTATGAAGCAGATTACGGACAGCTTACCAATATTCAGGTTAAGGTGGGTGATTTTGTGAAACAGGGAGATTATCTGGCTGATGTGGCTGAACCTACCAAGTTTTACAGTGTGGAAGGCAGTAACGTTTATTTTGCTTTAAGAAAGGATAATAAGCCTATGAATCCCATGGAGCGGATTCAGTAGTTAAAAAAGTATGCTTTACCTTGTATTGACTTCGCTGTATAATACGAAAGAAGAAGAAGCAAGGTGTGCTTTCCTGTGAAACTAAGATGCACAAGAAAGTACACCCTCCTATAGATTTATCAGAAAAATGAGAGATATCGGTTGCAAAAAGGAGAGGTAAGATGAAAATCGTTGTATTGGCAGGAGGGTTAAGCACGGAAAGAGATGTTTCCTTTTGTTCAGGGAGTATGGTTTACAAGGCTCTGAAGGAAAAGGGACATGAAGTGATTTTGATTGATGTTTATCTGGGATACGAGGGAGAACTTGGAGATATTTTTACTAAGAAGAAGGACTGGACAAAAGAAATCGGTGGAATTAAGGAAGGGACGCCGGATCTTGAGGCAGTAAAGAAGCTGAGAAAGGACGGGGGAAGAAGCTTTTTTGGTCCCAATGTACTTACGATTTGTTCCATGGCTGACGTTACCTTTTTAGCCTTACATGGAGAAAATGGAGAAAATGGTAAGGTTCAGGCGGCTCTGGATTTGATGGGAATCTGTTATACAGGAACTGATTATCTCAGCAGTGCTATTTGTATGGATAAAGGTCTTACCAAGGAATTATTTCTTTTACACGGCGTACCCACACCCAAGGGGATTCAGCTGAAAAAAGGAAAAAAAGAAGAAGAAAGGGTTCCTTTTCCCTGTGTAGTAAAAGCCTGCTGCGGAGGCTCCAGCGTGGGAGTTGCCATGGCAGCTAATGAAGAAGAGTATGTGAAGGCAAAGGAAGAGGCCTTCCGTTATGATGATCATGTAGTAATTGAACAATACATAAAAGGAAGAGAGTTTTCTGTAGGGGTATTGGAGGGAAAGGCCCTACCGGTCATAGAAATTCAACCCAAGGAAGGCTTTTATGATTATAAAAATAAGTATCAGGCAGGAAGTGCCATAGAAACCTGTCCGGCTCTGCTGTCGGAAGAAAAGACGTTGGAAATGCAGAAGTATGCTGAAAAAGCTTTCCGGGTTCTGAGACTAAGAAATTATGCCAGATTGGATTTTATGATGGATGAAAAGGAAAATCTGTATTGTCTGGAGGCAAATACCTTGCCGGGAATGACTCCTACCTCTTTGTTACCACAGGAAGCGGTGGCAGCAGGAATTACTTTTACTGCCTTATGTGAAAAAATAATAGACTCAGCATTAAAAGAAAACATAGAATAAAAACAGATACCGGAGGCAGTAAGTATGAAAAATATCACCATAGAAAATATTGTTAAGGTTTGTCAGGGAAGTCTGCATTTTGCAAAAGAGGGAGTGCAGAATAAGGAAGCCTCCGGAGTAGTAATAGATTCCAGACTGGTAGAAGAAAATTATATCTTTATTGCTACCAGAGGAGAACGGGTGGATGGTCACAGCTTTATTCCCGGAGTATTTGAGAAGAAGGCATTGGCTGTTATTTGTGAGCAGCTTCCCCAAAAGTCGGAGGGACCCTGTATTCTGGTAGAGGACAGCTTTAAGGCCTTACGGCTTTTAGCAAAATTTTACCGTCAGACCTGGCAGATTCCTGTCATCGGGATTACGGGAAGTGTGGGAAAAACCAGTACAAAGGAATTTGTGGCCGGTGTTCTTTCAGCCAAATATAAGGTAGGAAAAACTCAGGGAAATTATAATAATGAGATTGGACTTCCCTTAACCATTTTAAGTATGAAAGAAGAGCATGAAGTTGCTGTTTTGGAAATGGGAATCAGTGATTTTGGAGAAATGCATCGTTTAAGTGAAATGGCAGCTCCGGATTATTGTATACTGACCAACATCGGGGAATGTCACCTTGAAAATCTTGGGGATCGGCAGGGAGTGCTTCGTGCCAAATCTGAGATCTTTGATTTTTTGAATCCTAAAGGAAAGATTTTTATCAATGGTGATGATGATAAGCTGATTACTTTAAAGGAACAATGGAAGGATCGTCTGATTACCTTTGGACGTAAGGAAGGAAATGATTTAAGGGCGGAGAAGGAAAGTTCCCGGGGCCTTCTGGGAAGTATCTGTGATATTGTAGGAAAAACACAGCTGGAAAGGCTTTCCATAGAGCTTCCCGGGGAACATATGATATTAAATGCTCTGGCGGCTACCGCTGTGGCCTTGGAGCTAGGACTTAGTAAGGAAGAGATTCGTGAGGGAATGACAAAGGTTGAGAAGGTCAGCGGAAGAAGCAATATTATAGAATTGACAGATTGTGTTTTAATTGATGATTGCTATAATGCCAATCCTGTGTCCATGAAGGCGGCCATTGATTTATTACAGTGGGCCAATGGAAGAAAAATTGCTGTTTTAGGAGATATGTTTGAACTGGGAGAAAAGGAAAAAGAACTGCACTACCAAATAGGAGCCTATGCAGCTGACAAGGTTGATATTTTAATTTGTATCGGAACTCTCAGTCGTCAGATGTATGAAGGAGCCCAGGATCATAAAAAGGAAAAAACAGAAATCATCTATATGGAAGAGAAAGAAAAGCTATATCATTATTTAACCACCATAAAAAAACCGCAGGATACTTTTTTAATTAAAGCATCCCACGGAATGGGTTTTTCTGTTGTTGTATCACAGCTGGAAAAGCTTTTTTAATTACACTAAAGCCTTATTTTTTAAATACATATCCTTAATCTGGTCGGATACATATACGGCCAGATTTTTTTTGTCATCAGTAGAAAGAGTATCTAATTCAATGGGCTTACCGTACTCGATGACTACATGGGCTTTTTTAATTTTGGGGAAATGATCTTCAAAAATCCCGGCAGTATTATTCATGGCAATGGGAATAATGGGACAGCCTGATTTTTCTGCCAGCTTAAAGCTGCCGGCATGGAAAGGAAGAAAGCTGTCATTTTCTTTGTTTCTGGTACCTTCAGGAAAAACAAAAATAGAAATTCCGTTTTTAAGCTTTTCAATTCCGGCCAGAATAGTCTGCAGTCCCTGTTTAATGTTTCCACGATCTAAAAAGAGACAGTGAAGGTTTCGCATCCAGTTTCTTAACAGAGGAAATTTCTCCATTTCTTTTTTGGAAATATATCCGGTGGGACCGGGTACACGTACATAGGTCAGTAAAATATCAAAAAAACTTCTATGGTTAGCCACATATAAAACAGCTCTGTCCTTTGGAATGTTTTCTTCCCCTAAAACAGTTACCTTAACACCTGTAATTTTGAGACATTGGCGAAAACCCCAGTTAACAATAGCAAGACTGGAGGTGTTTTTCAGCTCCTGATTAAAATGACCAAGGATCCACTCAGCGATCAGTAAGGGGATACTGAAAATTAAAAAGGAAATTACAAATACAACAACTAAAATAAAACGAATCATGGTAAGCCTCTCTTTTTGAATTTATTAATAGCATACAGTAGTATACAGGAAAATAAAGGAAGGAACAAGAAATATTAATGAAAAGTAGTAACAGTTCAGCCATGACCAATCACAATGCAGATTGGTCATGTGAGAAAGAGTAAATATAGAGAAAAGTAGTGATTCTCCGGGAATGGAAAAAAGAGGAGAAGAATATATTATAGGAAGAATATGTATGTCGGGAAGAGTAAATGAAAAAAATATATGGAATATTGTTTTTTCTGGGAATGATTATTTTATGTGGCTGTGAGGTAAAAGTAATAGAAAAGCAGGGGGAAAAAAGAGAGCTGCCTTTCGTAATTCTTGGAAAAGAGGTAATACCGGAGGAATTAAAAAAACTGATTGAAGAAAAGAAAGAGGAGGAAATTAAGCTGACATATGTAGATGAGGAAGGCAGATATATTATTATCGGCTACGGCAAACAAAATACAGGGGGATATTCCATTTATATTAAAGAGCTTTATGCAACTGAGAATGCTATTTACGTAGATGCCTCTCTGATACCTCCCAAAGAATATAAAAAAGAGGAGCAGGTCTCCTCCTATCCGGTAATGGTAATTCAGATTTCGGAAATGTCACTTCCGGTAGTCTTTCGATAAGTTCTATGCTATACTGAAGAAAAAAAGGAACGGGTGATTACATTGATTTTAATAAAAAACGGATACTTACTGGAGCCGGAAAGCGGCTATGAAGGAGAAGCAGATCTTTTAATTGAAGGGGAAAGAATTCGGAAGCTCTTTTATGGTGGAGGAACAGATCCGGCCATGATTGTTGACGACGAATTGCAGGTAATAGATGCAGAGGGACTTTGTGTGGCGCCGGGACTGGTAGATGTACATGTACATTTCAGGGAGCCGGGCTTTGAATATAAGGAAGATATCGCCTCCGGAGCAGAGGCGGCAGCCAGAGGCGGCTATACAACAGTGGTTCTTATGGCCAATACTAAGCCTTTGGTGGATAATGCTGAAACTTTGCAGTACGTAATCCAAAAGGCAGAGGAAACAGGGATTCATGTAAGAACCTGTGCTGCAGTCAGTAAAAATTTTGCGGGAAAAGAATTTGTAGAGTATGAAGAAATGCTGTCTCTGGGAGCAGTAGGCTTTACAGATGACGGCATGCCTCTGATGGACGAAGCATTTTTGGAAGAGGCTATGAAAAAAATAAAAGCTTTCAATGTACCTATTAGTCTTCATGAAGAAAATCCTGCCTTAATATCAGAAAACGGTATTAATCGGGGAAAGGCTTCTGAACATTTTCATATCGGCGGTTCCCCCAGAGAAGCAGAGATTTCCATGGTAGAGCGTGATATAGAGCTGGCTAAGAAAACAGGGGCAATATTAAATATTCAGCATATCAGCTGTAAAGAAACGGTAGAGATGATACGAAAGGCCAAAGCACAGGGTTATGATAATATCCACGGAGAAGCAACGCCCCATCACTTTACTTTGACAGAGGAGGCGGTAATTACCCATGGTACCATGGCGAAAATGAATCCTCCTTTAAGACAAGAGGCTGACAGACAGGCAATTATCAAGGCATTGAAGGAAGGGGTATTGGAAATTATTGCTACAGATCATGCACCCCACAGCAAGGAAGAAAAGGAAAGAGAGCTGACCAAGGCTCCCAGCGGTATTTTGGGACTGGAAACAGCCTTGTCCCTGGGAATTGGAGAGCTGGTAGAAAAGAACGGAATGCCTTTGCTGGATTTGATTCATCGTATGAGCTATTTTCCTGCTAAAATGTATCATTTGGAGGCCGGCTATTTAAAAGAGCAGGGGCCGGCAGATATCATATTATTTGACCCCAATGAATTATGGAGAGTAGAGAAATTTGCTTCCAAATCCCAAAATTCTCCTTTTTTAGGAAAAATGATGCTGGGTAAGGTAAAGCTGACAATCTGCAAAGGAAAAATTGTTTATCAGGAACAGGAATAAAGGAGAAAAATATGGCTGGAAAGAAAAAGGTATTTTCAAAGGTAGTAGAACAAAAAGAGCTGGCCGGAGGAATTTTTGATCTCTGGTTAGAAACAGAGCTGGCAGCTAAGGCTGTCTGCGGACAATTTGTAGGAGTTTATCCCAAAGATAAAAGCCATTTACTTCCCCGTCCCATCAGCATTTGTGAAATCGATCAGGAAAAGGGCCGGATCCGTCTGGTATACAGAATACAGGGAGAAGGAACAAAGGAGTTTTCTTCCTTAAAGACCGGAGACGAAATACAGATACTGGGAATTTTAGGAAACGGCTTTCCGGTGGAAGCAGGAAAGGGAAAGCGTGCTCTTCTTATGGGGGGAGGAATCGGAGTTCCCCCTATTTTGCAGCTGGCAAAGGAGTTGGAGGCTGAAAGTCATGTTGTGCTGGGTTATCGTAATGAAGAGCTCTTTTTAAAGGAGGAGTTTGAAAATTACGGAAAGGTATCTGTGGCAACAGAGGATGGTTCCGTGGGTACCAAAGGAAATGTTATGGATGCTGTAAAGGAAAATGGAATTGAGGCAGAGATAATTTATGCCTGTGGGCCCATGCCTATGCTGAAGGCAATTAAGGAATATGCGGCAAAAGCAGGGATACCTGCTTATATTTCCCTGGAGGAGAGAATGGCCTGCGGAGTAGGAGCCTGCTTAGGCTGCGTATGTAAGACTACAAAAATTGACCATCATTCCCATGTGGATAATGCAAGAATTTGTACAGAGGGTCCTGTGTTTTTAGCAGAAGATATTATGATATAGATTGATATATTGATATAAAATTGATATAGAGGAAGAAGAATATGAGAGATACTAAAATTAATATAGCAGGCGTAACTTTTAAAAATCCGGTAATGACAGCCTCCGGAACCTTTGGATCCGGAATGGAGTATCAGGAATTTGTAGATTTAAATCAATTAGGTGCAGTAGTGACAAAAGGAGTTGCCAATGTTCCCTGGCCAGGGAATCCTACTCCCAGAGTAGCAGAGGTTTATGGAGGAATGCTGAATGCCATAGGTTTGCAGAATCCGGGAATTGATGTTTTCATGGAAAGAGATTTGGAATTTCTGGAGCAGTTTGATACCAGGGTAATTGTGAATGTATGTGGAAAAACCGTAGAAGATTATCTGGAGGTTGTGGAAAAGCTGGGAGATACTAAGGTGGATATGTTGGAAATCAATGTTTCCTGTCCCAACGTTAAGGAGGGAGCCATTGCCTTCGGACAAAGATGTGATGCTCTGGAGCAGATTACCAGGGAAATAAAAAAGAAGGCAAAGCAGCCGGTCATTATGAAGCTTAGCCCCAATGTTACCGATATTGGTGAGATGGCAAAGGCAGCAGAGGCAGCCGGAGCAGATGCTATTTCCCTGATTAATACCCTGACAGGTATGAAGATTGATATTTATAGACAGAAATTTGTTTTGGCCAATAAAACCGGAGGGATGTCAGGTCCTGCCATTAAGCCGATTGCTGTAAGAATGGTATACCAGGCTGCTCAGGCTGTTAAGATACCCATTATTGGTATGGGGGGAATAGGGACGGCAGAGGATGCTATTGAATTTATGATGGCAGGAGCCACTGCAGTAGCGGTAGGAGCCATGAATTTTGTGAATCCTTATGCTACGGCAGAGGTAGTAAAAGGTATACAAGATTTTATGGAACAGCAGAAAATAGATCGTATTACAGATATCATCGGCTGTGTAAAATAAAAAGAGAAACCATTTTTTGCCGGAATAAGGAAAGCTTAAGGATTTTTCATGGAATCCGGCATAAGAGACCTTCTGAATTCATATACTTTTTTAGTAGGATTCAGGAGGTTTTTTTATGGAAAAAATAATGTCCCATATACATAGGGAACAAATAAAATGTGCACAGAAAATGCAGTTTGTAATAGAAGAAGATAAGGTGCTGAATGAACAGAGTCCGGATATTAAAAAGCTGCTTATGGAAGACGGAGAGGTAGTGATAGAGGAAATTTATCCCGGTACAAATTATGTGCATTTAAAGGGTAAGCTTCGATATCAAATATTATACCTGACGGATGAACAGGAGAGAATCCTTTATAAGACTGCCGGAGAAATTGGATGGGAAGAAAAAATTAATGTGGAAGGAATGGAGCCTGCCGATGAAGTAAGTGTGGAAAAGCAGATAGAGGATATGAAGGTTACCTGCAGTAATGGAAGGAAATTCAGTATGAGGGCGCTGGTATCCCTTCAGGTGGAGGCAGGGGAAGTCAGAGATGAAGAAATAATATCTGCCCTGATAAGACCGGGAATGGAGCAAAAAAAAGAAAAAATGACCTTTTCCAATTTGGTAGTTAAGAAAAAAGAGCTGCTGCGCATGAAGGAAGAAACGGAGCTGCCCCGAACCTTGCCCTCTATAGAACAGGTATTATGGAAATCCTTAGAAATCAACCGGTGGGAAATAAAACCCTTAGAGGATAATATTGTAATTGGCTGGGAAGCAACCATGTTTGTGCTTTACCGGGGGAAGGAAGAAGAGCCCATCAGAAGCTTTGAAACCACGCTGAAGCATAACACCAATCTGGAGTGTGAGGGAAGTCATTCCGGATTATGGGAAAAGTGCAGGCCAAGAATACAAAGCTATGAAATTAATGTAAGACAGGATAGTGATGGTGAGGACAGGATATTAGAGGCAGAAATTAATTTTGCTCCGGAGATTCTTCTTTATGAAGAAAAAGAAACGGAGATGGTTACCGATATCTACGGAATACAGGAGGAGCTGATCCCTGTATATCGTAAAGGAATAGCACCAAAGCAGGAGGAAAGGCAGTCGCTAAAACTGAGATTGAATAAGGGAATCAGGATTCCCGCCTCTTATCCCGGAATTTTACAGATCTGCCATGTGAAAACAGGAGAAATATCCTCAGAGATTATCAGAGAGGAAGAAGGCAGTATTCTTCAGGGGAGTTTACCTTTAAAAATCCTGTATCAGTCGGAAAAAGCGGAAGAGCCCTACGGCAGTCTTCGGGAAGAAGTCAGCTTTCAGCACAGATTGACAGAAGGTGGGGAAGAAAATAAAAGAGAATACACCGTGTACGGAGTAGTACAGCAATGTAATATAGTTTTATTGGATCGGGAAGAAATAGAATTGAAGCTTACTCTTGTGGTAGAGCTTCAGAGTATGAATAACGAAGAAAAGGAGTATTTGGAATCCATAGAGGTGAAAGAATTATCTCAGGAAAAGAGGAAGGAGCTTCCTACCATGGCGGTATACAGGGCGATGGAGGAGGAAGGACTGTGGGAGGTGGGAAAAAGATATTTTGTTCCCATAGAGAATATAAAACGCATTAATCAGTTGGAAAATGATGCTGTGAAAAGCGGACAGAAGATTTTACTTGTAAGATAAAAAAAACCGGGGATAAGTCCCCGGTTCTTTTATCTTAATAAATTTATTATGCCTGAACTTCAGCAGTACCTTCCGTAGCTTCTTTTTTCCAGGCTGCAAATTTTTCCAGCACGGCATCATAAGTTTTTTGAGAGATTTCCGGAAGCTTGCCGCCCCAGGTTTCTTCTGCCATTTTAAAGCCTTTAATAAAAGCTTCCTGCATCTCTTCGATTTTTTCAGGATCACCACCGGTGAGAGCCTTGGCAAAGTCAACAATACGATCGGAGGTCTGGTCTACACCCCAGTAGCCGTCTTCCGCAATATCAGCTTCCGCCTGGGCTTTTGTGGCAGCATCAACAGTAAAATCTCCGGTACGTAAAAAGCTCCACATATCATCGGCAGTACCGATGGCATTTCCCTGTCCCAGCATAATCTTTTCAACAAGGCTTCTTAACTGGGCAGTTCTTGCTTCAGCTTCCGCTTTCAATTTATTGATTAGTTCTGTATTAGGCTTATATGTTTTGGCAGTTGTAGCTTCTTCCTTTTTGGAAGGTTCATAAATAACGCCGGTAGTTGCAGCAGTTTCTTTTACGGACTCTTTTGCAACATTTACTTTAGATTCATAGGTTGTGTACCCACAGGTACCGGTTGTAATTCCATTTACACTCATACGCGACTCCATTCTGCAGATCAATAGGAACATCTGCCCGTTCCATAAATAATTACCAGTTCTAATTTTAATATCGGCAATAGAGGAAAAAATATTAGGATAGACCTCCTATTTCTTGACGAATACTTAAAGATTGTATATAATTAAATACAATTTAGTGTATATTGTATACAAGTAATCAAAGATAAAGAAGCTTAATTTGTAACAGGAAGCCGAAGGCTGAACTGTTACCTTAATTTTATCGGACAGTTATCAGTAGGATTGTTTTAATATTTTTACCGGCCTGGGTGCAGGGTTAGTAAGAGAGTGAGGAGAAGGTCATGGATAAAATTACCATACATGCAATGGCTAAAATTAATTTGGGTCTGGATGTACTTAGACGAAGAGAAAATGGTTATCATGATGTAAAAATGATAATGCAGACTGTAGATTTATATGACAGGCTAAGCTTTCAGAAAAAGAAGAAGCCTGGAATTTCTCTTTCTACAGACCATGAAATGGTTCCCTGTGATGAAAGTAACCTTGTTTATAAGGCGGCAGCTTTAATGGCAGAAAAGTATGATATAAAAGAAGGAATCCATATTACTTTAGAAAAGCATATTCCTATTGCGGCAGGAATGGCCGGAGGAAGTACCGATGCGGCAGCAGCCTTTGTGGGAATTAACCGCTTATTTGATCTGAAGGCTGAAACAGAAGATTTGAAGAAGCTGGCAGTGACCATAGGGGCAGATGTTCCTTATTGTATTGAAGGAGGAACAGCTCTCAGCGAAGGGATTGGAGAAATTTTATCACCCTTGCCGGCACCTCCCTTTTGTTATCTGGTGATTGCCAAGCCCGGGATAAGCGTATCAACGGCCTATGTTTATGGGAATCTCCATGTAGAGACTCTGGAGCATCATCCTGATATTGACGGGATGACGGAAGCAATCCAAAACGGTGATTTGGAAAAAATGTGCAGCTTAATGGAGAATGTTCTGGAAAGGGTAACAAAAGCCAAATATCCGGTAATAGGAGATCTGGAGAGCATTTTACAGGAAAAGGGTGCAATAAAAAGTATGATGAGTGGCAGTGGTCCCACTGTTTTTGGTATTTTCAATGAGAAGGAAAAAGCAGAGGCAGCCTTAGAAGCAATGAAGGAGACAGGTTACTGTGAACAATGTGTACTGACTACCTTTGCAAAAGAAGCACAGGTAGTGGTAGAGGAAATGGAAGATAATAATTAGAGAAGGCAAAAGAGAAGGGATAATGCTATGGGAAGTTTTTTTCAGCATGAAATGGATGAATATTTACCTCTGAGGGATGTGGTATTTAAAACGCTAAGACAGGGGATTTTAACAGGAGAATTAAAACCGGGGGAGCGTCTGATGGAAATTCATCTTGCCAATAAGCTGGGAGTAAGCCGTACACCTATTCGTGAAGCAATCAGGAAGCTGGAGCTGGAAGGATTGGTAACCATGATTCCCAGAAGAGGGGCGGAGGTAGCTCAGATTACGGAAAAAAGTATGAAGGATGTACTGGAAGTGAGAAAGGTTTTGGATCATCTCTCAGTAGAGCTGGCCTGTGAACGAATTACAGAAGAGGAAAAGGCCGGATTAAAGGAGGCCTGCATTGCTTTTGAGAAGGCAGTGGAGGAAGGTGATTTCGGAACCATTGCCAGGGCAGATGTGGCCTTTCATGATATCATTGTGGCAGCCACCAGAAACATGAGACTGTCTCAAATGGTAAATAATCTGGCAGAGCAAATGTACCGCTACCGCTTTGAATATATCAAGGATAAAAGTCAGCATAAACGTCTGGTAGCAGAGCATGAGCTAATATACAACGGCATTATTGAAGGAAATAAAGAAAAGGCTTTGTCAGCCATAGAAGATCATATAGATAATCAGGAAGTTGTAATTTTGCAGCAGATCAGGATTGACAGAGGAAAAAAATAGGTATAAACCTTTCAGAATCTGCCCATACTTTGAGAAATCAATATGGGGAGAATTTATATGAAAGAAATAAAAGAGACCATTCTTATTACCATTATGAGCCTGATGTTTTGGGGTGTTTTATATCCGGAATTCAGTCTTACCCCCCAGACTTATTGTTTATCTACGGGGGAGGAGAAGAATCCGGAAAAAGATTTCTTTGAAATTCTTAATGCACCATCAGGGAAAATTAAGGTAAAAAGCAGATTATGGGAGTGGATCATAGAAGAAAGAAGATGAAAATCTAACATGAGCCAGGAGAATTTTAAGGAAGCTTTGAAGCAAAAGGATCTTCCTATCGGAGTTTTTGATTCCGGAGTAGGCGGACTTACGGTAGTACGGGAAATTATGCGGCAGATTCCCAAGGAAAGAATTATATATTTTGGTGATACAGCCAGAGTACCTTATGGCGGAAAATCAAAGGAAATTGTAACCAGGTATTCAGAACAGATTGTAAGATTTCTGGAAAGTCAGCAGGTCAAGGCAATTGTAGTTGCCTGTAATACTGCCAGTGCCTATGCTTTGGAGAAAATTGAGAAAAAAAGCAAAATTCCTGTGATAGGTGTGGTAAAGCCTGGGGCAAAAACTGCAGCAGAGGTTACCGTAAACGGAAAAATCGGTGTGATCGCCACGGAAGGAACTATCCGAAGTGAAATTTATAAAAGATACATAGAAGAGCTGAAAACAGAGGCAGAGGTCATCGGAAAGGCCTGCCCCTTATTTGTACCACTGGTAGAGGAAGGGTTACTGGAGGATCCGGTAACAGATGAGATTGCACAGCGTTACTTAAGTGTGTTGATTGATTCCGGTATTGATACCCTGATTCTTGGCTGTACTCACTATCCTTTAATCCGAAGGACGGTAGGAAGAGTCATGGGAGAACAGGTAAGGCTGGTGAATCCTGCCTATGAAACAGCCTTGGAGCTGAAAAATCTGTTGCAGGAAAAAGAATTATTGCAGGATGAAAAGCCTATGCTTGGAACAAATCAATATCAGTTTTTTGTAAGTGACGGTGCAGATAAGTTTCGGTATTTTGCCAATACCATATTTAAATACGGAGTACTGGCAGTAAAACAAATTAATATAGAGGAGTATTAAATGACAAAAGACGTAATGATCTCCATCCGGGGTATTCAATTCGAGGAAGGACAGGACGGAGAGAAAATAGAAAGTATACAAAAGGGTGAATATTATAATAAAAATAATACCCATTACATTCTTTTTGAAGAAATTGTGGAGGGATTAGAGGATCCGGTAAAAAGTATGATCAAATTCAGAGAAGGGGAAATGCATCTGCATAAAAAGGGACCCATTAATGTAAATATGGAGTTTTTAGAGGATAAAAAAACTCTTACCGATTACAGAACCCCCTTCGGAAGTCTGGTGATAGGCTTAGAGGCTAAAAAGGTAGATTTTGAAGAGGAAGAAAAAAGAATTCTGCTGAATGTGGACTATACGCTGGAAGTAAATTATGAGCCCCTGGCAAATTGCAAAATCCGTGTGGATATCCGGTCTATGGATGGAGAAGGTTTTTCCTTAAGGAGTTAAAAGTGAGGAGTTGTTGTGAAAGTAGATAGGTATTCTACCAAAACAATAGCTCTTTTATTATAT
>JAFYWD010000206.1 GCA_017558205.1 Lachnospiraceae bacterium | reverse complement strand
TTTTGTGACCTAAATTCGTGTAAAGCGAAAAATACGATGATTTGCCCGGTTTGTACATGAAAAAAGTCAGGGAATTACACGAATGAATTTTAAAATTACACGAATTTGTGGCTGATGATAATCATAGCAAAATCGTGAAAAAGGAGGAAATCATGGATAAATTTAAATTACACTCCGAATATAAACCCACCGGTGACCAGCCACAGGCAATTGAAGCCTTGGTAGAAGGCTTCAAAAAAGGCAATCAATTCCAGACTTTACTGGGAGTTACCGGTTCGGGAAAAACCTTTACCATGGCAAATGTGATTGCCAAACTTAATAAACCGACTTTAGTAATAGCGCACAATAAAACACTGGCAGGGCAGCTGTACTCTGAGTTTAAAGAGTTTTTCCCTGAAAATGCAGTAGAGTATTTCGTGTCCTATTACGATTATTACCAGCCGGAGGCTTACGTTCCCTCCACAGATACTTATATTGCCAAGGACTCCGCTATTAATGAAGAAATAGACAGGCTGCGTCTTTCTGCTACAGCCTCTCTTTCCGAGAGAAAGGATGTCATTGTAGTGGCCAGTGTTTCCTGTATTTACGGCATCGGTAGCCCGGAGGAATACCAGGGAATGATAGTTTCCCTGCGACCGGGGCAGAATAAGGACAGGGATCAGGTGTTACGGGAATTGATTGATATCCAATATACCCGTAATGATTTGGATGTGGGAAGAGGCTGTTTCCGTGTCCGGGGAGATGTGGTGGAAATCTATCCTGCAGAGGGTGGTGATTATCTGATCAGGGTAGAGTTTTTTGGAGATGAAATAGACCGGATTACGGAAGTGGATCCTTTAACGGGCAAGGTTCATGTAACCTTGGAGCATGTGGCGATTTTCCCGGCTTCCCATTACGTTATTCCACAGGAAAAAATCAATAAAGCCTGCGAAGCCATTGAAAAAGAATGTGAAGAAAGAATCCGCTACTTTAAAGGGGAAGATAAGTTAATAGAAGCCCAGAGAATTTCAGAAAGAACAAATTTTGATGTGGAGATGTTAAGAGAGACTGGAGTATGCTCCGGAATTGAGAATTATTCCCGTCATATGAACGGAATGGAGCCGGGAGAAACTCCTTACTGTCTGATCGACTTCTTTCAGAACGATTTTCTGATTATTGTGGATGAATCCCATATTACCATTCCTCAGGTCAGAGGAATGTATGCAGGTGACAGATCAAGGAAAACTACTCTTGTGGATTATGGCTTTCGTCTGCCATCAGCCTTAGATAACAGGCCATTAAATTTTGAAGAATTTGAGAATAAAATTGATCAGATGTTATTTGTTTCAGCCACTCCTAACGTGTATGAGGAGGAGCATGAGCTGTTTAGGGCAGAACAGATTATCCGACCTACCGGCCTGTTAGATCCCAAGGTAGATGTACGTCCGGTAGAAGGCCAGATAGATGACCTGATTTCTGAAATCAGAAAGGAAATTAATAACAAGAATAAAATACTGGTAACTACCCTGACTAAGAGAATGGCTGAGGACCTGACAGATTATATGAAGGAAATCGGAATCAGGGTAAAATATCTTCACTCTGATATCGATACCCTGGAAAGAGCACAGATTATCAGAGATATGCGTCTGGATGTTTTTGATGTGCTGGTGGGAATCAATCTTTTGAGAGAGGGACTGGATATTCCGGAAATTTCCCTGGTAGCTATTTTAGATGCGGATAAGGAAGGCTTTTTAAGATCCACTACCTCTTTGATTCAGACTATAGGACGTGCAGCCAGAAATTCGGAGGGGCATGTAATTATGTATGCAGATAAAATTACGGACTCCATGAAGGTTGCCATTGATGAGACAAGACGAAGAAGAACACTTCAGGAAAAATACAATGAGGAGCATGGCATTACGCCTCAGACCATTAAAAAAGCAGTAAGAGATTTAATCAGTATTTCCAAGCAGATTGCCAAGGAAGAAATTGCGTTTGAAAAGGATCCGGAATCCATGAGCAGGAAGGAATTGGAGAAGCTGATTGCCGATGTGGAAAAACAGATGAGAAAGGCAGCGGCAGATCTGGATTTTGAAACAGCAGCAGTATTACGTGATAAAATGGTGGAATTAAAATTAAACCTGGAAGAAATTAAAGGAAAAAAGAAATAGAAGTTGCTTGAGATACAGAAAATAAAAGCTGCCTGAGATATAATGAGCTGCTTACAAGAGTGTTGAATAGTAATAATTAAGTGAAAATTATCGGAGATATATAGATGGAGGAAAGAATGTCAGAAGTAGTTAAGATGCTTCCAAGGAAAGAATATATTAAAATCAGGGGGGCACAGGAGCATAATTTAAAAGGAATAGATGTGGATATTCCCAGAAATGAATTTGTGGTATTGACGGGCTTGTCAGGTTCCGGAAAGTCATCTCTGGCCTTTGATACCATCTATGCAGAGGGACAAAGAAGATATATGGAATCCATTTCCTCCTATGCCAGACAATTTTTAGGACAGATGGAAAAGCCTAATGTAGAAAAAATTACCGGTTTATCGCCGGCTATTTCCATCGATCAGAAATCCACCAACAGAAATCCCAGATCTACTGTGGGAACGGTGACAGAGATTTATGATCATTTTCGTTTGCTATACGCAAGGATCGGAATCCCCCACTGTCCTGAATGCGGGAAGGAGATTTCCAAGCAGACGGTAGACCAGATGGTAGACCATGTGATGGAGATGGAAGAGGGAACAAAAATCCAGATATTGGCCCCGGTGGTAAGAGGACGAAAGGGAGAGCATGTAAAGGTTCTGGAAAAGGCCAGACGAAGCGGTTATGTCCGTGTCCGTATTGACGGCAATCTTTACCAGCTGGATGAAGAGATTAAGCTGGAAAAAAATATTAAGCATAATATAGAAATCGTGGTAGACAGACTGGTAGTAAAAGAAGGAATTGAACGCAGACTTACGGATTCCATAGAAAATGTATTACATCTGTCAGAGGGAATTGTTATGGTGGATGTTATGGGGAAAGATACTTTAACCTTCAGTCAAAGCTTTTCCTGTCCTGATTGTAATATCAGTATTGATACCATAGAGCCCAGAAGCTTTTCCTTTAATAATCCTTTTGGCGCCTGTCCCGGTTGCTTTGGTCTGGGATATAAGATGGAATTTGACCCACGGCTGATGATACCGGAGCCTAGCATGAGCATTCAGCAGGGAGCCATTGCTGTTCTTGGCTGGCAGTCCTGTAATGACGGAAAAAGCTTCAGTAATGCAATTTTAAAAGCCTTATGCGAGGAATATAATTTTTCTTTGGAAACTCCCTTTGAAGAGTATCCGGAAAAGATAAAAAATATTATTTTACATGGTACCGGAGGAAAAGAGCTTAAGGTTTATTATAAAGGACAAAGAGGAGAGGGAGTTTATCCCGTTGCCTTTGAAGGTCTGATAAAAAATGTAGAGAGACGGTATAAGGAAACCTTTTCTGAAAGCTCCAAGGCGGAATATGAGTCTTATATGCAGATTACTCCCTGTAAGGAATGTAAGGGGATGCGTCTGAAAAAAGATTCCCTGGCAGTAACCATAGAAGATAAAAATATTTATGAAATTACTACACTTTCCATCGGAAAGCTGCAAAGGTTTCTGGAAGGACTTCACCTTACTCCCACCCAGCAGATTATCGGAAAGCAGGTGTTAAAGGAGATTAAGGCAAGAGTAGGCTTTTTGATGGATGTAGGGTTAGATTATCTTTCCCTGGCAAGGGCAACAGCCACCTTATCAGGGGGAGAGGCCCAGAGAATACGTCTGGCAACCCAGATTGGTTCCGGCCTGGTGGGAGTGTGCTATATTTTGGATGAGCCCAGCATCGGTCTGCACCAAAGAGATAATGATAAATTACTGGCAACCCTGCAAAACCTGAGAGATATGGGAAATACACTGATTGTGGTAGAGCATGATGAAGATACCATGCTGGCAGCAGATCATATTGTAGATATTGGCCCTGGTGCAGGAAGTCACGGAGGTCGTGTAGTAGCCCAGGGAACTGCGAAGGAGATTATGGAGGTAGAGGAATCGGTAACGGGACAGTATCTTAGCGGAAAAATTAAGATACCGGTTCCCAAGGAAAGAAAACAGCCTATGGGCTGGCTTAAGGTTCATAAAGCTACGGAGAATAATCTGAAAAATACAGATGTGGAAATTCCCTTGGGAGTAATGACCTGCGTTACCGGTGTTTCCGGTTCGGGAAAAAGCTCTTTGGTTAATGAAATTCTTTACAAATCCCTGGCCAAAAAGCTGAACAGAGCCAGAACCATTGCGGGAAAGCATGAAAAAATTACAGGCTATGACCAGCTGGATAAGGTAATCGATATTGACCAGTCGCCAATCGGCCGTACGCCCAGGTCTAATCCGGCTACTTATACCGGTGTTTTTGACCAGATCCGTGATTTATTTGCAGCTACCCCTGATGCTAAGGCCAAAGGATATAATAAAGGGCGCTTCAGCTTTAATGTAAAGGGCGGAAGATGCGAGGCCTGCAGTGGTGATGGTATTTTGAAGATAGAAATGCACTTTCTTCCTGACGTATACGTACCCTGTGAGGTATGCCAGGGAAAACGATACAATAGAGAAACCCTGGAGGTAAAATATAAGGGGAAAACAATTTATGATATTCTGGATATGACGGTAGAAGAAGCTCTTCCCTTTTTTGAAAATATCCCGTCTATTCGAAGAAAAATTGAAACCCTGTACGATGTTGGCTTATCCTATGTGAAGCTGGGACAGCCCTCCACTACTTTATCGGGGGGAGAAGCGCAAAGAATCAAGCTGGCTACGGAGCTGAGTAAAAGAAGTACGGGAAATACCATCTATATTTTAGATGAGCCTACTACAGGACTTCATTTTGCAGATGTGCATAAATTAGTAGAAATACTTCACCGGTTAACAGAAGGAGGAAATACGGTAGTAGTAATTGAGCACAATTTAGATGTAATTAAAACAGCGGATTATATTGTAGACATGGGACCGGAAGGAGGAGACCGGGGAGGAACGGTAGTTGCCTGCGGCACTCCGGAGCAGGTAGCTTTGGTAAAAGAGTCCTACACAGGAAAATATATTGACAGGATTCTCAAAAAATCTTAAAAAATAAAAAATTATAATTGAGAGGGTATACATTTTTTTAAAACCCTGTCCGATATAGTAAAAAGACGTAGAAAAAGGAGGCACGTAAACAAAAATGAAGATTCGTTTTTGTTTGTGTGCTTTTTTTTATTAACTTTTTGTGAAACCCCTTTAAAAATAAATTTATTTCAGTTATAATATTTAAGCATTCATAATCGGGGGGGAGACCGATTGTGAAGTTATAGTATTATTAGAACAGAAGATAATCGTTTGAAATAGATTTATAGATTGTAGAAAGGGGAAAAAGAATGCAGTATACAGATATAGGAATAGATTTGGGAACAGCAAGTATTCTGGTATATATCAGAGGAAAGGGCGTTGTGTTAAAAGAGCCCTCTGTTGTTGCGTTTGATAGAGATACGAATAAGATTAAGGCCATCGGAGAGGATGCCAGACTGATGCTGGGAAGAACTCCGGGAAATATAGTAGCAGTAAGACCTTTACGCCAGGGAGTAATCTCCGATTATACGGTAACAGAAAAGATGATGAAGTATTTCATCCAGAAAGCCATCGGAAGAAGAACTCTGAGAAAGCCAAGAATTGCAGTTTGTGTACCAAGTGGAGTAACAGAGGTAGAGAAGAAGGCGGTAGAGGATGCTACCTATCAGGCAGGGGCAAGAGATGTTTCGATTATTGAAGAGCCTATTGCTGCAGCCATCGGTGCAGGAATTGATATTTCCAAGCCTTGCGGTAATATGATTGTTGATATCGGAGGAGGTACCTCTGATATTGCCGTAATCTCACTGGGAGGAACAGTAGTAAGTGCTTCCATCAAGGTTGCGGGAGATGATTTTGACGAAGCAATTGTACGATATATGCGTAAAAAGCATAATCTTCTGATTGGAGAAAGAACGGCAGAAGATATCAAGATAAAAATCGGATCTGCTTATAAAAGGGCAGAGCCTGACTTCCTGGACGTAAGAGGAAGAAACCTGTTAACAGGATTACCCAGAACTGTTCGTGTTTCTTCTGAAGAGACAGAGGAAGCACTGAAGGATATTACTTCCCAGATTGTGGAAGCAATCCATACTGTTTTGGAAAAGACACCTCCGGAGCTGGCGGCAGATATTGCAGACCGGGGAATTGTACTGACAGGAGGCGGCAGCCTTCTGAGAGGACTGGAGGAGCTGATTTGCTCTAAGACAGGAATCAATACCATGACAGCAGAAGAGCCTATGACTGCTGTAGCCATAGGAACAGGAAGATATGTAGAATTTTTAGCCGGCTATCGTGATGAATAATCAGCCGGAATGACACCAATAGGGATGAAATTGGGAGGAAACAAATGGTAAAAGGATTGTATACAGCCTATACGGGATTGATTAATGAGCAGCACAGAATGGATGTTTTAACAAACAACCTTGCCAACGCCTCTACCGTAGGCTTTAAAAAAGAAGGGGCAACCAGCCAATGCTTTGATGAAGTGTTAGCATACAAAATTAAAGATACTACTGATCCGAATTTTGCCAGACCGTTAGGGGATATCAGTCTTGGAGTAAAGATTGGAGAAAATTATACAGATCATAGTCAGGGTTCCATGAGAGATACAGGAAATACCTATGACATGGCAATTTCCGGAAGTGGATTTTTTACTGTTCAGTTTACCAATAAAAAGGGAGTTCAGTCTCTGAAATATACCCGTGACGGAAGCTTTACCTTAAATAAGGATGGCTATCTGGTAACAAAGGATGGGGATTTTGTACAGGGAACTAACGGAAGAATCCGTCTGAATCCTTTGCAACCGGCCAGTATTGATCAGGCAGGAAATATTTATCAGAATAATACTAGGGTAGCAACCTTGGACATTACTGATTTTGAGGATTACAATTATCTGGAGCATTACGGAGAGAATTATTTCCAGACAGTAGACGGCTTTAAAGAAAAGGCCGGAGATTATAAGATTATGTCCGGTTATCTGGAAATGGCTAATATGTCAGTAGTTACGGAAATGGTAAATATGATTTCCGTATCAAGAGCCTATGAAACCAACCAGAAAATTGTACAAGCCTATGACGGCAGCTTGGAAATAGCAGCTAACCAGTTGGGAAAAGTATAATATAGGTAACAGACCAATACCAATAGAGAAGAAAGTGAGATTAGGGATATGGTAAGATCATTGTGGACAGCAGCAAGCGGAATGATTGCTCAGCAGACAAATGTAGATACAATCGCAAACAACCTGGCTAACGTTAACAGTACAGGATATAAGGCGGAGGTGGCAGAATTTAAATCTTTGTTATATCAGACTATTCAGGCAAAGACTACAACTGCCAATGGAGAAAATAAGCCGGTAGGAGCTCAGGTGGGTCTGGGTGTAAGAAACTCAGCCATTACTTCTGTTTTTAAGCAGGGAAGTATGCTGGCTTCTATCAGTGATACGGCATTTGCCATTAATGGAGAAGGTTTCTTTGCTTTAAGAAACCAGGATGGAGAAACCGTATATACAAGAAACGGAAACTTTATGTTTACCACAGCTCAGAATAACGGAATGATGCTGGCAAATTCCGATGGACTTCCTGTATTGGATACCCAGGGACGTCCTATTGTTCTGAACAATAACTATGTGGCTTCCAGAATTAAGGTAACAGCAGATGGTCAGTTAACTTATCCTGATGCTAATAATAATCCACAGCCTATGAATATACAGATTGGTGTCTTCCAGTTTACCAATCCCTCAGGCTTGGAAAAAATTGACAGCACCATGTATGTAGCTACTGCGGCCAGCGGAGTTGCCATTAACGAGGCTACCAATAATAACGTACAAAAAAGTGAAGTAATCCAGGGATATCTGGAAGGCTCCAGTGTACAGGTGGCAGATGAGATGGTAAATCTTATTGTGGCCCAGAGAGCATACGAGATGAACTCCAGAGCCATTACTACAACGGACGAAATGTTACAGCAGGCTAATCAGTTAAAACGATAATTGGCCGGATGATTCAGTGAGGCATTAGTAGGTAACAGGAAGACAAAGGTTGAACTGTTACATTAACAGGAGCTGTTGCCGGTTATGAAATTGGCAATGGTACAGAGCTTAAGAGATAGGATAAATAACAGTTGAGATACTGTGAATGGAGAGTAATATGGATATTTCAGGATTAAGTGGTATATACGGTGATTATTTGAATCAACAGATAGACAGTGCAAGTAATTCTAAGATGACACAGGCTGTTTCTAAAGATTATACCAGGGCTACAGATGACGAGCTGATGGATGTCTGTAAACAGTTTGAAGCATATTTTATGGAGCAGGTATTTAAGCAGATGGAAAAAACCATTATTAAAAATGAGGAAGGCTCCCAGAGTACTACTGCTTTAGTAGATTACTTTAAGGACTCTGCTTTACAGGACTTGACAAATACCGCTGCAGATACCCAGGGTCTGGGAATTGCACAAATGTTGTACGAGCAAATGAAACGTAATTATGGATTATAGAAAATAGCCACTCATCTGAGTGGCTATTTTGTGTAGCGGAGGAAATAATGGAAATCAAGGGATATGTAGATCATATCATTTATCGGAAGCCTGAAAATGGCTATACAGTACTGATTTTAATCAGTGAAGGTGATGAAATTACCTGTGTTGGATCCCTGGAACAGATAGATCAGGGAGATCATCTGCTCATTGAGGGAGAAGAGACGGAACACCCTCTTTACGGAAGCCAGATTAAAATTTTGTCCTATCAGATAGTACCGCCGGAGGATGAAGAAAGCATGGAACGGTATCTTGGAAGCGGTGCAATTAAGGGAGTGGGGCCGGCACTGGCAAAAAGAATTGTTAAAAAGTTTAAAAAGGACACCTTCAGAATTATAGAGGAAGAACCTGAAAGATTAGTAGAAATTAAAGGAATCAGTGAACGTATTGCCAGAGAAATCTGTGAGCAGATGGAAGAAAAAAAAGGAATGCGGGAGGTCATGGTATATTTATCCAAATTTGGGATTTCAGGTACTCTGGCAATCAGGATTTATGATACCTATGGTCCGGGTACCTATGCAGTAATGCAGGAAAATCCTTATCGACTGGCAGAGGATATCCATGGAATTGGTTTCAAAATTGCAGATGAGCTGGCAAGAAAAATAGGGATTAAGACAGATTCTGATTACAGAATACGAAGCGGTATATTATATACCCTGCTATTGGCAGCACAGGAAGGTCATGTCTATCTGCCCAAAGAAATCCTTCTTCGTAATACAGCTTATTTGTTACAGTTGGAAACAGAAAATATTGAAATACAATTATCTAATCTTGCCATGGATAAGAAGCTGGTCATAAAAACGGAAAAGGACAGAGTACGGGTATATGCTTCTTCTTATTATTATGCAGAGCTTAATTGCGCCAAATTACTATCAGATCTTAATGCAGCGGGAGAGGTTTTCCAGGCTGATGGAGAGCCGGAATTAGAAGAAGAATACCGGCAACAGCTGATAGAGAAAATTAGGGATCTGGAAGAGCGTCTTGAAATAGATTTAGATGAACTTCAGAGAAAAGCGGTAGCAGAAGCAATGCTTCACGGTGTGTTTTTACTGACGGGGGGACCTGGGACCGGTAAGACAACAACTATTAATATGATGCTGCGATATTTTGAAAAAGAAGGACTGGATATCTTCCTGGCTGCACCTACAGGAAGGGCAGCAAAGCGTATGACGGAAACCACAGGCTTTGAAGCGAAAACCATTCATCGTTTACTGGAATTAAATGGAGGGCTGGCAGAAGATAATAAAAGAGCCAGCTTTGGAAAAAACGCAGAGAACCCTTTAGAAGCAGATGTAATTATTATCGATGAAATGTCTATGGTAGATATTCATCTTTTTCAGGCACTTTTGAAAGCCATTGCACCGGGGACCAGATTAATATTGGTAGGAGATGTCAATCAGCTGCCGTCAGTAGGTCCGGGGCAAATTTTATCAGATTTAATAGGCTCGGAAAGATTTTCCGTAGTAAGTTTGGAAAAAATATTTCGGCAGGCTACAGAAAGTGACATTGTAGTGAATGCCCATAAGATTAACCGGGGAGAGCTGCCGGTAATGGATAACCAAAGTAAGGATTTCTTTTTTCTGGAAAGAAATGACGTAAACGTTATCTACAAACATATGATACAATTGATTCGGGAAAAATTGCCGGGCTATTGTAAAATTACTCCCTTTGATATTCAGGTATTAACACCTATGAGAAAGGGGAGCCTGGGAGTTATCACCTTAAATAAAATTTTACAGCAATACTTAAATCCACAGGATGAAAAAAAGTCAGAGCATTTATACGGGGATACGATCTTTCGGGTAGGAGATAAGGTGATGCAGATTAAGAATAACTACCAGATAGAGTGGGAAATTGTAAGTAAATATAATATTCCCATTGATAAGGGAGTAGGTGTTTTTAATGGGGATGTGGGGATTGTAAAAGAAATTTTAGAATATCAGCAGGTACTGGTGGTAGAATTTGATGACCAAAGAAGAGTGAATTATCCCTTTTCCGGTCTGGAAGAGCTGGAATTAGCATATGCTATAACTATTCACAAATCACAGGGGAGTGAATATCCTGCAGTAATTATTCCCTTATTAACGGGACCGAAACAGCTGTTTAACAGAAATCTGCTCTATACAGGGGTTACAAGGGCACGAAGCTGTCTTACCATTTTAGGAAGTCGTAATACAGTGGCGGATATGGTTATTAACAATAATGAAAATGAAAGATATACAGGATTGAGGGAAAGAATCAGAGAAGTAGAAGGAGTACTTTGAGAAAAGAACTATTATGGGATTTGCTTTATCCGGCAAGATGTGCATTTTGTGACAAAGTTTTACCCTGGGGAAGGGATCTTGTATGCAAAGAATGTGAAAAAAAAATCACTTATGTAAAGGAACCGGGCTGTTGCAAATGCGGAAAGCCGGTAAAAGAGGAGGAGGAATTCTGCTTTGACTGCAGCCGGAGAGAGCATGAGTATACCAGGGGAGCTGCATTGTTTGAATATACCTTTATCAAAAGCTCGCTTTATCGTTTTAAATATCAGGGAAGGGAAGCATATGCACGGGTATACGGCAGATATATGGCTCATCATTTCAAAAACCAGCGGGAAGCCTGGAAGCCCCAGGCCTTAATTCCTGTGCCTATCCATAAGAAAAGAAGACGAAAAAGAGGTTATAACCAGGCGGAGCTTATTGCAAGGGAATTGGGAAAATATTGGAAAATTCCCGTAGTTACCGATTTGGTGATAAGAACTAAAAATACACGTCCGATGAAGGAGTTAGATGGGCAACAAAGACAAAATAATTTGAAAAAGGCTTTTCTATTAGGGAGAAATGATGTAAAATTAAGTACAGTTGTTATTATAGATGATATCTACACAACAGGTAATACAGTGGATGCAGTGGCGAGGGTATGTAAGGAGGCCGGTATTACACAGGTCTATTTTTTAACTGTGTCCATTGGTCAGGGGTTATAAAAAACAGAAGGAGGGGTATCATGAACGTAAAAAATTGTAGAAAGTGTAAACGAATTTTTAATTATGTAATGGGTCCTGTACTTTGTCCCAGATGTAGGGAAGAGGAAGAGGAAAAGTTTCAGTCAGTAAAAAAATATGTAATTGAACATCCGGGTTCAACCATCAATGAGGTTTCAGAGATTTGTGAGGTTAGTACTAATCAGATCCGTCAGTGGCTGAGAGAAGAAAGACTGACCTTATCTGATGAATCACCCATAGGAATTAATTGTGAGCATTGCGGACGTATGATTAAAAGCGGCAGGTTCTGTGGAGAGTGTAAGACTAGCATGACAAACATGCTTCAGTCTGCCATGAGAACTGCAGCGCCTACAGTACAGCCCAAGAAGGATAGCCGTGATGGGGCAAAAATGAGATTCTTAGATAAATAAGAAAGGTAATTTTTACATGGTAAGGGAAGAACGTGTAAAGCTTATGACACGAATGGCCGCCTATGAAGAAGGAGGACATAAAAAGAATAAAAATATTATATGCTTTTTTAAAAGTGATTACATCAGCTTACAGTTGTTGAAAGCTTTTATTGCCAATTCTATTGTATTTGCAATTATATTTGGTTTGTATATATTATATGATTTTGAACTGTTCATGAAGGAAATTTATCAGATGGATTTATTTCAATTTGTAAAAAGTGTTCTGATCATTTACGTCGTTTTTATTTTGATATTTTCAGTGATAACCTATATTGTTTCTCTGTATCAGTATAACCGTGCCTTACAGAGCTCCAAGTTATATTATTCCAATCTGAAAAAATTATCAGGTATGTACGGTGAAGAAGAATAAACTGAAGTAACAGTTCAGCCTGACCAATTACATTGCTGATTGGTCAAGGGAGAAAGAGTAAAAATACAAACTGAAAGGAAGTTTTCATGACTGCTTTATTAGAACTAAGAGAAACCTTAAAAAATTTTTATGTAAAAAATGAGATTTATCTCTACCCTTTAATTAAATTTACAGTAGCCTTGATATCCCTGCTTATGATTAACAACTATATGGGATATATGGAACTTTTGAAGCATGTTGCGGTGGTATTGGTAATCTCATTAACCTGTTCATTCTTACCTAAGAATTTTATTGTTATTGTATCAGCCCTTTATGTGCTGATGCACACTTATGCCCTGGCATTGGAATGTGCCATCGTAATGCTGGCAGTGTTGGCCATTATGTTCTTCTTATATTTCAGGTATTCTCCCAAGGATACTCTGGTAGTTCTGCTGACACCCTTATGTTTTATTTTAAAGGTGCCTTTTATTATGCCGGTAGCCTTAGGTCTGTTGTCAGCACCTTTATCAGCGATTTCCTTAAGCTGTGGAACTATTGTATATTTTATTATTAAGTTTATGTCTGATAATATTGCAATTTTTTCGGCTACTGATGCACAGACAGGTTCACAGAAGCTGAAAGTGATGCTGGATGGGATTTTGGACAACAAGGCCATGTTCATTACAGTGATCGTATTTGTACTTACATTAATTATTGTATATGCTATCCGGAGAAGCTCCATGGATCATAGCTGGAATATTGCCATGTATACAGGAATTTCCGTCAGTGTTGTTTTGTTGCTGATTTGCGAATTTTTATTCGACCTTAAATTTTCTGTGGTATCTATGGTAATAGGTGCGGTTGTTTCCCTGGGAGTGTGCATGATTATCCAATTTTTGGAATTTAATGTGGATTACAGCAGAACAGAAATTGTACAGTTTGAAGATGATGAATATTATTATTATGTGAAAGCGGTACCTAAAAATATTTTATCGGCACCTGAGAAAAAAGTAAAAAGAATTAACCGGCAGATCAAAGGGCGTACCGTAAAGGCTTCACAGAAGCAGGAGGTACCAAGAGCCAGTATGTCTTCCGGAGCACCTGTCAGACTGAAAAACTCACAAAATATGGAAACTCCCAAAACCATTAAAACGGCAAATGGCGTTTCACGTACTGCAGCAAACAGAGAGAATAAAGAATAAAAGCAGCTGTGAAGGCGCTTAACAGATAGAAATAAAATAGACCTTAATAGGAATAGAAGTAAATGGAACACATCATCCCGTATTTGCAAAAAAATTTAACAAACCTATATATGCCCAGACCGGGAATTATAGATATTCTGGAAATAACCATTATTTCTGTTATCCTGTATCATATCCTGGTGTGGATCAGAAATACGAGAGCCTGGGTATTGATGAAGGGTGTTGCTTCCATTATGGCAATGTATGTGATTGCCGCCCTCCTGGAAATGAATACTATTATCTGGATTGCCCAAAACGTAGTATATATAGGTGTGATAGCAGTCATAGTAGTACTCCAGCCGGAATTAAGAAGAGCCTTGGAAACCTTGGGAAAGAAGAATTTTTTTGGGGCCTTATTGCCTGTGGAGTTTAATAAAATTATTGAAGAGGGATTGTTTTCTGATAAGACAATCAAAGAGATTACAAAGGCTTGTGTTGAAATGAGTAAGGTGAAAACAGGAGCCTTAATTGTGGTGTCACAAAATGATATTTTGACAGAATATGAAAATACGGGAATTAAGCTGGATGCTTTAATCAGCAGCCAGATTTTAATTAATATTTTTGAGCACAATACTCCCCTTCATGATGGAGCAGTAATTTTAAAGGGCAACAGGATATCCTCTGCTACCTGCTATTTGCCTTTATCTGACAATATGCAGCTGAGTAAGGATTTGGGCACAAGACACCGTGCAGGTGTAGGAATTTCTGAGCATAGTGATGCTATGACTCTCATTGTATCGGAGGAAACAGGAAAAATCAGCGTTGCCTACAAGGGACAGCTTACCCGTAATTTAAAGGCAGAGGATATTGAAAGATATTTAGTCAATATACAGAATAAACCGAAGGAAGATAAGAAGAGAAGAATTTTAAAAAGAAATCAGGGCAGAAACCAGGGGAAATAGGTAAGATGAAAGAAAAGTTATCCAATAATCTGAAATTGAAGATCATAGCAGTTTTATTTGCCACAGCTCTTTGGATGATTTCCATCAATATTAATGACCCCTATCAGAGTAAAGATTATACCGTTATGGTTCAGTTACAAAACCTGAATGTGATGACTGCAGCAGGAAAGTTTGTAGAGGTGGCAGACCATTCTGACCAGATTACTGTAAGAGTCAGAGGGAACCGTTCCGTAATGGATAGCTTTAACGTTACTAATATTATAGCTACGGCAGACCTGAAGGAATTAGATGAAAATAATCAGGTACCAATCCGTTTATCCACGGTACGCACCAGTGGAGATAAGATCGAAAGCATGAGTGCCAGTGAAGAATTTATAACGGTAAAGGTAGAGGATATTTTAAGAGTTCAAAAGATTATTGAAATAGAGACAAAAAACCGGGCGGCAGAAGGTTATGTTTTGGGAGAGGTTAGTACAGAGCAAAATGCTTTAAATGTATCAGGACCGGAATCCGTCGTAAAAGAAGTCAGTAAAGCAGTAGTCAGTCTGGATTTGGCAGGGGCCAAGGATGATGTCAGCATGCTGCTGCCCATAGAATTATATGATGATGAGGGAAAACGTATTGTAGATACACGCCTGACCACCAGTATTAACCAGGTACAGTGTATTGCAGTAATCCTGGGAACGAAGGAAGTACCGGTAACGTTGGTTCCTAAGGGAATTGAAGCCAGAGGCTATGGTTATATTGGGAAAATGCTTCAGGAGCCTGAAACTGTGTTAGTAGCAGGAAAGAATACCGTATTTAATAATCTGAAGGAAATTAAGGTAGAGGGTGCTTTGGATTTAACGGGAGCCAGGGAAAATGTTACGGCTACCATTGATTTGAAGGAGTATCTGCCTGATACCATTATTTTTGCAGATAAAAACTTTAATGGTGAAATTAAAGCTACTGCCATAGTTGAAAAGGAAGTGGCTATTGAGTACCCATATCCGGTGGAGGATATTTTAGTAGAAAATATTCCTGCTGAATATGAAGCAGAAATTGCGGCAGAAAACAGAGTGTTTCCCTTAAGTCTGATAGGATTCCAATCTGCAATAGAAGAAATGGATGAAACAGCCATAAGGGTTAAAGCAGATATAGCACTTTACATGGAAGAAGAAGGACTTTCGGAACTAACTGACGGAACCTATGAAATTTCCGGTATAATTCAATTGCCGGAAGGTGTATGGATTAATGAGGATACAGTAGTACCCATTAAAATTACGTCAAAAAAATAGGGAATATAATACTTTAATTTAACAGGATAGGTATAGGCCACTGACAGAAGGTGGCGGAATGGAGATTGAAATGGCAAGACTATTTGGAACAGATGGCGTAAGAGGAGTAGCCAATGAAGAAATTACTCCCTTGCTTGCTATGCAGCTGGGGCAGGCAGGAGCCTATGTTTTAACAAAGGAAACAAATCATAAGCCTACAATTATGGTTGGCTGTGATACCAGAATATCAGGAGATATGCTAGCAAATGCTTTAATGGCAGGTGCCTGCAGTGTAGGCGCCAATGTAGTATATGTGGGGGTAGTACCCACACCGGCGATTGCCTATTTAACACAGAAGTATAAGGTAGATGCGGGAGTAGTGATTTCTGCTTCCCATAACCCGGTGGAGTTTAACGGAATTAAGTTTTTTAATGGAGATGGCTATAAGCTGTCTGACAGTCTGGAGGATGAGATTGAAGCACTGATTCATAACCAGATGGCAGGAGTAAAATTCCCAACAGGTAACGGAGTGGGTAAGATAAAATATAGAAATGATGCCAGGGAAGAATACATTAACCATGCAGTACAGTCGGTACCGGTAGATCTTTCCGGATTAAAGATTGTAGTAGACTGTGCAGAAGGTGCAGCCTTTTATACCTCAGTAGAAGCATTGAAGGATCTAGGGGCTCAGGTAATAGCCATTCACAATAATCCTGATGGTACCAATATCAATGCAAATTGCGGCTCTACCCATATGCAGGAGCTGGTGGGAAGAGTGGTATATGAAAAAGCAGATGTAGGTCTGGCCTTTGACGGTGACGCAGACAGAATGCTGGCAGTAGATGAAAAAGGTAATATTATCGATGGTGACAGGATCATGGCTATCATAGGTAATCATATGAAAAGTCGCGGCAGACTGAAAAAGGATACCATTGTTGCAACGGTAATGAGTAACCTTGGCTTTTATCTTATGGCAGAGAAGCAGGGAATCACCATTGAGCAGACAAAGGTGGGAGACCGCTATGTGTTAGAAAAAATGAGAGAAATTGATGCCGGTCTTGGGGGAGAACAATCAGGACATATTATTTTCCTGGAAGAAAATACTACCGGTGACGGACTTCTCAGTGCCCTGCACTTGCTGGAGGTCATGGTGGAAACAAAGGAACCTTTGTCACAGCTGGCCTCTATTATGACGGTAATGCCTCAGGCATTGGTAAATGCCAAGGTAGCAAATCACAAAAAAGAAAATTATATGGATTATCCTGAAATTGCAGAAGCGATTAAGGAAATTGAAGAGAAGTTTGCCGGAGAGGGAAGAGTATTAATCCGTCCTTCAGGAACCGAGCCTAAGGTACGTGTTATGATTGAAGGAAAGGATCAGCAGGTAATTGAAGAAGAGGCAAAACGATTAGCAGATTTGATTCAAAATACAATGTTTTAATTAAGAAAAGCTTGAGGAAATCCCATATACATGCTATGATAACCATAGATGTAAAAATAAGGGGGAAATTGGAGGTAAGGGTATGGTAAGCCAGAAGGTAGTCATTAAAAATCCAACAGGGCTACATCTAAGACCCGCAGGAATCCTATGTAAGGAGGCCATGCAATACAAATCATTGATAACATTTACCTACAGGGGTAATACGGCTAATGCAAAGAGTGTTCTCAGTGTATTAGGAGCATGTATTAAGTGCGGCGACGAAATTGAATTTATTTGTGAAGGTGAAGATGAAGAAAAAGCATTAGTAGCCTTAGTAAATGCTGTTGAAAGCGGTTTAGGAGAATAAATTTAGACCACCTGTAGGAATACAGGTGGATTTTTTTATTATATTAAAAAAGGAAAAAGAGGAGATTATTATGTTAAATTACAATCGTTACAAAAAGAATCCGGTAATTTCTTTTCCTGAAAGAAAGTGGCCGGGCAAAGAAATTGAAAAAGCACCCATTTGGTGCAGTGTAGACTTAAGAGACGGTAATCAGGCGTTAATTGATCCCATGGTAGTGGAAGAAAAAATTGAATTTTTCCAGTTTCTTGTAAATATGGGATTTCGTGAAATTGAAATCGGATTTCCTGCAGCCAGTCAGATTGAATATGATTTTTTAAGAAGATTAATTGAAGAAAATATGATTCCTGATGATGTAAAGGTTCAGGTATTGACCCAGTGCAGGGAAGAGCTGATTGACAGAACCTTTGAATCCATTCAGGGCTGTAAGCAGGCTATTGTACATATTTATAATTCCACCTCTACCTTACAGAGAGATGTAGTATTTGGTATGTCTAAGGAAGAGATTATTGATATTGCCGTTAAGGGAACTAAGATGGTAAAGGAAAGAGCAGAAAAATTTGACGGTAAGATTTTCCTGGAATATTCTCCGGAAAGCTTTACCGGAACAGAGGTAGATTTTGCCTTGGAAATTTGTACTGCCGTACAGAAAACCTGGGGAGCTACCAAAGAAAATCCTATTATTATCAACCTTCCTTCTACCGTGGAAATGAATACACCTAATGTATATGCAGACCAGATTGAATGGATGAATAATCATTTCGAAGACAGAGAAAGTATTATTTTAAGTATTCATCCTCATAATGACAGAGGGACCGGGGTGGCTTCTGCAGAGCTGGCGATGATGGCAGGAGCTGACAGAGTGGAAGGAACCCTGTTTGGTAACGGTGAAAGAACAGGGAATGTGGATATTTTGAACCTGGCATATAATATGTTCTCCCAGGGAATTAATCCCGGTCTTGAGATTGAACATATTAATGAAATTATTGATATTTACGAGCGTTGCTGTAAAATTCCTATTCATCCAAGACATCCTTATGCAGGAAAGCTGGTATTTACCGCCTTCTCCGGCTCCCATCAGGATGCCATTAATAAGGGCGTAAATGCCATGAAGGAAAGAAAAAATACTTACTGGCAGGTACCCTATCTTCCTATTGATCCGGCAGATATCGGAAGAGAATACGAACCCATTGTACGTATTAACTCCCAGTCAGGAAAAGGGGGAGTTGCCTTTGTTATGGATACCTATTTTGGCTTCAAGCTTCCCAAAGCAATGCATAAGGAATTTGCCAATATTATTCAGAAGCTTTCCGAGAAAAAGGGAGAAGTTGCTCCGGAAGAAATTATGGAGCAGTTTAAGGCAGAATACCTGGATAAAAAAGAACCGCTTCACTTCAGACGTATCCATATTACAGACTCCAATGGTGAAGGGAAAGCTTTTGATACCAGCATAGAAATCTTCTTTACAGATCATGGAGTGGAAAAAACCTTTAAGGCTGTAGGAAACGGTCCTATTGATGCGGTAAGAAGAGGCTTACGTCAGCATTTGGGAATTGAAGTGAAGATTTTGGACTACGAAGAGCATGCTTTGGAATCAGGTTCCGGTTCCCAGGCGGCAGCCTATATCCATCTGATGGATTCAGAAAGCGGAAGAATTACCTATGGTGTAGGTGTATCCAGCAATATTACAAGAGCCTCCATCAGAGGTATCTTCTCCGGCTTAAACCGTTTAGGCTTAGGCTCCAGATCTCATACCAATTATTAATCACTTAGATATTAAAACCAATAAAAAAGCTGCCGGATGGCAGCTTTTTTATTGAGAAAAATTATTTGGTATAAGGAAGAGAATCACTTTTCAAGGTTAAGTAATCAATTTCTTCCCGGCTCAGCAGCTGTGTACTGGCATTTAATACATTATCGATATCTTTATTGGAACGGGGACCGATAATGGCAGCCACGGAAGCTTTTTGACTGAGTACATAAAGCAGGGAAATCTGGGAAGGGCGAATGCCCTTGATTTCAGCCAGCTGCTTTACTCTTTCCTTTCTGGCATAATTGGTAGGTGTAAGAACAGCCATACGTGTTAAGGCATCTGCGTTTTTAGGATCATACTGAGGGTAATCTCCGAAGAAGCCTCTTCCCTGGGCAGACCAGGCTGCAATCGTAACATCGGGATGAGCTTCAAACCAGGCAAGATCCTTGGAATTGAAGGGAGGAATACGATAGTACCAGGGACGTTCCAGTTCTACAAGACTGAAGAAGGGACTGTAAACACTGGGACCCTGGTAAGCCATTTTTTCACAGTACTCATAGGCTTCTACAAAGCGGTCGAAACGCCAGTTACTCATACCGTAGGCCTTAATCCAGCCTCTTCTTAAAAATTCTTCAAAGGTATCCATAATTTCTGATACGGGAACATTGGGATTATCTCTGTGCATCAGATATATATCAATAGTTTCTACTCCCAGCTTATCACGGCTAAATAAAATATCATCATACATATAGGAACGTCCTACACGGGGAATTTCTTCAAATACATTTAAATTGCGGTCAATATAAGGGTTACAGCATTTTGATTCGATAATTACCTTACTGCGATTATCATTTTTTGCCAGCCAGCGTCCCAGAATTTCTTCTGTATGCTGGATTCCGCTGCCCCTTCCGTAAAAGCGGGCAGTATCAATATAATTTCCGCCCTGTTCTACGTAATAGTCCAGCATGGCATGGATTTTTTCTTCCTCCTCCAAAGTAGAGGTAGCTGTTCCGAAGCTGATATCGGAAACCTTGGTTGTCAGTCCTTTTATATCTAAATATTTCATAGTATCTCCTTTCTAAAGAAAAACAGTTAAGGCAGCATGGGAAACAGGCTCATGGTGAAAGCCACAGCTATGGTTCCTGCCGTTGTTGCGATAATAGTGGAAACAAAAACCGGGGGATAACCCTCCTTCATTTTCAGTCCGGCAATATTAATTGCCATAATAATGGCACCGCTGCTGGGAATGGAATCCAGCATGGTGGCGGCAAAGGTACCTACCCGGTGGATAAAGGGAAGACTTAAGCCTAATCCTGTTAAAACGGGGGTGATCACAGGTAATGCAATCTGAGCTCCTGTAGTAGAGCCTCCGGTAATCATACAAATTAATGCAATGGAAAGAATCAGCATTAATACAGGAGGCAGTGAGGAAGTGAGAAGACCGTTAATGATTTTCTCATATTCCGGTACTGTTTGTGCTACAGCCGCAAAACCGTTAATACCTGCAATAGTTACTGTGGGTAAGAGCGCCTGAAAGGCACCTTCATTTAGGGAATAAAGAATTTTTTCTTTTCTTAATTCCGGATAGAAAACCATGACAGCAACTACACAGCTAAGTAAAATTGCAAGAGCAATATTGAGTTTAAAATAATTAAAAAGTATTAATAAAGCCAAAAGAGGCAGAATACAACGGAAAAATCCGATTTTTTTATCGGTTTTATTATTTAAAATATCCTTAGGGCCGGGAGCAAAGGTTTCTCCCTGATTAGTTGCCCGGATACATAAGAAGGTCAGAATAGCTACCATTACGATAATTTCTACAATTGCCCCTACAAAGCCTGCTACAAGACCTACAGCAGAAGAAGTACCGATTTCCATGGCTACCACATTGGTAGGCTGGGGAGAACCGGGACCGCTTAAGGCAAAGGTAAAAGCACCGCCGCAGATGGCTCCCATAATAAAGCGTTTCGGAATTCCTGCCCGTTGAAATATATTCAGGGCAATAGGATAAATAGTAAGGAGAGCTACTGCTGCATTGATACCTCCGTAGCAGATAATAGCAGCTGAAAAAATAACGGATAAAAATCCAAGTGCATATTTTTGTTTTTCAGTTTTTGCAAAACGGAACAGGTGATAACCAACTGTTTCGGCAATAGAGTAGGCTGCACCGCTGCCGGTGTATATTTTGGCAAGAATGGAACCGAATAAAAACATGGGGAACATACTGCCGGCAATGGTACCAAACCTACCAAAAAATACATCGATCAAAGCCTCGGTCAGCGGAAGGGAGGCCAGTACAGCAACCGAAAAGGCTGCTGCAAAGGCTGCAACTACTGCATTGATATTGAATAAGCAAAGGGCGGCCAGTAAAAGAAAGCCGAAAATAAGTGCTGCATATCCCATAAGCTGTCTTTGATCCTTTCTTTTTTATTTTAATCCATCAGGTCCTCCCACCTTATCTGCACCGGGAATGGGTTTAATAGCAGTAAAGGCAAGGATAAGACCGATTACAAGAACAATTAATAATACTTTAAATAATCCGGAATAGGAGCCTGTCATATCATAGATAATATTGGCTGCGGGAATTCCGATGGATGCTCCAATGGTAATTGCTGCTGTAAGAATAGCAATAATGCTGGCAGAATCTCTGCTTCCGAATAAAAGAGCCAAGGGTGTATGTAAAACCTTTGCAAATAACCAGCATACTCCGATGAGAGCAGTTACCAGGTACATCATACCTACGGAAGGAGTAGTAAATCCTAAAATGACGCATACTACTGCATAGAGTACACATAAGATCAACACAGTAATACGGGATCCTACCTTATCGGCAGCATAACCGCCGGGAACCATGGCAATAACATTGGCTACGGATACGACACCGAATACGGCACCGTATAAAGCCGGCTCCCAGCCTAAATCAGCCATGTAAAGTGTTACATTGGCATAAGCGGCATAGAAAGCAGCAGAATATAATACGAAGAAGATCGCGATAGCCCAGAAATTATAGGTTTTCATAGCCTGCCTTAAGGTATAACCGGGACGATCCTCCTGTTTTGTAATCTTCTTTTGTTCTTCACTGGCCCAAAGCATTACGGTATTCTTATCTGCCGGTGAATTTCTTACAAAGAAGAATAAGATGATTACTACCACAGCGATAAGGATAGCCATGTTACGGAAGCTGGCCTTATATCCGATGGTAGAAAGCCATTTTCCCACCAGAGTACTACCGATAGTACCACCAAAGCCACCAATGGCCATAGAAATACTTAATAAGGTACTGTTTAATTTTCCGAACCAGCGGTTAATTAAGGAACCTGTGGTTGTGGAAGAACAGAAGGCCGGGAAAAGGCCGACAAAGAAGGCACCAATATAGAACACAACAATATTGGATGCAAAGGAGTAAATAAAGTAACCGATGGCAATGGAAAGCCCGCCACCCAGAATTACTCCTCTAAAACTAATCTTTTGTACTATTTTTCCATAGGATAAAAGAAAAACAGTAGAGAAAAGAGAATGTAGGGTAGGAATAATGGAATAAGCAGTTCTGCTGATTCCCGGGTTAGCTTCCAGCACTGATGCGGCATATACGCCGAAGGAGCTGAAAACTATGGAATAAAAGAAATTCATTATTATGGTGGATATTAAAACCACCCAGGCATAATGAAATGCCGATTTTTTATTTGAATTCATATGATGTTTCTCCTTTTAATTTGATTTCTTAGATATCTGAAATTACAGTGCTGTCCAGCCACCGTCTACACCGATAATCTGTCCTGTAATATAAGCACTTTCATCTGCTGCCAGAAATACTACGGCAGAATCAAGATCATGAGGATGTCCTTCTCTCTTCATAGGACATTTAGTTTTTAAGAAACGGTCAAATTCTTCATTTCCTACCGGAGAAACCTCTGAAGCGAAGAAGCCGGGAGCTAAAGCATTTACAGTGATTCCGTGCTGTGCCCATTCAACTGCCAGCTGACGTGTCAGGTTATTTACAGCGCCCTTGGAAGCTGCATATTCTGCAATGCCGTTACCGAAGGCTACATCCATACCAACAGAACCCAGCATAGAAGAAACATTGATAATTCTTCCGTATCCGTTTTTAATCATTGCCTTACCGAACTCTCTACAGCAGTAGAATACTCCGTGCAGGTTTACGCTCATTGTTTTGTGCCACATTTCATCTGTTAATTTATCTGCCCAGGTACAATTTCCTCCGCCGGCACAGTTTACTGCGATATCAATTTTTCCAAATTTTTCAACGATTTTTTCAGCGATGGAAGCTACCTGCTCACTATTTGTTACATCACATACATAGTAGGCAACCTTTCTTCCGTATTCTTTTTCCAGATCAGCAGCAACCTTCTGCAGCTTCTCCTCTCTTCTGGCTAAAAGAACGATGGTAGCGTTCTGTCCTGCCAAGGCCTTAGCGAAGAGAACACCTAATCCTGATGAACCTCCTGTGATTACTGCAACTCTAGATGTTAAATCAAACATATTTATTTCCTCCTTAAAAGTAATTGTTTATTTTGTATGAATGTATAATAATAGTAATCATTACTATTTTCTGTAACTAAGTCACGTTTCTAAGAAAAATTGTGTTACTTTTCAGGATTTCGTTTCTGTGATATATTAGTATAAGTCGAAGTAGTTCAATTTGAACTACTTTTTATAGGTAGAACTTAAGTAAAATGAAAGGATAGTGCTATGAAGAAAATTATTGTGACAGGCTGTAACGGACAGCTGGGAAGAGCGATTAATAAATATTACGGGAACAGAACAGACCTTGAATTTGTTAATACAGATGTGGAGGAGCTGGATATCGCTAATATAGAAGAAGTAATGAAGCTGGCAAAGCAGGTAAATCCCTATGCTATCATTAATTGTGCAGCTTATACGGCAGTAGATGCCTGTGAGACTAACCGTGATCTGGCCTTTCGAGTAAATACCATAGGTCCCAGAAATCTGGCAATTGCGGCACAGGAAACAGGGGCAAAGCTGCTTCACGTATCTACTGACTATGTTTTCGATGGAACAAAAGAAGGGGCTTATTATGAGACGGATGCTACCGGTCCTGCCAGTGTATACGGAGCCACCAAGGAGGCGGCAGAAAAAATGGTAAAGGAGCTTTGTCATCGTCATTTTATTCTCCGTACCGCCTGGCTTTATGGAGACGGAAAGAATTTTGCAAAAACAATGCTTCGTATCGCAGAGAATAATGATAAGGTACGGGTGGTATGCGATCAGATTGGAACACCTACCAGTACGTTAGAGCTGACAAAGGGAATTGATTCCTTATTATTTACTGATAATTACGGACTGTTCCATGCAACCTGTGAGGGGCAGTGCTCCTGGGCAGATTTTGCAGAGGAGGTTTTCCGTCTGGCGGGAAAAGAAATGACAGTAGAGCATGTTACTACAGCCCAATATCTGGCAGATTATCCTCAGCAGGCCAAAAGACCGGCCAATTCTGTTTTGGAAAATTATATGTTTAAAATGACCAATGGCCATATGTTTGCTACCTGGGAGGAAGCCATTAAAGAATATATGGAAACCATTTAAAAGGCTGAGTAATAAATCGTAAGATACCAAAGGAAGAGAAGCAATCGTATTTCGACAGCTTATATTAGCTTTAGCCTTGGAAAGGAGAAGGGATGAAGGAAGGCTTTTTAGAAAAAAAGATGGTTTGGATGGGAGCCTTATTTTTCATACTAATGCTTCAGGTTTTGACAGCTGTTTACTTTTGTAATAAAAAGTCAGGCTTTCATTATGATGAATATTATTCCTATTATTCCACCAATAAGACATACGGCCTGGTGCCGGGGGACAGGGCCTGGAAGGATACAAAAGAAATTCTCAGTGAGTTTATGGTACGTGAAGGAGAGGGTTGGCGCTTTGGATTAGTAAAGGAAATGCAGGGCTTTGATGTACATCCGCCTTTCTATTATTATGTGTTGCATGGTGTATGCTCCCTGTTTCCGGGCAGTTTTTCCAAATGGAGCGGGCTGGGAATTAACCTTGTTCTTTTTATCATCAGCTATTTTTTACTGGCAGCCATAGGAAGCCGTGTTTTTTCAGATAATAAAAGAATGACACTTCTTCTTTGTCTGTTGTATGGCTTTCAGCCTGGGGTATTAAGCGGAATTACGTTTATCAGAATGTATATGCTGTTAACAGTCTGGTGTATGGCAGTGACTCTGTGGCATGCAGAGTTCTGGAAAAGGGGACTGAGACTGACCAAGGGGAAAGCAGCAGTCTTGTTTCTTTTGGTATTTTTAGGGTTTTTAACCCATTATTATTTTCTTGTCTTTTTATTTTTTCTTTGTGCCTTTACCTGTCTTGCAGAATGGTGGGGAAGAAAAAATCTAAAGGGAAGTATTCTGTACGGAGTGGTAGTTTGTGCAGCTATTATGGCTGGGATTGCTTACTATCCTGCCAGCCTTCGTCATATTTTAAGAGGCTATCGGGGAACTGAGGCTGCAGGTGCCTTTTTTGATCTGAAAAATACAGGAATGCGTTTAGGATTTTTTGCGGATTTAATGAATGATTCTGTATTCGGAGGCTCCCTGGAGTTACTGTTAATCCTGCTGATACTTCTTGCTATCACTTTTTTTTATTGGAAAAAGAAGTATGGGGGAGAACAAAGAAAGGGACTGGCTGATCTGGCAGTACCTCATGTTTTATGGGTTACCATGGGATATTTTTTCGTCGTGGCCAAAACTGCTCTTCTGAATGCAGAGGAGGCAAACAGGTATGAGCTTCCGGTATACGGCTTTTGTATGCTGCTTTTACTGGCAGCCTTATACTATCTGTTAAAAGCCTTGTCTAAGGTTCTTACAGCAGGAGAAAATAAAAAGACATGGCTACCGGAAAAAATGGGAATAATAGTAGCAGGTATGGGCTGTGTGATTTTAGGCTTTCAGCTTTATGCTTTGTCTCAGGGAAGGGTACAGTTTCTTTATGAGCAGGATAAGGAGAATGTAGCCTTTGCTGCTGAAAATAAGGAAAAGGCAGTAGTATTCGGATATAATCCTATCAATGAATGGATGATTTGGGATGAATCGGAAGAGTTGATGCAATATGAAAAGATTTATTTTGTAAACCTAAGGAATGAGGCTCCCGTAGAGGATGAAATTTTACAGCAGGCAGAGAAAATCTACGTATATATTTCACGTATGGATGAGGGACAGCTTCTGATGGAAGAGTTGCTGGAAAAAAATCCTAAGCTTTCAACGAAGAAAAAAGTAAGGGAATTGTTATACTGTGACCTATATGTTTTGGAATAAGTGCTTTTGGATAAAAGTTTACTAAATGTAAAATGCCCCACCTAAGGCGGGGCAATAAAAATTATCATATAAGTTGTGTGCAGTTAAAGCATAATAAAGTAGGCAGTAAGGATACCGAGAATAGCACCGGCAGCTACTTGTAAAGGAGTGTGTCCGATAAACTCCTTCAGCTGCTTTTCGATGTCCATATCCTTACCCATGTGTAAAAAGATATCAATCATATCATTTAATACCTTTGCCTGCTTACCTGCCTCCTGTCTTACACCAATGGCATCATACATGACTACCAGGGCAAAAATAGCAGTAACCGCGAATTCAAAGCCGGAAATGCCGTACTGAATACCTGTAGCAGTAGCCAAAGCACAAACGGTAGCTGAATGGGAGCTGGGCATACCACCGCCTCCTACCAGACGTTCAGGTAAAAACTGCTTATTAAAAATAGTATAAATTAAGGTTTTTAATACCTGGGCAATTACCCAGCCGGTGGCAGAAGAAATTAAAATTTTATTTTCAAATAAAGACATAAGAAAGTTCATCACACAATTCTCCAGGATCTTTTGTATCTATCATTCCCCAACATTATCTTTTTAAGTATAATATATTTAATAAAAAAACAAAAGTATTTTTATTAAGAATAACGATAAGTGTGTAACAGTTCAGCCATGACCAATCACTTTGTTGATTGGTCATGGAAGAAAGAGTAAGCCATATAACTGTTTACTACAGGCATCAGTTGTATTATTAGGGAGAAAATTATGCTAAGTGTATTTTTAAGCTTTATCTATATAGGAATTACTACCTTTTTTATGGGGTTTGGGATTAGAATGGCAGGAAAACGTTTTTTGGGATATTCCATCAATGAGGTTCTTTCCCTTACCTTTGCCGGACTGGCGGCAGCCACTGTCTATGCCGGAATCTTTAGTCTGTTTACGGGAATAGGGGCCTTGGCCAATATTGGCATGGTGCTTTTTTGTCTGATTGTAATTTTTCTGGGAAAAGAACAGCTTGGTATCTTTTTAAAGGAAAAGAAATTATGGGACAATAAGGGGAAAATCCTGGGGGTTTTACTCCTTGCGCTGTTATTTTCCTATGGAACCAGCCGTGGTTATCTTCATTTTGATACAGGACTTTATCATGCCCAGGCAATCCGTTGGATTGAAGAATACGGGGTAGTGCCGGGGCTGGCCAATTTACATTGCCGTCTGGCCTATAACAGCAGTGCTTTTTTATTGACAGCTCTTTACAGCTTTCATTTTCTTTTACCTGTCTCTTTGCATACGGTGGCAGGCTATATGGCGTTACTGTTAGCCATAAAGGGACTGGAGGCTACAGCAGTTTTCAGGAGAAAAAAAGTCCTGGTGTCTGATTTTTTGAAAGTGGCGGCTTTATTTTATGTAAGTATTATTTTTACGGAAATGATCTCGCCGGCTTCCGACTATTTTGCCATGATATTTTTATTCTTTTTAATTATCCGGTGGGTAGAGCTGGTGGAAAAGAAGGAGGAGGATATTACTCCCTACAGCCTGCTTTGTGTACTGGTGGCAGTAACCATTACCATTAAGCTGTCAGCAGGTATTATGCTTCTTTTGGTGATAAAGCCGGTGGTGGCTTTACTGAAGGAAAAACAGTGGAAGGAAATCGGAATTTATCTGCTGGCAGGAATCATATCGGTATTTCCTTATCTGGCCAGAAATATAATCTTATCCGGCTGGCTGGTATATCCTTTGGCATCCTTGGATTTCTTTAACTTTGACTGGGAAATTCCTATAGGAGAAGTTCAGTATGACAGTGAAGAAATCCGGGTCTATGCCAAGGGAATGACAGATGTAATGCTGAAGGATACTCCTATTAGTCAGTGGCTGCCTGATTGGTTTACAGCTCTGAAAACCTTGGAAAAGCTCTGGGTCTTATCTTCTGTGGCAGCCATAGGCATGATACTTTTGGCAGCCTTATTATTTGTCCGGAAGAAAAGAAAAGAGAAATATCCCATGATTTTCATGGGACTGGTATTGATTGCCGGCTATTTGTTCTGGCAATTGTCAACTCCCCTGGTGCGGTACGGGTATATTTATATCCTGGCATTTCCTTTTTTTGCAGCCGCTCTCTGGTATGAAATTTTGTTGGAAAACCGGAAAAAATCTTATTTGCTGTTCGGTCTTTGTCTTTTGGCATTCCTGGGACTTAAGGGAAAGAATCTGGCTGAGGATATTATAAAATTCAGTCATTTGGATCATTATGTTATGCAGATGGATTATCAGGCAGGAGAAATTGCTGCCTATAAATGGGAGGGACAGGAGTTTTATGTGCCTTTAACCCAGGGGCAGATAGGGTATCACAGCTTTCCGGGAGTACCTTACGAACGCTATGATCTTGAGCTGAGGGGAGACAGCTTAAAGGAAGGCTTCCGTAGAAAATAATGTCGAAATTTTTCGAAGAAAGTATCACCTTCTTTGGATAAGAGGGTGTTAAAATAAGCCTGCATATCTTATAGGAAAACAAAGGAGATTAGCAGGATGATAGAGGGAAAAAAAGAAGAGGTACTATGGGATGATATTACAGCAATGATGATAGAGCTGGGAATACCGGCCCATTTAAGAGGATATTACTATCTGAGAGAGGCAGTGTGGCTGACAGTTTATGATTTGGAGCTGGTAGGAAGCGTTACAAAGCTTTTATATCCGGAAATTGGTAAAAAGTATAAATGCAGTCCCGGTAAGGTGGAAAGAGCTATCAGAAACAGCATAGAAGTCAGCTGGGAAAGAGGAAATACGGAGTTTTGGGAAGAGTTATTTGGATTTTCCCGGGAAACAGGAAAAAAACGACCGACCAACAGTGAGTATATCGTTGTTTTAGCTGATAAGATAAGAAGAGACAAGGGGTTTTTTAGCATACGGTAGACCTTTAGGGTAAAATGTGGTATACTACACCCAAAATCGTAAATTTGTCAAGGAAATGTGATCGGAATACAACAGAAATGATAGCATTGTTTTTACTTTGGATAGTAATCTATCTGTCCGGAAGGTTATTATGTAAAATAGGAGGGGAGAAAGAGGCGAGTCAATGGTGGATTCATCTGACTGGTTTCTTTTTCCTTTTTCTTTCCCAGGGGATTGTCTTTTTTATCGGCCAATTTTCAGGCCGAAGTTTTAGGGAATGTGTAAGAATTCTGGAATTTTTGTATGGTGTCATTTCTCTGTTATCCTTAGGTTTTTGTGGAAAAGAACTGATAAGAGAGAGTAAGAGGCTGAAGGAGTGGAAGGCCAATAATTTTCATGACAGAAAGCCCTATCTTTTATTGCAGCTGTTGCTGGCTGTCTTCTGGGTAATGCAGACCCAGTGGCAGGGCAACAGGAATGATGCTGTGATAGAAACGGCAGCAGTTACTCTGTTGACAGATACCATGAATCAGTTTCATCCTTTTACTCATCAGCCTCTGGAGCTGGGAGTTATTTTTACAAGAAGGCTGATTACCCTGCCCTTTTGGTATGGGGCTGTCAGTCATTGGACAGGCTTTTCTGCTGCAGCGGCAGTTACTCTTGTAGGAAATATTTCAGCTTTTGTTTTTTCCTTATTTGCCATGGCAGAGCTGGGGAGCCTGTTGTTTGAAAGAGACCGGAATTATACCTATTGGCTGATCATATTTATTGAGTTATTTTATCTCTCCGGAGACTATCATCCCGGAAGTGAAGGCTACAGTCAGCTTTATTACGGATATTCGGGAGAAACTATGGTAATGTCTATTGTAATTCCTATGATGATTATTGTATTGTATCGTCTGTTAGGGCAATATTTGAGACATAATTTTGATAGGGAAAATCAGGGCCTGGATATTTGGCCGGCAGTATTAAAGTTGATTTTGATTTTCGGAAGCACTGTCTTTTTAGCCGGTTTGAAATGGGGAGTGCTTATGCTCCTGCTATCCCTGGGGATTTTTGGAATTATGCTCCTTCTTATTGCAGCAATGAAAAATATGGCAGAGAAAAGGGAGGGTAACAAATGACACAGATTGTTGAATTGATGATTACCTCCTTTGAAGATATCAGAGAAAGCGGCAGTTATTTTTTATTTTATCTGCTGGCGCTTGGGCTTGGGCTGGCAATTGCCTGGGAACGATACAGCAGCAGTAAGAACCAGGATCCCTGG